>DATCIR010000154.1:0-10752 GCA_036507695.1 Gammaproteobacteria bacterium
TATCGGATGACAGCAGAATCGAGTCGCGCCTTAAACTTGCAATGGTTTGCTTTGCAGCGGGAAGATTTGAATCAAAATTGGGCGAGAGTGCAGGTGCTGAAATGTTTCGTGAGTCGGTTGATCTATTGCGCGGATGTGTACGGCAACAACCGGTTTATCGATACCGAGACACTCTAGCATCTGTGTGTTTGTTTGCAGGACAGTCTGCTTTTGATTGGAATGCGTATGACGATGCTGATGGATATTTTCGTGAGGCTATCGAGCAGCGCCGCGCAATACTTGATGTTTCCCCTACTTCGGCGGCAAGGCGTGAGCTTGCTAAAGCGCTACAAGAGCGGGCAAGCGGACTGTTGCACACGAATGTGGTGACCGAGGCAGAGCAGGTACTCCGGGAGTCGAAACAACTCTATCAGCATGTCATAGAACATGAGGCAATACCGGCTGACTATTCCGATTTTGCACTTGTGTGTTTCGGGCTAGCTGAGATTCATGAATCACGCGGTCAGTCAAGTGATGCGTGTTCGCTATACAAACTCGTGATACAAGTATTATTGAATCAAAAAGACGCTAACCAGAACTCGCAGAGTTTACAATCCTTGGTTCATGCTCATATATGGGTAGCTACCTACGCCGATCACGACGGCGATGCCTATTCGGCATCAAATCATCTGCAAGAGTCGCTGCGACTGAGCCTCCGACTTTTGCAAAAAGATTCATCGGAGGAAAACTTAGTAGACTTTCTTCAGCTTACGATTAATTCCTACGCTTACCTCTCGACTAGTGGAATTACGCCTGATGTTCAACTTCTAGAGTCCTGTGCTGAGCTAGTAAGAAAAACTAGCACGCGAGATGAGTCACATGCGACATCATTCATGTGCGTGGCTGTACTCGCCTTACTGGCCATCGTGGGTGTAACGATTCCAGTGGAATCCCGGAGCGGATTACTCAAGCAAGCGCAGACAACGTTAGAAAGAATAAAAGCACGGGGACTCAATGGTGTAGCGCCTGAGGTTCACGCAATGACCATGATTGCAGGTCACGAAGCCGAAGTAAGTCTCGGTTGGATTGAAGTGTCACCGCATCAACGCTGCGCGCATTTGAAGCAGATTGAAACACTTTTTCGCAATACGTGGGATGAAGATCTGGCTGACATCGCACCTAAGGCCATGCAATATTTGGCTGGTTTACGCAGCCGATGGGGTTGTGATTCAACTGGTTCGCAACTGCTTCAATAAACTGGTTGAAACTGGGTCAGTACCGAATTTGAGATAATAATAGAGGTCTTCGAGCTCTTTAATCAGTTTTTGGCATGTTTGCGGATTAGGAATCTGGACGCCTGGCCAAATATTAAGATTTGCCAAAGAGCGCAAACGGGAACTGGCTACTTAATGGATAATTACTACCGCCCACAGTACAACATTGATCTTGGATTATTGAATTACCTCCATCCTTTCGATGGCCGTAAGTTCAAGCATGTCTATGAGGCGATAAAAAATCTGCCGGGCATTGTCATCAAGTCACCGGCCGCGCCTGTGCCGCAGGAACTGATTCATTCGACGACGAATGTGTTGTTGGTTCGAATGGTGAGAGAGAAGCGTTATATCTTGCGCGCATTGGAAGTACCGTACCTACCGTTATTACCATTTTCTTTCATTGATAACAGGGTGCTATTGCCGATGCGTTGGGGGGGTGGCGGAAACGCTTACTGCGGCAACGCAGGCATTGGCCGGGACAAACTGCTGGAACATGGCGGGTGGTTATCATCATGCCAGTCCACAGAATGCTGAAGGGTTTTGTATCTATAATGACATCACGATCACCCATCATGAATTGGTAAGCAAAGGGCTGTTGCCGGCATCCGACAAGATATTGATTGTGGATATCGATGCGCATCAAGGTAATGGCAATGCCTATTACTTTATGGAAAACAGCAACGTTACCCCGCTGGATATCTATAATGATGACATTTACCCGCGCATGCCATCGCCTAAAGCACGTGTTGATATCGGTGTGCCGCTGCATTCTGGCGCCAATGGCGCGCATTACCTGAATGCACTGCACAACGGGCTGAATCAAATTAAAGGTACCTACCGTCTTGCTTTTGTGATTGCCGGTACGGATGTGCTGGCGGTTGATCCGCTGGGCGGTCTAGATCTGACGATGGATGACTGCGTGGCGCGCGACAAAGTGTTGTTGGAAAAGCTGCGTAACTTGTCTATCCCCTTTGTGGTGCTGGGTGGTGGCGGCTATTCAAAAGACAGCGCCAAGGTCATTAGCAAGAGCATTGCTGCGTTATACCAGGAGAAGTAGTTCTAAGTACAAAAGGGCTTTGGCTAGTTAGAATATGCGAGAATTAGCAGGATTCGTTGCTGATATTGTTGAGCGGCCCGAAGCGGCGATGGAAGAGTTTAGGAGCGTGGAAGAGGTGCTGGCAAGGAATGAGGCGACTGGATAAGATGCTAATTTTTCAATGACGGTGAAATACACATGACACGGGAAATGCCGCAAACTGGGGAAGTCCACATCTATCAGACTGCCGATGGCGGCTCGGCTGTGGATGTGCGCCTGGAGCAGGATACGGTTTGGCTGACTCAGGCGCAGATCGCTGATTTATTTGGCACCAAACGGCCCGCGATTACCAAACATTTAAGCAACATATTTAAAAATAAAGAGTTAAACAAGGATTCAGTATGTTCCATTTTGGAACATACTGCCGCGGACGGTAAACGGTATAAAACCCAATACTACAATCTGGATGCGATTATCTCCGTGGGCTATCGGGTCAATTCAGTCAATGCCACCCGGTTCCGTATTTGGGCCAATCAGGTGCTCAAGGATTACCTGGTCAAGGGCTATGCGCTGAATGAAAAGCGGCTCAAGCAGCAAACCGAGCAGATTCAGGAGTTGGAGAAAACCCTTAAACTCTTTCAAAACGTGGTGAGTGATACCCTGAGCCAGACCGAAGCGACCGGCTTGTTGCGGGTAATCACCGATTACACCCAGACGTTTATTCTGCTGAATCAGTACGACAGCAGCCGGCTGTCGATCGAAGCGCTGGATCGCAATATCACCTACGAAATTCAGCTTGACGAGGCGCTATCGGCAATTGAAGAGCTCAAGAAAGTGCTCATTACCAAAAATGAAGCTACGCCATTGTTTGGTAATCGCAAGGACGACAGTTTTGCCGGTGTGTTGGGTAACATCGTGCAGAGCTTTGGCGGTGAATATCTTTACCCCAGCATAGAAGAGCAGGCGGCTAATTTACTTTACATGGTAATCAAAAATCATCCTTTTATGTACAGGATGTACGGTATGCAGCGGGCGCATGGACGCGCAGGAGCTGCTACGGACGGCAATAAACGCATCGGTGCGTTTCTGTTTATCTGGTTTTTGCAACGTAACAAGCATAATTTGAAAACCAATGGCGAGGCCAAGATAAATGATAACGCGCTAACCGCCTTGGCTCCGCTGGTCGCGCAAAGCGATCCACAGCAGAAGGAAATCATGATTCCGTTGATTATTAACTTGATTCGGGGTTAGCACTGACATGATTAAAGCGGATTAAAGGACTCGTGATTAAAGGACTCGGAGTTCTTTAATCCGCTTTAATCCGAAAATACGAGCACATCGATAATGGCTGGTATCGGGAATACGGCGGGAAGATTGCGTTTGAAACGGAGTATTTGAAGGACAGGTAATAAAAAGGCGGACCCTATTACGCCGATGGTCCCGAGGCTCTAGCCAACCGATGGAAGGGAACGCCTTGGGCACGTAACAGGATTTACCCGCCGGTGGTAAATCTATGCCGCAAAACGCGAAACTTCAAGGGTAAAAATCGATTAAAGAGCTCGGAGTCCTTTAATCCGGAGTCCTTTAATCGATGGTCGCGTCTGTCAGTTCGTAGAAAGGTGCCTTTCCGGTACGGTGATGGCTTAGGTTCTAACATTGATACCGTCCATTTCGCCGGCTTCCGGGTGAGCGCCGCCCAGGTGGTCACAGACTTGCCATGCCTAGGGGATTCCGCAAGGTAGTGTCTTATATACAAGACATATACTATGATATGTCTTACACATAAGACGTTCCGAGGAAGAAATGGCCAAAACAAGTACCCGCAGCTATTCCCGTTATACCCGGCAGGCCCTGACCCTGCTGGGCAGGCTGGTGCGCGCCGGCCGCACCGAGCGGAAAATGAAAGCCCAGGAGCTGGCGGACCGGGCCGGGATTTCCCGCGACATGCTTTACCGTATCGAAAAAGGCGATCCGCGCTGCGAGTTGGGTGCGGCCTTTGAGGTGGCCGCGATTGTGGGGGTGACCCTGTTCGAGCCCGAGCTGGCCGGCCTGCAGGCGCGCAGCCGGGAAACGGCGGATAAGCTGGCGCTGTTGCCGAAGGCCGTGCGCAAACGGGCCACCGAGGTGAAGGATGACTTCTAGCCCTGCCGGCGCCAAAGCGCCCCGCGAGGTATATGTCTGGATCTGGCTGCCGGGGCAGGTGGAGCCGGTGGTGGCTGGCCGTCTGGCGCCGGCGGCGAAGGGCCTGCAATTCAACTTTCAATTCAATTATGGCCAGAGTTACCTGGCGCGGCACGATGCGATTGCACTGTATACCCCGGAGCTGCCCCTGCAGCGCGGCAACCTGCCGCTGTTGCCGGGCCTGACCATGCCCAACTGTTTGCGTGATGGTTCACCCGATGCCTGGGGGCGGCGCGTGATCATCAATCGCCTGCTGGGTGTGAAAGGCCGGGATACCGACACCGCCGAGTTGGATGAGCTGAGCTATTTACTGGAATCGGGTTCCGACCGCAGCGGCGCCCTGGATTTTCAGCACTCGCCCACCGAGTATGTGCCGCGGCAGGCGGCGCTGGCGACGCTGGCGGAATTGCTGGAATCCGCCGAGCGGGTGGAGAAGGGGTTGCCGCTGCCGCCGGAACTCGCGCTGGCACTGCATCATGGGACGTCCATCGGTGGCGCGCGGCCCAAAGCCTTGATCACGGATAACGATCGCAAATACATCGCCAAGTTTTCCAGCACTACTGATCTGTACAATGTGGTGAAGACCGAGTTCATTGCCATGCGCCTGGCGGCGTTGGCGGGCATCGATGCCGCCCCGGTCAAACTCGCCCATGCCTCGGGCAAAAATGTGTTGCTGGTGGAACGCTTTGACCGGCAGTCCACACCGGCTGGCTGGCAACGCAAGGCCATGGTGTCGTCGCTGACCTTGCTGGGCCTGGACGAGATGATGGCCCGCTATGCCAGCTATGAACAATTGGCGGAGATCATTCGCCACCGCTTTGCGCAGCCGAAGCAGATGTTGCGCGAGCTGTTCGCGCGGCTGGTGTTCAATATCCTGTGCGGCAATACCGATGACCACGCCCGCAATCACGCCGCCTTCTGGGATGGGCGGCAATTGCGGCTGACCCCCGCTTATGACATTTGCCCGCAGCACCGTGCCGGTAACGAGGCCACTCAGGCGATGTTGATTCGGGGCGATAACCGCTTCAGCCGGCTGGAGGTGTGTTTGGCAGCGGCAAACCAGTTTCTTTTATCCGATGATGAGGCGCGCGCCATCATCGATGGCCAGATCGAAAGCATACGGACGCATTGGGACGCGGTGTGTGAAGAAGCCGGCCTCGCGGCGGTGGATAAGGCCCTGCTGTGGGGACGGCAGTTCCTGAATCCGTTTGCGTTTGAAGTTTGAAGGGGAAGTTTGAAGGATGAAATCGGATATTCCGAAGCGGACTTTTGTGTTTGCCAGGCGGGTATGTTTATTGCCCGCCTGCAAGACGATATTCATAACGAAGGGAATCGTCATCCCATCACAATTGAATTGCCACATCTTGATGCAAATAAAATATTGAATTAAAGCGTAATTAAAGGGCTCGGCGTCGAATGGCACTTACTTAAAGAATGAGAGTTTATAAATAGCTTATTTGTTAGCCCTTATTTACATTCAATGAAATTCGTCATTGCGGCGGATGCCGGAATCCATGAAACTGCCACTATTGTAGATTTTGGATCCCGGCTTTCGCCGGGAAGACGGCGGCTCTGAGCTTAAGTAAGTGCTATTCGGCTCGGAGTCCTTTAATCCACGGAGTCCTTTAATCCAAAGCCCAAAGACTTAACTATATGAGCAGGGTGCGAGCCTGGTCGTCAAAGCGGTTAAACATCAGTCTTTCTGAGAATGCCAACCCAACCTGATCCTGGCCGGAACTCGGCTATGGTCAGAGCTACGGCAACTTAATGAGTCACTTGACATGTAGCATACCAATGCTATTCTTCATTCGCGAATCGCGAACAGAGAATCATTAAATGAACTTAAAGCCACAGGACGTTTTGTTTTTGCTCAAGCTGGTTGCTTTGGGTAGAAAACATTGGTCATTCAATAAGATAGCAGTAGAGCTGGGCATGAGCCAGTCAGAAGTGCATGCGGCTGCCAAGCGTGCGCTGGCTGCACGGCTCGCAGTAAAAGAAGACGAAAATATATGGCCGAATATTAGAAATCTGGAGGATTTCCTGTTGCACGGTATTCAGTACGTGTTTGTCCCGGAACGGGGTGGATTAACGCGGGGTATGCCGACTGCCCATGCGTCTGCGCCGATGGCTGCCTGGTTTGTGAAGGATAATGAACCGCCGCCGGTTTGGCCTGATCCGGAAGGCGAAGTACGGGGTGAGTCTTTTTCACCTGTATATAAGTCAGCGCCTGTTGCGGCAAAGAATGATCCTGAGCTCTATCAGTTGCTTGCCCTGGTGGATGCGGTCCGTGGTGGTCGCGCCAGAGAACGTGATATGGCTAAAAAGGAATTGAAAAAACGCCTGGGTACGTCAACTGAGGAGAAGAAAAACATGTTGAAGCGAAATCGCGGCAAGATTGTCATCGGCGGTTCGATTGTCGTTTCGCGTGCCGCTTTGCACGAGGCGGTAAAGCGATTCCACATCCGCCGGCTTGTCTTGTTTGGTTCCGCCGCCCGGGGCGAACTTACCCCGGATAGCGATATCGACCTGTTGGTTGATTTTGAACATGGGCTAGAACCGTCGCTGGGCGGCATGGTGGACATTCAGGATGCCTTTGTCAAACTGTTCGGTGGCCGCAAGGTGGACATGGCCACACTATCTATTCTGAACAATCCTTACCGGAAGCGGGCGATAGAGAAGGACATGGAGGAACTCTATGCAGCCTGAGGACAGGGATGCGGCGTATTTATGGGATATGCTGCAGGCCGCCGGGGAAGTGAAGATGATGATGGAAAATCATGTCCTGGATGCTTTTCTTGAGAATCATATTCTGTTGAGGGCGATTGAGCGAACTATTGAAATTATCGGTGAAGCCGCCCGTCGCGTCTCGACTTCATACATGGATGCCCATCCGGAGATCCCCTGGCGCCAGATTATCGGGCAACGTAACATCCTGGTACATGAATATGGTCAGATTGACCATGCTTTGTTGTATAAAACCGCTATGGAAGATATTCCTGTATTGATTAATCAGCTGCAGGTGTTACTGCCGCCCCTGGATGACGCGGAATCATGAATTTGAAAGTATAAATTGATTCATGATTATTCATCGCATACAAAAACTGGCGGCGAAACTGGAGAATGTCAGTCGTGAACGGTTGGAAGATAACAACCCCCTTGGTGAATGGCATGCCAATTTATATGTTATCGATCGCCGGCAGCGCGTGATGTTTTATCATGATAAAACCCGGTTTGTCTTGTTTGTTCCAGGCTTAATGAAAAAAGATTTCGCCAACCTCGACTTTTGGTTCAAGGATTTATTTGCCAATACCATGCTGAAGTTAGGCTATGAGCCGGAGTTGCTTGAGAAGGCGTTAGCGCAGGTGGATGCTTTGCGCTTTGATACGGTTTGCGATCGTTCCGTGCAAGTATCTATGCGCACGGCGAAGTTGCAGGATCTCGATGGAATGTTAATGGATGTGCAAAAATGTGATGGAACTGCCGATGTATTCAGTGTCGGCGCGATTAAACGAGCGCCCAGTGACTACCAAGGGGATGAAGACGAGCGAATGGTTGCGGCCTGTTAAGGCGATGCGGAATTTGATTAGCACCGTGATTTGATGGAAACTGAATCGTGAGCGCCGCTGAGATTGTAAATACGGTCTGGATCTATACCCACGTCTTGCGTGACGACGGCGTGGGATATGAGGATTATGTCGAGGCCGCTCTCGCACATCCATGTGCTTCGCGGCATTGGAATATTCCTGTTCAGCACAGCTCCCAGCCCGTAGGTTGGCGGTGAGGTACGAACCCCAACATGACGCTGCTGAACAGTTGCGTTGGGGATCCTGCGTTTTGTGCCCTTGCGGTACATTCCAACCTACACCGGTGTAAACCTGGAAATTCCGGGCCGAAATCCGGCTTGATAGTTCATATATTGTGAACTATAGTTCATCACAAATGAACTATCGGATTGGACCACCATGAGCCAGCTTAGCGATGCCCTGTTTACCGAGACCCAGCAAAAGGTGCTGGGTCTGTTGTACGGCCAGCCGGATCGGAGTTTTTACACCAAGGAGATTCTGCGCCTGACGGAAATGGGGGTGGCGACCATCAAGCGGGAGTTGGACCGCATGTTGGCGGCGGGTATTTTGAGCATGACCCGGATTGGCAACCAGCACCATTATCAGGCCAACCCGCAGTGCCCGATCTACGGCGAGTTGATTGGCATCGTCAAAAAGACCTTTGGTATAACCGAGGTCATCCGCCGGGCGCTTGAACCGCTGGCGGAAAAGATCGACCGGGCCTTTATCTTTGGTTCCGTGGCTAGCGGCAGGGAGACCGCAGCCAGCGATATCGACTTGCTGATTATCGGCGAGGCGGGTTTTGCCGACGTGGTCAGCGCGCTCTATCCGGTTCAGGCAACGCTGGGCCGGGAGGTGAATCCGAAAATTTATCGTAAGGAGGAATGGACTCGAATGCGTAATGCAAAGGATGCGTTTGTTACTGAGGTACTGGCAAAGCCGTGCATGGATGTGATCGGGGGTGGGAATGAGCCTGGATAACCTGATCGGGATCAGCCTGGAGAAGGTCGTGCCGGATGCTGTGGTGATCGGGCGGCTGTTATCAGCGGCCAGGCGCAATATCGCCGATGCGCATGTGCGGGAAATCAGCACCGAGAATCGCTTCGATGCTGCCTACAAGGCCATCATGCAGATGGCCAATGCCGCATTGCAGGCCAACGGCTTCAGAACGCTGACCAGCAAGCCCGGCCACCACATGACCATGATACAAACGCTCAGCCAAACCATCGGCGCGGACAGGCAGACCGTCATTGTACTCGACGCTCTGCGCAAACAGCGCAACGTGGCGGATTACTCCGGTGATGTTGTGCCGATGAGCGCGGTGGAGGAATGCCTGTCCCATGCGCAGGCCCTGCAAAAGTCGGTTTATAACTGGTTGGAAGAGAACAAACCCGAGTTGCTTGGTGATAAAAAAGATTAAAGCCCGCAGCCCGTAGGTTGGCGGTGAGGTACGAACCCCAACATGACGCTGCTGAACAGTTGCGCTGGGGTTCCTGCGTCACCCCAACCTGCGAGGTTTCAGGTGTCTGGATCATGAATCAACTGCCGCTGAATAAAGCTCGGAGTCAAATGGCACTTACTTAAGCTCAGAACCGTCGTCTTCCCGGCGTCTTTTAAAGCATGCCCCGGCTTACAACATACCGGGGCATGCTTTAAAAAATGCCGGAATGACGAAAATCCAAAAAATTGCGTTAAGTAAGTGCCATTCAGCTCGGAGTCCTTTAATCTGCTTTAATCGCGGAGTTCTTTGATCGAAGGAATGAATACAAACTTGAGCGAGTAGTGTGGAAGAGGTGCTGGCGGGGAATGGAAAGGAAATCTGATGTGCTAAGGAGATGGGTATGGCGAAAGCCGATGACGACAAGCTGAGCAAGAGCGTGGCCGATGCACGGCGCGCCATTGAATTGCGTGAAAAAAGTTATCGTGAGCAGGCCTTGAAAATGTATCCGCATATTTGCGGACGCTGTGGCCGGGAGTTTCACGGCAAAAATCTGCGGGAGTTGACCGTGCATCACCGGGATCACAATCATGATAACAATCCCGCTGATGGCAGTAATTGGGAGTTGTTGTGTCTGTACTGTCATGACAATGAGCACCAGCGGCAATTGGAAGCACAGCAAAGCCGGGCTGGCGGCGGTCAGCGTGCTGCTGCAACGCATAATCCGTTTGCGGATTTAAAATCGATGCTGGAAAAAAACAAGAAATAACTAAGGAACATCTGATAAATTCGTCATTCCGGACGAAGCAAAGCGGAGATCCGGAACCCAGTAGTTTTAAATCAGTGTGTTACTGGATACCGGCCCCGGCTTACACCATGCCGGGGCATGCTTTAAAAGACGCCGGTATGACGAAATATGAATTAATCAGAGCTTCCCTCAATTCAATTCATCCCGAATAGAAATACAGGATTAGAGGGAATGAACATCGGTCAGTTTACGATTTAGTTTGTTTTTATTGCATTAAGGGTTAATAACATTTCGCTTTGTGTTGTAATTATTACTGGCACCTTGGGGTATAAAAAATTCAGGGCAATAACATGCGTCACACCTCCACCGGTTCTGCAACGCGCACTACATTAATTTCAGTATTCGCAGTCACTGCATTTCTGGCAGTGGCGGTCATGTTATTGCCAAAGGGATTTAGCGGCGATACGGCTATTATCGGTCAGGGCTCTAACGTCGTGGTTCTTGCGCATAATAAAGATTCTGTACAAAGCCTG
>DATCIR010000155.1:0-7319 GCA_036507695.1 Gammaproteobacteria bacterium
CCCCAAAAAGGCGAAATATTTTTTGACGATACCGACATTCGCCATATCGGGTTAAAATACTATCGCCAGAATATAGCGGTGGTCATGCAGGATGATGCGCTGTTCAGTGGCACAATCAAAGATAACATTGGCATGTTTGACCCAGAAGCTAATGATGATGATGTGCGTAAATGCGCCAGGGATGCCGGCATTTTGGAAGATATTTTAACTATGCCCATGGGTTTTGCCAGCCTCGTAGGCGATATGGGGTCGTCGCTTTCCGGGGGGCAAAAACAACGCTTGCTGGTAGCGCGGGCGCTATATAAACAACCTCGAGTACTTTTTATGGACGAAGCGACGAGTCATCTTGATCCGGTAACAGAACGAAAAGTCAATAAAGCCATACGCAAATCGGGAATTACCCGCATTATTATTGCGCACCGCGAAGAAACCATTCTGCTTGCCGATCGTGTTATAGAAATAGACAAGCTGGGACAGGCCGTTATTTCAAACCACCAGCAAATACATCAACCTTCCTGAGCTTTTTATAAAGTCAAAGGATTCGAAATGAGTAAAACAGCAAAACAGCATTTTACCGATATGCTAGATATGGTTACACCACACTTGAAAGAAGAGCGTAGCGTTCTCTATTTTGAAGGTACGAAAACTGAAGATGACTGGGATATCGTAGTAAGTTATACGGCTGAACGAAATGGCGCGAAATTGTTTATTCAGGAAATAGAAACTCTTAAAGATCCTTTTACAGCGCTGGTCGATCTCTATAAAGATGGAGGAAGAGGCGTAGCCAGCAAGTGCACAATATCTCTGTCTCCAGATGGCGAAGTAGGTTTGGAAATGCAGTACACAGAATCTGCAGCGCAGTAGACGATAAATATGTCCAGGCCCCAAAACCATCAGTTAAAAGTATGTGACAAGCCACTTGATTTTGGCTTTTTAGTGCCGGATATTATATTAAAATACTTCCCATGTTTAACACTAATTATTGTTATGACCTTATCGACCGACGCGCTAGCCGGCATTGACGTTCAGACTTATTCCGAGGTTCCTATCCGCGATAAACAGGGTATGTTTGTTGTACGCGCGCATGTCAATGGAAAACCGGCGGATTTATATCTGGATACCGGATCAACCAGCAGTGTGATTGATCAGAAAAACCTAAACAATTTTTCTATAACGCGTAATGAAGATCTTACCCATAGAGACGGGGTGGCCGTAGGAGCTGATCAAGTCGCTTATACACCGATTACAATCAACCAACTCTCGCTAGGCACTACCACATTTAACGAAGTCCCGGCTGTTGCCATGAGTCTGGATGATATCAACCAAGGTAATCCGAACCCATTGGCGGGCATTCTTGGACAAGACATACTGGTGTCAAAACACGCATTAATATCATTTTCCCATTCCGCGCTTTTGCTCCCAGCCACGGGTGGCAACCCACTAGAACTCAAAAAGAAATATGCGGTTGAATTGCAACGCTTAAATAATGGTTTTTTTATCATACCCGTGAGCATAAATTCCGTCAGGACCCACCTTCTGCTGGATTCAGGATCTCCAGATATTGTATTGGACGCATCATTCAAAAACCTATCATCCCGCACAAGCCTGAATAAAACATCTAAACAAAAGGGTGCACAACAAAATGGCAACCGGAGTTCTGACGAACTTCCCAATCTACAATCAGTACAAATAGGCAAATACAACCTCGAACGATCTGCCATCCTACACATTGATTTAAGCCATGTAACAGGGTGGTTGGAAACTCATGAAAATATAAAAATCAGCGGAACTTTAGGACTAAAAGCGTTGCAGGAAATGGATGCGGTTTTGGATTTTTATAACGCAATTTTGTATGTGAGCCAGCGGTAAGTCGAATATGGGCTCAGACAGCCCGGTATTGTTTTGGCCCATTGACAACGGCAGCTAATGGGCGCCTCCAACTAGCCTCTTGTCATTACTACGTTAGAGAAGTGTCAATAGTATTGGACGGTCGGCAGGTAAATCCACTTTAGGCGGCTCTAACGGCAGCCTAAACTGATTTGTCAGTGTTTTTCTCCTAAAAAACATCGTTGCATCTGGTGTATCACTCACTAAAATTTACTTGAATTCGGTGTTATTATTTCTCAAATTGACGGTATCGTGGTCCTGGTTTAAGCGGCGACTGCCTAAAAAAGATATACCGTCTGTATAAACAACTGATGGGCCGTTGCAACCTGAGGAAAACGAAACATGCTCGATCACATAGGAATTGACGTTCAAAACTACGAAAGCAGCAAAGCCTTTTATAAGGCGGCCTTGGCTCCGCTGGGGTACGAACTTATAATGGAAGTCCAGGGCTGGGCGGGCTTCGGTGCCGGCGGAAAACCCGATTTCTGGATTCAGGGCGGGAAACAGACTATTCCCCGTATCCATGTCGCATTCCGCAGTGACAATCGAGAACAGGTGCGTGCTTTCTATGCAGCCGCACTAAAGGCCGGAGGAAAAGACAATGGGCCACCGGGAATCCGAGAGATCTATCACCCCTATTACTTTGGCGCGTTTGTTATCGATCTTGATGGCCATAATATTGAAGCCGTGTGCCACAACCCAGAGTAACCGGCCCAACGAGGTGTTCCACCCAGCGCCGGCGCTGACGTGGCGCTGAGACTGAGCCAGATGATAGACTGGTAAAGGAATGTGAATGGCAGACCCTGCAACAACACCATCGACACCGTACTACGCCGTCATCTTTAGCTCGGTCCGGACCGATGGCGATAACGGCTACAGCGAGGCGGCCAAACAAATGTTGGAACTCGCTTCAAAACAGCCCGGTTTTCTCGGCTTTGAAACCGCACGGCAAGAACTAGGGATTTCTGTTTCCTATTGGTCTTCGCTAGAGGCCATAAAGGCGTGGAAAGAAAACACGGCTCATCGCCAAGCCCAGCACAGGGCAAAAGGCTGGTATAAAACGTTTCGGGTTCGTGTCTGCCGCGTGGAGCGCGAGTATGGATTTTAGTTGGTTGCCCAACAGCCGGCTCGTGCCTATGCCGGGGATCGCGCACTTTGTTTCCTGATACGTCATTGGCCGGCGCAGTACAGCCGGAACGTTGGGCGGTAAGAAATTACCCTGGATAAAGGATCAATAGGATTATTCTTATGTTAGGCGCTGAATTCAGTGGCATTCCGTTCGGCCTCAGGTACCGTTCCGAGTGGAATGACGGCTATGGGGCGCAGGGATGGAAACTCGATGCCGCCCTGGATGATCCCGCTGTCATTGCTTGTACAGCGTATACCGGCGATAAAACCCCGACCTCGGTTTTAGTACACGATATTCTTGATCACCTCGTTAGCGGGTTTTCGTTAAGTGGCTATGCGAACGAGGCTCGTGCAACCGCCATGCACGGACTACGAAACGGGATAGAAGTCCGCTCCAGTTATGAATGGATGGCGGACGAGATCCTAAACGAAGCGGCGAAAGACGATCTGCTGGCGGAATTCCTGCCATCAGGCATGATGGCTGGTGTTCCCGCGTCGAGCAGTCCGGATGATAGGTTCGCGTCACTTATCGCGCATCACGGCCGGGCTTGCGTCAGGTCTACTATTGTAGAAGGGTTTTTCCGCACGGGCTTATCCGGCATACCTGTCGCCCTGGCAAATTGGCGAAGACAGCGCCTCGAGTTTGACAGAATGCACGCAATCGGACTGTGTCTCCAGGGTTTGCTCGCCGAAGCCGAGGATGTCATCGGGAAATCCTCCGTCAAAATCGCCACTGGTCAGGTTCTGGTTGGGAATTCAATTTGTGAATTTGTAGTGGACACCGCTGAGCCTGCCAAGCAGGCGCGTATCCTCAAGCAGGTTGTGTGACGGTATCCATGGAGTCCGGGGCGCCGCCATCCCCAGTGAGTAGCGATGTGGGGGATTATGGCGCAGCGACAACATAGCAAGATTCGGGTCGCCTATCAGCGGTTGACTTCTCAATAATGGCGCCTGTTTCGGGTACATTCCAACCAACACGAGCAGACGGGAGAGGTTAATCAGAAAGAATGCACTGTGCAACAAGGTGGCAATTATTACCGGAGCCAGCCACGTTACAGCCGGGTTAACGCGCTACTTGCGAGCGGCAACGGTACGCCGATCGGGTGTAATATTGCGAATATACCGGAAGCATTTCCTTTGTGCATAACTTTCACGGACTCGAAAGTGGGGCAACGTCGGACGCGATCGCGCGATCGGAATTTTATTTCGCGTCTGATGCATCGAGTTTCACAACCGGCTCCGCGATGCGGGTTGACGGTGGTGTGTTCATCAATGGATATTAGACTGAGTCGATAAGAATGTCTGACTATGACCGAATCGCAAAGGCGATTTCTTATATTACTGAACGGGTGATAGACCAGCCAGGCCTGGAAGAAATTGCGGCCCACGTGCATTTGAGCCCTTTTCACTTTCAGCGTCTTTTTTGCCGTTGGGCCGGAACGACGCCAAAACGGTTTTTGCAGGTACTGACGCTGGAGCGTGGGAAACATTTGCTGGATGAGTCGCGACCGTTGCTCGAGGTTTCTGATTCCGTGGGCCTAAGCAGCAGTTCCAGATTGCATGACCACTTTGTTTCTCTCGAGGCTGTCACTCCCGGTGAGTACAAGAGCAAGGGAAAGGATCTGGAAATCGAATATGGTGTGCATTCGACACCTTTCGGAGCGATATTTGTAGCCGTTACGGGAAGAGGAGTTTGTCGCGCAGAATTTATGGACGGCAATCCTATTGAAGTACAATTGCGTGACCTCCGAAAAACCTGGCCCCTCGCATCCATAGCAAAAAATGATGAAACGACGCGAGATGTGGTTGAGGCGATGTTTGGAGTATCAACGGCGCTTGAAAACCCTTTGTCACTGCATGTATCGGGAACGAATTTCCAAATTGCGGTTTGGCGAGCCCTATTGAGAATACCGCCTGGATCAGTGGTTAGCTATTCTCAGATGGCCGCTGCATTAGGTCGCCCCAACTCCGCAAGGGCGGTTGGTAATGCAATAGGGGCAAATCCGGTTGCGCTCCTTATTCCATGTCACCGCGTTATTCAGCAAAGTGGAGCGTTGGGTGGGTACCGATGGGGTCAAACAAGAAAACAGGCGATCCAAGTATGGGAAAGGGCGAAGCTTTAATCCAGTGCGTCATACCAATGCCTTATCCTGGAGAAGAAACTCACGCCGGCCCTGACAAAGGAACTGGAGCAAGCGTTGCCTGCGCAATTCAAACAACTTGATGCGGAATTTCATCAGCGAGCCGATAGCCTTGCGATGGCCGCCGAAGCTCATGATCCCGAGCTTGTGGTATTCCCGTTTTCCCGGCTGGTAGAAACGTGTGCGCGTTGTCACGCGGCATACGCAAAATCGAGGTTCCCTGGATTCGATGCGGAAGTTGAGCAGCACCATCATCACCGAGCGAAACTTAATGACGCCCGCAAACTAGCGCGGTGATTCGGCGCGGTGTATCCTGTGGCTATCTGGACCGCGCCGCTTAAGGAGGCGTTACAACGCAAACGCATGAGCATTGCCGGTATTCGAAATTTCATCCAGCTGTGTGAGAACATGGTGTCTTCGGGACAGCCGGAAGAAGATGAGTTTAGGGACATCGCCAAAGCGGGGTACCGGGTGGTGGTGAATCTCGCGATGCCGAATTCGGATTTTGCCATTCCGGAGGAAGGGAACATCGTAACCGCCCTGGGAATGTCCTATGTTCACATTCCCGTTCCGTTCGAGGCCCCAACCGCCGGGCACTTGCGCCAGTTCATCAAGGTGATGCAAGCCTATTCTGACCAGAAGGTATGGGTGCATTGCGCGCTTAACTATCGTGTTTCCGCGTTCCTCTACCAATACCCGCGGCTGGTTAAGGGCCTTGTGCACGATGAAGCGAAAAAGGTAATGTTGAAAACCTGGGAACCCAATGAAATCTGGAAAGCATTCATGGCACTGTCCGCTGCAGAGCTTACGTTATAGCCATTGGATCAAACCGGCCGTTCAATCGCTCGCTGCGCTTGGCGGGCTCGCGCCGGCATATCTCACACAGTAGGTTTATTAAATCGCGTAGCGTTGTTATTTTTATGTCTAAAACTAATAATGTAAAAATTAGTGTAATGGTAGAGAAATTGTTTTCTGCCCGCGCAATTCATTTTATAACTGCCAGGGCTAATTATGGACGACGATGCATGAAACTCAAAGACCCAGCGAAAAATCAAAAAAAAGAATTCACTAGGAAAATCCTTGGACTCTATCTATTTGGCGCATATTTAATTCTGACATTTTGTCTGATTTACTTTATTTCCTCTGATGTGCTATCGAAAAATCCAGAATTACAAAAAGCCGTTCGCGAAATAGCGCAGTATCTGCCCGGGGTGAGACGTTTTGGACTATGGTCGTCATTTCCCGAGCCGTCACAATTGGTCTATGCGCTGCAAATCCTTGGATTTGTACCGATGCTGTTAATAGTGTTTATCGTATAGACCCCTACGGGGCGACAATTAAAGCAATGTGGCCGGTCGCGTATGGAAAACCCACTGGACTAGCTATTCGAGGCACAGATGCCTATGGTTCAGGACAATACGGTGCTTCACGCGGCACACGTTCTCACGATGGCGCAGACTATATTTCAACTCCCGGTCTGCAGGTGAAAGCTCCGCTATCCGGGAAAGTCACAAATATTTCAAAGCCATACTCCTCAGGAATTGATGCCATGGTGCTGTCTGGTGTAGAAATTGTTGCAAGTGACGGCACAACTTGCTGGATTTGGTATATACAACTTTCTGTAAACTTAGTCGGAACTGTAGTTAAAGCCGGGGTGAGTGTTATCGGTACCGCAAAGACCTTGAAAAACAGATATAAAAATGGAATTACAGATCATGTGCATGTCCGTATTCACACACGGCAAGGAGCAAAAGTTGATCCAACTACACTCATCAAATAAATTACCCAACTTAGCGACGAGATAAATATGAACAAGTTATTTCTTAATTATTTAATCGTGTTTGCACTGATGTTTTTGCAGGCTTGCGACAGCTCTGCTAACAGCAAAAATCAAACAAATGGCGGCACACAGACGCTGAAGGGCTATTACATTTATGGGCACGAAGCGAACACCTTTCAACCTTGCGGGCAGAAACTGGTTTATTGGGTAAACGCGTCAAATGAGATGCTTGAACGATTGGAAAAGGGTAACTACTCGCCCCCCTTTGCACTTTGGGGTGTTCAGTTACACCCCGACAAAGCAGCCCATTGGGGTGCGCGGAGCGAACCCTAGTGTGGCAGGGTATGTTGCGCAGCAACGCACCATTCCGTGTTCGTGACTAC
>DATCIR010000156.1:0-2507 GCA_036507695.1 Gammaproteobacteria bacterium
TACAAATACCGGATCAATGAAGTGCTTCAGGATATGATCAACCGTTGTGACGAATTGGATTTGCGCGCCGATAAAAACCATAAACACCTGTTTCCGGAAATAACGTCATGCCTAACAATGCTTGTCATGAACAAGTTGCATAGCGGAGGATTTAATATAACACGATGAAAAAATTACGCGTCATGGTGCTGACCCATGCTTATATGATCCCACCCGATGACCTCAAAAACCGCAATGATCCCCGTATCGAATCTTACCGGACCGAGTTCGATATCAGGGATGCATTGCTCAATCTCGGTCATGAAGTCAATATTACCGGCTTATATGATGACATCAACGCGCTTAAAACAACCATCGAGGACTGGCAGCCGGATATTGTATTTAATCTCATGGAAGCCTTCGCGGAAAACGGCGCTCTCGCGTATTATGTTGTGAGCTACCTCGACATGATCGGGATTCCGTATACGGGTTGCAATCCTCGCGGCCTGTTGCTCGCCAGTGACAAATCGCTCTCCAAACAACTGCTGACGTACCACCGTATTCGGGTACCCAATTTCTACACCCTGCCTAGAAATAAAAAAATCAACCTGGCGCAGATCGCCAGATTCCCCTATCCCATGATTGTCAAATCCACGATTGAACAGGGTTCGTTGGGAATCTCGCAGGCGTCATTGGTTTTTACGCCCGAAGAGCTTCGGCAACGCGCCGATCAATTATTCAGTATGCTGGATGGTGACGCAATTGCGGAGCAATACATCGAAGGCAGGGAGTTATACGTCGCAGTGTTGGGCAATAAACGCTTGCAGGTGCTTCCCACTCGCGAACTAGTATTTGACAATGCCGACGACACCATTCACCGCATTGCCACGTACAATGTGAAATGGAATAAAAAATATCGTGACCGCTGGGGGATTGGTTATCAATTCGCAAGAAATCTTCCCGCCAAAGTCACAGACACCCTGCCAAAACTGGCAAAACGCATTTACCGGATCCTGGACGTTAGCAGTTATGCACGCCTGGACCTGCGTTTAACGGAAGACGGGAAAATCTATGTGCTGGAGGCCAATCCCAACGCCGCGATCGCCAGGGATGATGAAGTTGCCTATTCCGCCGAAAAAGCCGGATTGAGCTACGAGAAACTGATCCAAAAAATTCTGAACATGGGATTAAACCCGGATCGTTAATCCGCGCCAGACGGTATTCCGGAATTGTCCCAATCGCGCGCCGCATTCCTATCACACTTCAGGCATTCCAGCGTCTCACCCAAATGCCGCTTGCGCGTTTGTGCGCTTAACACCCATGGCCTGAGTTGCCAGGGCGGATTGTGCCGCACATGCTGGTTATGCCCGCACGCCAGGCGCGCCACCCAATCGCCTGCGTCGTCCCGGTGAAAACCAACAATGGCTTGTTGCATGGCAATCACACTATCTAAGAACTGACATTATCTGCATTGAAAAACCGCAAGAGGAACGGACATGCGGCACGCATGTCCGTGTGAACCACTAAATTTTAAGTTTTTGCTTGATGGTATTGACAACGGCGTCGCTGGAGGTGGCATCAATGGTAACAAGCAGACCTTCTTTTTCATAAAAACCAATCAACGGCGCGGTTTTTTGGTTGTAGGTCTCAAGGCGGTGGCTAATGGCCGCTTCGGTTTCGTCTTCGCGCTGCACAACCGGGCTGCCGCATTTATCGCAGATTCCTGCCTTTTTCGGCGGGTTGCTTTTGACGTTATAGATCGCCTGGCAAGCGGTGTTGGAACAGGTGCGGCGCGTGGTCAAACGATCCAGAATCACCGCGCGCGGCACGTCAATATTCACCACCAGATCCAGTTTGATTTTCAGCTTTGCCAGCAAAGCCTTCAATGCTTCCGCCTGGGGTATGGTGCGTGGAAAACCATCCAGCAGAAATCCTTTTGCGCAATCGGGTTCCTGCAAGCGCTTTTCCATGATGCCCATAATCAACTCGTCCGGCACCAGGTCGCCGCGTTTCATAAATGCTTCGGCTTGCTTGCCAAGCTCGGATTTCGCCTGAACCGCGCCGCGTAATATGTCGCCCGTGGAAATCTGCACCGAACCATCCAGCCCGGTCAACATTTTAGCGGCCGTACCTTTGCCGGCGCCGGGTGCGCCTAGAAGAATCAACTTCATTTATCCATCCCCTCTGATCGTGATGAGTTAGTTGTTATGTAAAAACTGTAAGAAAATCCGGGTTAAAACCCCGGGCATTGTGCCATTGGGGTCGATGCTACCGCAAATAAAATAAGTTTGAGCATGGAGAGAAAAAATCGATCTGGCAAAACACTGTAGGCCCATGCCGATTCCCTGGCGGCTTGTCTATATCTTCCCCATTCCAAATTGCTAACTAGCTGTTTCGGCTGGTAATTTCAACCTAGAATCCGCAGTTGGACGCGGTGGAGTGTGCGATTTTCGAAGTGCAGGGCAAGGCGCAAGGACGCGGAATGGTCGTTCCATTCCAAGGAGTTGCAACGCCGCCATGCGCTTTGA
>DATCIR010000157.1:0-4965 GCA_036507695.1 Gammaproteobacteria bacterium
TTACGCGCGGTGTACGGCGCTTATCTGTCGCGCGAGTTCGACTACACCTCCCTGGGCGGATCAGCCACTCTCGCTAAAGACACCGAAGACAAGAACCGGACCTATACCGCCGGCATCGCGTTGAGTTATGACTTGGTTACACCCGTAGGTGGAGCCCCTCTGGGTATGTCGGTGATGCCGGTTCCGGGTAAGAAACAAATTAGCAGTGAGGAAGAAACGAAAACCGTCGTAGACCTTTTGTTTGGCGTGACTCAGGTACTGGATCGCAACTCACTGCTGCAATTAAATTACACCATTGGCAGTAACAATGGTTACCTGACCGACCCTTATAAAATTGTCAGCGTCATTGATAGCACCAGCGGTGAGATTGTCAGCACTGATCGTTACCGGTTCGAGGCAAGACCGGATAGCCGTCTCAGCCAGTCTGTGTATGCAAAATATAATCACCAGTTCAATGAAGATGTCATCTATCTCAGTTACCGTTTCTTTTGGGACGACTGGGGTATCAACTCGCACACCGTGGATCTGCACTACCGCTTTGAACTGGGTGGCGGGCATTACCTGCAACCGCATGCGCGCTATTACGTGCAATCCAAGGCGGATTTTTACAAGCCTTACTTGCTGGATGGTGAAGCAGGAACCACACAGACCGCCAGCGCGGATTACCGGCTGGGAGACATGACTGCCACCACGCTGGGATTGGCTTATGGTATTGAGTTCAGCCAAAAGTCGGAATTCAGCATTCGCGCCGAAGTGGTGAAACAATCCGGCGACGAACCGGAGAAGTTCGGCGCGCTCAACAACCAGGTATTGTTTCCTGACGTCGATGCCTTTATTGTGCAGGTTGGTTATAGCTTTCAGTTTTGATTATCTGGTCAAAACCGGGCTGGTCCTAACGTGATTCCTATAGTCACGTTTCGCTACCATGGCGCATTGCCAAACCTTGGCTGATAGGCTATGACATTAGCATGGCCGATCTTTCCGTCAACCTCCAACTGGATTATTGCAGCGCCCGCTTTCGGGCAATGGCCGGTCCGTGTGAAGTATTGATCGATAGCCTTGATATCAATCTTGCGCGGCAGCTCGGACAACTCGCCCAACAGGAAGCCGTGCGCATCGAAAACAAGTTCTCCCGTTACCGCGACGGCAACGATATTTATCGAATCAATCATGCCAATGGCGAACCGGTGGAAGTGGACACCGAGACCGCGGATTTACTCGATTACGCCGGACGCTGTTACGAAATCAGCGGTGGCTTGTTTGACATTACCTCCGGTATTTTACGCCACGCCTGGCGTTTCGACGGCAGCGGCAACATTCCATCCCAACAACAAATCGACGCCTTGTTGCCGCATATCGGCTGGGAGAAAGTGCGCTGGCAACGGCCGGTGATTACCATGCAGCCCGGCATGGAGCTTGATTTGGGCGGTATTGGCAAGGAATACGCGGTCGACCGCAGCGTGAAATTATTGCGGGAGACTCATTCCGCGGCATGCCTGGTTAACTTTGGTGGTGATATCGCGGTTAGCGGGCCGCGGCGATCGGGCGCGCCGTGGATTATCGGTGTTGAGCACTCCGGCCATGCGCAACCAACACGCAGCGCCGGCCATGTCATCCGTTTACAAAACGGCGCGGTTGCAACCAGCGGTGATACCAAGCGTTATTTGCTGAAGGACGGGATTCGTTACAGCCATATCCTGAATCCCAAAACCGGCTGGGCGGTAACCGGCGCGCCGCGTTCGGTAACAGTCACCGCCAGCACCTGCACCGAAGCGGGGATCTTGTCCACGCTCGCTCTGCTGCAGGGCGCGGATGCCGAACAGTTCTTGAAACAACAGGAAGTTGACTACTGTTGTGAATGGTAAACGTTGTGAATGGTGAATGCCGGGAATGGCATGTTAAGTGGTAGTTACTGAATGGTAAAGAAGACCACCCAGATTGTTAAACCGCCTTGCGCTTCGACAAGCTACCAGGCTGCATCAGTCGATACTCCTGCTCCAGCTCGGCAACCAACGCATCAAGATTATCGTACACATGACAGCGAACGTTATCTTGAATATGCTTGCACACCGCCGTTAACCGAGGGTAGCCAAACGAACCGCCCAGGCCTTTTAATTGATGCGATACACTTTCCAATGCCTGCCAGTCTTTTTGTTGTGTGGACAATTTTATGGATTCAATCATGCCGGGCAACCGGACCAAAAAGGAATTATAGAGCGCTTCCAGTTCGGCGTCCTCGGACAACGCTGCACCGTGCGGTTGTAAATTGCGTTGCGCACTGGGATGTGCGCTGAGTTGAGCCGGAGCGGCTGCTTTACCAGTATTGACCAAATGCGTTTGCAAAACCGCATCGAACCTGACGAAATCCAGAGGCTTGTTTAGAAAATCATTTACACCGGCGGCCATGCATTTATTCCGGTCAGACTGACTGGTATTGGCGGTCAGCGCAACAATGGGGCCGGCGTATCCGCCAACACGCAGCATCCGCGTTGCATCCACCCCGCTCAGCACCGGCATTTGCATGTCCATCAGAATCAAATCAAAGTCTTTTTCCAAAGCGGTGTCCACAGCCTGTTTGCCATTCTCCACCACGGTGACTTCCACGCCCGATTTACGCAGATGCAGCGCAATCAATTTTTGATTTTCCAGGGTATCTTCCGCAAGCAATACCCGCCCGGAAAACTGTTTTCTTTCCTGTTTTTCAATCAGACTCAGCGGCCGCTCAAGTTTTTCCTCCATCTCATAAATTAGTTCAGGTTCATGGATTTCACCGATGGAAATGGTGACGGTAAATGTGGTGCCTTCGCCCAGCTTGGTCTCGCAGACAATATCGCCTCCCATTATTTCCGCCAGCTGCTTTGATATTGAAAGTCCAAGCCCGGTGCCACCGAATTTGCGCGTCGTGGATTTCTCCGCCTGCGAAAACGGCTCGAACACTTTCGCGGCGCCTTCCGGCGCCATGCCGATACCGGTATCGCTGACTTCATATTTCATCAGGCGTTCGTCAGGCAAGTAATACGTGTTGATACAAATGATTCCCTCACTGGTGAACTTGGCTGCGTTGGCCAACAAGTTTAATAAAATCTGCCGCAGCCGGGTGGGATCCGCCACGATCACCTTTGGCAATGGAAAATAAAAATTGGCGCGGAATTTCAGGCCTTTCTTTTTTATTTTTTCTTCCATCATGCTGGCAACTTCACTAACAGTTTCCGTGGGCGATACCGAAATCATTTCCATTTCGATTTGCCCGGCTTCGATTTTGGAAACATCCAACACGTCGCTGATAATCTGCGAAAGGTGTTTGCCGCTTTGTTTGATGGAGTCCGCGGCGTGCTGTAAATCGTCCTGGCTCTGGTTTGGTTCGGTCAGGGTTTCGGCGAAACCAATAATGGAAGTCAGGGGGGTTCTTATTTCATGGCTCATATTGGCCAGGAATTTCGATTTGGCATGCGTGGCGTTGGCAGCCTCAAACCATGCGGCTTCGAGTTCCTTGTTTTTGACTTCCAGTTCACTGTTGGTACTGATCACCAGGCGGGTTACGCGCCTGGCAATCACCGTCCCAATCAGCAACAGGATGGCCAATAACACCACCATCAGCATAAGGGTGGATCGAAACTCCTCCTGAGCGGCGGTGACAGTGGACTTACCATAGGTTTTTTGCAACTCAATGAATTGATCGAGTATTTGCAGCAGTTGCTGTTGCGTTGAAACCGCGTTTTCCAGCACTACGTTGAACTCCGCGGGCAACGGATCCCTGAGCAGCATTTCGGCGGCCTCACGATTCATCGGATGCGCGAATCGGGTTAAGCGGCTCAAGGTTTCCAGTAGCTGCGTTTCCTCTGCCGTCATCGCCATCTTGGACAAGGCATCCTGTGCACGCTGATAAGCGCCGGAATATTCATCGAACTGCTTCAATTTTTCATCGCGGCGAAAAAAGTCATCCGTTGCCCGCATACGTTGAATGATCAATGCGCGTAGCCAAATCGCATCACGCATTTTGATGGCAAGCGAAATTTTTTCATCGCCTAATTCAACAATATTAATCATGCCGGATTTGGAGCTGTGCAACTGAATAAGCCCAAGAATTCCCAGGCAAAAAATGAGACCGAGCACGGACGCAAAGCCAAGCCGCATAATGTTACGAATTCCCGCCGGCTCGGTTGCAGAAAAGTTGATTCGTTGTTTGGTCGATGTGTAGGTTCGCAACACAGGTTCCAGGACTGGTTAACGCGGACTCTGTAGACGATTGCCCGCCAAAAAATAATGCGTCGCGAGGACGCAGTCTCAATTGATATCGACAGGCCGGGCGCCTTGCTTTAGCGGTAAGCGCAGATATTTCTGGCAAAATTATTATAAATGGCAATGACTTAACGCGCATACGGCGTTGAACGAGTAATAATCAAACGGTGGATGACGCCGGTTCGGAATAATATCCACTGACGGCCATATTTGAGCCAGTGTCTTATTGCGAATTGTGCGACAATATCCCGGTTTCACCATAACGACACACTTTAGTCAGCAATTCTAAACACGTTTCATGCGCGGTCGTGGAACAAGGGAACCGGATGGACAAGCAGTCAAAATTTAAGGTTTTTTGGCAAAACCTGGGGCAAACACTGTTAGCTCTGCCACGAAAAATCACCGCGCTTTATCACATTACAAACCTCAAAAGCCGCGGCATTCTCTGGTCATCGGTATTACTGCTGGGCACGGCGCTGGTTGCATTGTTTATTGTCGGGATTTTCTGGAGCCAGGAACCGGACACCCGGTCGGTGCGGCAAATCGCGCTTGAAATGGCTGGGCAGGATGCATCGAAAATCGTCCCGGGATTCACCACGACTGCGGCGGAAATTTTCATCGTCACGACCCTGCTGGATAAACCCGGCGGTTACCTGAGTAATGATATATTCCCCCCCACGGCGTTTTTCGGTGCGTTTCAGTTGCTGGATAATATTCCCAATTGGG
>DATCIR010000158.1:0-21920 GCA_036507695.1 Gammaproteobacteria bacterium
TGGTGGAGGCGGCGAGAATCGAACTCGCGTCCGCAAATCCTCCGCCGTCGGCTCTACATGCTTATTCTGTCTATTCGTTTAACGCTAAGCTACCCGACAGGCAGGGAAGACTTAGCGCGATTCCGGTAAGAGTTTAACGAATCCGCCCCGAACATGCTTCATCGCGATCTTATGTGGGTCGACCCCAGTGAACTGAGCGCATAAGCACGCGTCAGGCTGAGGGCATTACGCTGGTTATTAAGCAGCTAATGCGTAGTTGTCGTCGTTGGCAACTAAATTGTTTGCAGCTGGATTTACGAGGGAATCTGCTCCTCGGCATGCACCTCGGGTTTTGTGACCCACGTCGAAACCAAGTCGCCCCCAAAGTGTTATTACGAAGATAAGTGTTACGTATGACAGTGTAGCGCCAGGAAAAGTTCAGCGCCACCTGTGCTTTGTAAATTACCGTTTTATCATACGTTGTTTTTCGCGCTGCCAGTCGCGTTCCTTTTCCGTGGCCCGTTTGTCCTGCTTTTGTTTACCTTTTGCCAGGCCGATTTTTAATTTGGCCCTGCCGCGTATCCAGTACAGGGCGAGTGGCACGATAGTATAGCCTTTACGTTCCACGGCGCCGATCAAGGAGGATAGTTCCTTGTCATGGAGCAGCAGTTTGCGGGTTCGGGTGGGGTCCGGTGTGAAGTGCGTGGACACGGTTGGCAGCGGATTGATTACTGCACCCAGCAACCAGGCTTCACCGTTTTTGATAATGACGTGAGCATCGATAATCTGCACTTTACCCGCCCGCAGGCTTTTCACTTCCCAGCCTTCCAACACCAAACCAGCCTCGAAATCGTCTTCAATAAAGTAATCGTGGCGGGCTTTCTTGTTGATGGCTATGGTATTGTCGCTGATTTTCGGGTTCTTCTTAGACATGGGCGCATTATAGAGATTGGCGGCCATTTGTCACTGCGCAGCATTAAAATTGCAAAGTATTTAACTGTATTACGTTGTAAATCGTTAGAAAAATTAGCTAATCTGTTGTATATATTAAGTATTTCTTCGAAAATGGCAACTTTTTAAGGGAGAGGAAAATTCATGACGCGCAAATCGATACATGGTGAGTGGTCATCCCGCTGGATTTTTATCCTGGCCGCCACCGGTTCCGCTGTCGGCCTGGGTAATATCTGGAAATTTCCTTACATGGCGGGTGAAAACGGGGGCGGAGCGTTTGTGTTGATTTACCTGGCGTGCGTTATCTTGCTGGGTATTCCGGTAATGATGGCGGAAGTCCTGATCGGCCGGCGCGGCCGCCAGAGCCCGGTGAATACCATGATCTCCATCGCGAAGGAAGAAGGCGCAACCAAACACTGGGTGTGGTTGGGCTGGAGCGGCGTCGCCGCCGGCTTTTTGATTCTTTCGTATTACAGCGTGATCGCCGGTTGGACCTTGGCTTATATCCTGGAGTCGCTTAGCGGCACATTTACCGGTATCAATGCCAGCGCTGCCGGGGATGTGTTTAATAAGCTTATTGGCAGTCCCGGACAACTGATTTTCTGGCATAGCCTGTTCATGCTGTTGACCATGATTGTCGTCGCCCGGGGTGTACAGAATGGCTTGGAAAAAGCGATCCGGTTTTTAATGCCCGCGTTGTTTATTTTGTTAATCATCATGGTGGGTTATGCTTTATCAACTGATTCTTTCGCAAAAGGGTTCAGTTTTTTATTCACGCCGGATTTCAGCAAAATCTCGGCGGAAGGCATCTTAAAAGCCATGGGCCAGGCGTTTTTTACCTTAAGCCTGGGCATGGGCGCCATCATGATCTACGGGTCCTACATGCCACATGATGCGTCGATAGCAAAGACAACCTTCACGGTCGCGATGGCGGATACTGCCGTTGCCTTGCTGGCGGGCGTGGCAATCTTTCCCATCGTATTCGCCAATGGTTTGGAACCATCAGCTGGTCCTGGCTTAGTGTTTGTGACATTACCAATTGCATTTGGGCAAATGCCCGGGGGCGTATTCTTTGGCACGGTATTTTTTGTATTGCTGTTATTCGCGGCCTGGACATCATCGATATCGTTGATCGAGCCGTTCGTGGCGTGGTTGATTGAGAACAAGGGTATGAACCGTAACCGCGCCAGCCTATTTTCGGGCGTTATAACCTGGGTCATAGGGCTGGGCACGGTGTTTTCCTTCAACAGCTGGGCGGACTTTAAGTTATTTGACAAAACATTTTTTGATTTGCTGGATTTTCTGACCTCCAACATTATGTTGCCATTAGGCGGGCTGTTTATCGGGGTATTCGCTGCCTGGATTATCAAGCGGCACTCATCGATCGACGAATTGGGTATGGGCGATGGTCCGGCATACCAGATATGGAGCGTACTGGTTCGTTACGTGACACCGATTGGTGTTGGATTGATATTTCTCAAATCGGTGGGTGCAATTTAGTGTTTAATTACGAATAGGATTAACAGGGGAAACAGCCAGCCGTGCCGATCATTAATAAAAGCGCTTTGGTTTCCTACGATGCCAACGATATGTTCAATATCGTTGACGACATTGAGTCATACCCGGAGTTCTTGCCCTGGTGTGGCGCCGCTTCCGTGGCGAGCCGTAACGATGACGAGGTGCAGGCCAGTATCGAGATCTCGCATAGCGGTATTAATAAAACCTTCACCACCCGTAACCGGTTGCAAAAGGGCAAGATGATTGAAGTGCAATTGGTTAACGGTCCTTTTAAGCATCTACACGGTTTCTGGCAGTTTAAAAAACTCGGGGAGAATGCGTGCAAAGTGTCTCTGGAACTCGAATACGAGTTTTCCAGCAAGCTGGTGGGACTTGTGATCGGTCCAATATTCGGGCAAATCGCCGGTTCCCTGGTGGACGCGTTTTGCAAACGGGCTGAGGAGTTGTATGGAAAAAAATAAGCTGCCGCAGGCTAACCGCATTCTGGTGGAAGTGGCCTACGCCAAACCCGATGTGCAGGTTATTATTCCCTTGTTGGTGGATGTTGGCACGACGCTGGAACAAGCCATTCAACAATCGGGTATACTTAATAATTTCCCGGAAATCGACCTTGATAAAAACAAGGTGGGGATTTTCAGTAAACTCGCCAAACGCGATACCGTGTTGCGGGATAAAGACCGTGTGGAAATTTATCGTCCGTTAATAGCGGATCCCAAGGAAGTTCGCAAACAACGCGCCGCTGAGGGTAAGGTAATGAAAAAGGGTGCCGGTAGCGCTCAGTAAACCACTTTAGGCGTTTATATCAGTAACCGGCGAATGCCATTGCCCCTTAAGCCGATTCAGAATTCCTTCACTTCTAAAGGGTCAAAAAATCTAGGAGCGCAGTTCCCGCAATTGCCGGTTAAGCGTGTTGATGTCTTCCCGCTTGAGAGGCTCCGCGTGGATTTTTATATCGACCAGGATGTCTTTTTCAAACATCAAGGTGACGTAGCTGTACTGTGTTTCCTTGGTGATGCCGTGCTTAAAACTATAGACATAATCCCAACGGTCGGAGCGGAATGGATCAGCCACCAGTGGCGTGCCGGCGAGTCCACGCACCTTGCGCATTTCCATGCCCACCACCAGCTTGTCGAGTGTTTCCTGGGTCAGGACATTGCCTTGCTGGATATCCATGCGATGAATGGTGCAACTCCACAGCAGCGATAACAGGCTGATTATCAGTGCATATTGGACAAATCGGGTGTTGTTCATAAATTCGCCATAAACAAAGTGTAAGGTTGAAAACGGGCATTTTACAGGATAATGAACTGACTTGTGAGACCTACTGCGGGTAAAATAGTTTTCCAGGGCGGCAAGCAATAGAGGATTGTCTGAATGGGTAGTGAGGAGCTAAGGGAAGCGGGACTCAAGGCGACTGTTCCGCGCATGAAAATTCTGGAAATCATGGAACAAAGTTCGGTGCGCCATCTCAGCGCCGAGGATATTTACAAGGCGTTCCTGGAAGAGGGGGAGGATGTCGGTATCGCCACGATTTACCGCGTTTTAACCCAATTTGAAAGCGCAGGCCTCGTGACCCGCCATCATTTTGAAAGCGGCATATCCGTTTTTGAACTCAATCAGGGGCAACATCACGATCATATCCTGTGCCTGAAATGCGGCAAGGTTGAAGAGTTTATTGATGAAGTCATCGAGCAACGGCAAAAGGATATTGCGGCAAAAGCCGGCTTTTCGATGACGGATCACAGTCTGAATATCTACGGCATTTGCAAGGAATGCCAGGCCAAACGCAAATAAACACAATCATCCGGTCAATTCAATAGACGAGCAAACGAGCCATGTCCGATACCATCTTTTCCAAAATTATTAAGCGGGAAATTCCGGCCGCTATCGTTTACGAAGACGATGACTGCCTGGCTTTCAAGGATGTTCATCCGCAGGCGCCAATGCACATTCTGCTAATACCCAAGAAACCCCTTGCCAAATTGGCCGATGCCGAAACAGACGACCGGCAATTGCTGGGACATTTATTGTTAAAAGCGCCGGAAATCGCCGAACAGCAAGGCTATGGAAATGCGTTTCGCCTGGTAATGAACAACGGATCAGGTGCGGGGCAGACGGTTTTTCACCTGCATATTCACATACTGGGCGGCCGTCCATTTTCCTGGCCGCCGGGATAGGCAAGCGCAGTTCGAATCAAACGGGCTGGGTTTGGGAACGCTTGATCATATCCTTCGCGTGGGAGAGCGTTTTTTCGGTAATCTCGATTCCGCCCAGCATCCGCGCGATCTCATTAACACGCTGTTTATCGTTAAGCGCGGTGACAGTCGCTTTGGTGGTATTTTCCGAAGTAAATTTATTGACCTGTAAATGCTGCTGCCCGAGTGCCGCGACCTGCGGCTGGTGAGTGACACACAAAACCTGCCGGTCCCGGCCCAGGTCACGCAGCATGCGTCCCACGACTTCCGCGGTGCCGCCGCCTATACCCACATCCACTTCGTCAAAAATCAGCGTGGGAATGCGTCCCGTGGCGGCGGTAATCACGTGAACGGCGAGACTGATGCGGGACAATTCCCCGCCGGATGCCACCTTGGCGAGCGGTTTTAAAGGCTGGCCGGGATTCATGGTCACCAGAAATTCCACCCGCTCCAGGCCCGCGGCGGTTGTGTCATCCAGTGCCGTAAAATCAATGACAAATTGCCCGTTAGGCATACCCAGCTGGTGCAGGTTTTCGGTAACCTGCTTTTCGAGTTTCTTGGCGGCTTTTTGCCGGCTGGCTGTTAATTGCTGCGCGGCATCCATGTAGGCTTTTTCTGCTTTGCCGATGAGGTCATCCAGGTTGTTCGACTGGTCACTCGCTGTTAATAATTGCGCCAGCTCGGCGGCTAATGTTGCCTGCAATGCGCCCAGTTCCCTGGAATTGACATGATGCTTTCGAGACAGGTCATGAATTTGCCCCAAGCGTGAGTCCACCCATTCCAGGCGTTCAGGATCCATATCCATACTGCTAAGTTGATGACGTAATTCATTGGCGGCTTCTTCAACCTGGATCAGGCCTTCATTGAGCATTCGCACGATGGCTTCCAGTTTTGGATCGTAATGTTGCAGTTTTTCCAGCTGGCTGGCGACTTGGGTTAGTTGTTGGGTGATGGCTTGTTCTTCCGCTTCGTGCAAGGTATAAACCGCCTGCTCACAACCTTCTTCAATCTGGTTGATATGCGCGAGGCGCGCCTGTTCTTCTTCCAGCTTTTCAAATTCATTTTCTTCCAGGGATAATTCTTCCAGTTCCCGGGTCTGGTAGGTCAGTAACTCGATGCGCGATTCGCGTTCTTCCTTGTTGTGCAACAGCAATGCTTGCTGATCGCGGAGCCGCTTGAGTTCTTGGTAGCATTTTCGCACAGTCGCCGCCAGTTCCTGATGTCCGGCGAAATCATCCAGCGTTTCGCGTTGCAGGTCCCGCTTCAGTAATGACTGGTGCGCATGCTGGCCTTGTATGTCCACCAGTTGCTCGCCAAGGTCGCGCAACGATTGCATGGGGACCGGACTGCCATTAATAAATCCTTTGGAACGCCCGTCGGTGGACACCGTGCGCCGGATCAGGCACTCGGCATCGGCGTCCAGTTCATTATCGAGCAACCATTGCTTGATGGCCGGATGCCCGGCAATATCAAACGCCACGGCGATTTCCGCGCGTTCGCTGCCATGCCGGATGACACCGCTGTCCGCGCGCCCACCCAGGGCGAGGTCCAGGGCATCGAGCAGAATGGACTTGCCAGCGCCGGTTTCACCGGTTAGTACCGTCATGCCCCCATGAAGTGGCAGTTCAAGTTCATCAACAATGGCGAAGCTGCGGATTTTCATTTGTGTGATCATGCCGCACATCATAATTGTTCACGTAACAAGAATCGAGCATTGGTGCGTGACCACGTAATTCATTTGGTTTGTGAAAAAACACCGCTAACTTTTTATTTTTTCTTTAACTTGCAAAAATGGACAATATTTAATCAGTTAAAATCCGCGCCGGTTAGACAGGTTGCAAACGAGACCAGGGCAGGATAACGGCGGATTGCTGGCGATTCTGACACTGTCTGAGAAGTGCTGCAGTGTGTGACGTGAATGAATGGTATTGGTGTGACGGTGGGTGGCTTAACACATCTGGGAAATAGGGTTCGTTGTTTTTTGATTCTGCGGACAATTAATTCACGCAATCAACACGATCAAAGCGTGCCAATAAACAAGTAGCAACAAGCCATTAATGATCCACATCAATGCAGCTTGCAATTTTCAATCATTGCCGGCAGAAGAAACTGGAAAAATCCCAGTATTATCCCAATATAATCTAAGTAGCAATTTACACTGTGGCGCTATTTATCTGGGCAATTTACATCGGTAATTCTAATCAGTGGTTATTTACAGGAAGGAACAGACCATGAATTCAGAAATTAAACAGCATTTGAAAGCGCGTGACACCTGGTTAAGAGGCATGTATATCCTGATTTTCGCGGTGATCTTTAGCATCTCTGAAGTAGTGCTTGGGGCCGTGGTGTTTTTTCAGTTTCTAACGACCTTATTCACTGGCGTCAAAAACGAACGCTTGCTGGTATTTGGCAACAATTTAAGTACTTTTGTTTATGAAGTACTTAAATACCTGACCTACAACAGCGATGATAAGCCGTTTCCCTTTGACGAATGGCCAGGCAGCCGTGAAAGCGAGTCCGGGGAAAAAAGAAAAGATCAGGGTGAAGTAATCGGACACACTTGATAGACCGGCTCCGCTGCTTCATGCTCCCGCGCGGCGTTTAGCGAAAAACAGGCTATACTTTCCAGAATCTTGCTGACACCGCGGGTGTCAGCGTTTTTTGTGGGCGTTTAAAAAAGCGGTTTTATGGCAATGAATAATTTTAGCCTGGACCCAAAGCTGGAAAACGATACCATTAAACTCGGTGAGTTTGACCTGAGTTTGCTTTTACTAATGGATAACGCGCTGTTTCCCTGGTTTATTTTGGTGCCCAAACTGAATGCAAAAGAACTTTATGAACTGGATGCGGATCAACAACTGATGTTGTGGACCGAAATTAACACCATTTCCGAATTTCTGAAAGAAGAACTGCATGTCGATAAAATCAATGTCGCGGCTATCGGTAATCTTGTGCCGCAACTCCATGTGCATGTGGTTGGCCGCTACAAAGATGACTTTGCCTGGCCGAATACCGTATGGGGACGGATAGAACGTGAAGAATATGAACCCGTGAAGTTTGAAAATCTGGCCGGTGCTTTACAAAAGTTTCTGGAAAACAAAACCATCATGGAATAGCGCGGCTGCGGGAATTTTTTACGTTCCGGACTTTTTGTTAAGCTTGGCAGGCGTTAGTTTATATTTTCCTTGGCAATCATCGGCACGTCATGCGCGCTATCTACATCATAAAAGCACAAAGGCGATGAATAAAATGGAAAATAATTGCCAAGGTTGGTAGACCCTGACATTTGTTTCACCTTATACCGCGTTTGACCGACGACACAATGTCATAAACGAATCCGGACAGGGCGTTAAACCGTGTTGCCCGGAATATTAATTCAGTAACGGTCATTTGTTTTACGCTGCGCACCTCTTTTAAGCGCGGTAAAAACACCAAGGCCACCGCCAACCGCAAAAACGCCGACAGCAAAAATACTCCGAGCAGGGCGCTGTGCCAATGATAGGTTTCTCCAAACAAAGCGACTGTATTCGGCAACGTTGCACCCAACACGCCACCCACTAACGCGCCGCCAAACACGCCGATATTGGTCATTATATTGTGATAGGCCAGATAAGTGGAACGTTTGGGCGCGGGAATCAGGTCATAAAGAAAATTCGTCGCGCTCAAATTAAATCCCGCCCAGACAAAACCGCTAAGCAATTGCACGGCAAACAGGTACCAGATGCTGGTCGAAACCAGCCACAAGGCAGGAATCAACGGCACGATGAATCCCGCGGTAATCAATACCAGGCGATTGCCGAATGTGTCGCTGATTCTTCCCCAACCGCTCAAGGTCAGGAACTGCATCAATACCGTCGCGGCGGACAATGTCATAAACTGCACATAGGTAAAATGCAGGTCACGCAACATATAAACAGCGAAAAAAGGTGAGGCGGTAGCCACCGCGGCCTGCATCATGCCGAAAAAAACCGAAAAATAAAAAAAACGGGAGCGCTTCAGCTGTTTCCACCAGTGCTCGGTAATCTTAATATCAATACTGGTTTTTATTTCGGCCGGTTCAACCAAGTGCGTCAGGTGATACACCGAAACCCAGCGCGCTATACCCGCGATTACAAATATGCTGATAAATCCATAAAGCGCCAGGTCGTGTGATTCATAGACGTGCAATATAATTCCGGCAATGATGAGCGATATAAGCGCGGAAACAGATGTGTAACGCGTACGCAGGGCAAAATAGCGCCCACGGCGCTTTTCCGGAACCAGATCACCCATGAGGCTGCTCCAGTAGGGGATAACGACACTCGATGCCGCATGGTAAGCGATAATGCACGCAATAATAATACCGACAGCGAATTCCTGAAAAAGAAACGGTAACAGGATCAGCGGGACCCATACAAAAGCCTGAAGCGCCGCACCCGTCAAAATAACTTTCTTACGGCTGAATGTTTTATAGCTAAGCCACGCGGAAAACAGTTGCGACAAAGACGCGATCAAGGGCGGTAGAGAAGCTAATAAACCGATTTGCGCGGTCGTGGCTTTAAAGTACAAGGCAAACGCGGAAAAATAAGTTTCGCCGGCGCCGGACATAACGGAATAGGCTACGCCATCTTTTACGGAATGGTGCAGGGCATTGTTAATTTGAGGGTCTTTGGCGAAGCGGCGAGTCATAGAATTATTAAAAAAAACCGGTGGCGCTCTACGGAGAGCGCGAAGCATATCATAGTCCAGCGCTAACAGTAGCGGCAGGTACCGGAAAAACTGAATCGCTATATTCTGATTCAAAGAATACCGGCTAACTGGCAAAAATCCGGCGATTCTACCAAAACCACCCGATGACCGCGGCGCCGGCTGAAAAAAGCACCAATAACAGGATTGACCATATTAAAAATTTACTGAACCGGCGTTTAGGCGCAGGCAGGGATTTCAGGTAATTCCAATATTCACGAACCACCCAATTTTGTTCTTCGCCATCGATGGCGTAGGGGCGGCCTTTTTTTATGCTTTCCGATATAGATTCAAGCTCTTCCAAAGTCCGCCCAATTTCAACCGATCCAAGGGCTGATTTCTCGGAAAGGATAAGTGCGCGCGCTGTCTCAAAGTCGGTTTGGGGCCTCAGCCCGCAACCCGGACACGGCGCAAAGGCGTCTTTTTTAAACGTGCCGCAGCGGATACAGACCGCTTTCTTTTTCGTGGACATAGTCTTCGTGGACATAGTTTTCGTGAATATTGTTTTCGTGGACATTGTTTTGGTGGATATGGTTCGGCGCTGGCGTTAACAATCAGTGATATTGGCCACGTACTATGCGAAGCAGTATATTGGTCAGGAACTTTCGGCTTCAGGTAACAGTTCCAGGGAACGCTCGCCAAAACTGGAGCCCACGCCATCATAATAATAATGGACAAAATCGGCGCCAACATTTTTCAGCGCATCGATTTCTTCAACAAATAATACGGTGGCATTGATTGAACCTTGGTATCCCCCGGCGCGTATTCCACGTATTGCCATCTTTTTCGCGGAAAGTTCCGGTATTGTCAGCAGCACCGCGTGTACGCCCTCCAGATTCAGGTTGGTCCATAACTCGGAATCTTCCGCGTCGGCGTACAGGACGCGCCTGCCTTGCTGGAGGTGGTTTTCTATTTTGGCGGGGTCAGAATCCAGGCCGACGACCCGTTGTTGCCGTGAACTCAGATAATCATACGCACTGACGCCGACCCGCCCCATGCCAACGATCACGATGCGTGAATTTCCAAGCTTGATCGGTTCGTCATCGGGGTGGCGTTTGGACGATTCAAACCGCTGCAGAAAGTTTCCGATATAGCGATGCAGAATGTGTCCATGGCGATTCAGAGGCGCGGCAATTGCAAAGGATAGCGCCACCGTTACCGCTAACAACACCAGCCATTCCGGATCAAGCCATCCGTTGCGTACGCCCAAACTCGCCACAATCAAGCCAAACTCACTGTAGGTCGCGAGGCTTAAGGTCGCCAAAAAGGAACTGCGGGCGCGTAACCTGAACAGCAGTAAAATGAAAAAGAATAATATCGCTTTGATTACCAACAATGCATTAAACCAGAGAGCGTGTTCGAGCGTTTGCAGGGTGGGATGACCCAACAAGCCGATTTCCAGAAAAAATCCCACCAAAAACACTTCTTTCAGGCCCCAAAGGGCGTTGGATAGTTCGGTTGCGCGCTTGTGATCCGACAGGACAATACCCAGCAACAACGCGCCGAGTTCGGAACTGAGTCCCAGCTGTTCAAAGCTGGAACCGCCCACAACCAGTGACAGCATTAAACCGTACAAGACAACCAGTTCGCCATGTCCACTCAGGTCCAGCAGTTTATGAATGAGAGGGCGGATTAGGAAAAATCCAAGCACCATCAACGCCCATGGGGAAAGATGATTACTGCCGCCGGCACTCAGGACCGCGACGGCGACCAGATCCTGGACAATCAAAATGCCAATGGCAACCCGGCCGTGAAAAGCGCGCAGCTCATGTTTGCTTTCCAGCACTTTTGCCGCCACCACGGTGCTGGAAAACGACAAAGTCAGTGCGATGATTAATGCGGCTTGCGTCGTGAGTGTGGTGAAGTGGCTAAGTACCGCAAGCAAGAGCACCCCGAAAATGACCATATGCAGCAGGGAGCCGGCTAACACTTCGGCGCGTATTAAAGTTTTTAATCGTAACTTCAATCCCACGCTAAATAACAGCAGCAGCACACCGGCATGGGCGGCTTCTTCGAGAATCTCATTGCTTTCGTGGCCATTGGCGCTCAGTAGAAATCCGGCGGCGAGATAGCCGACCAGGGGCGGCAAACCAATCAGCCGGGCGAAAAAACCCAACATGAATGCGAAGCTTAACCAGATTGCAGCAGTCACCATACTAAATACACTTTGAGATGGGGATACACTTTGCTATCAGCCACTGGAACAGTGCGTACCGGCGATTAAATTAACCGGAAATGTCATGTTAACAAACTCGTATATATATCATAACGCAGAAATTAGCGTAGACATCTTTTAATGATGGTCCGGTAAAATGAAAGTTTGATTAGCGGCCGGCACGGCGAAACCAGTACGGCATAACCAGCGTGGCAAAACACCGGCTGGGCATCAATTATCGATTATTTGCCGCCGCAAACAGTCAGGGAATCTTCGCGGTTATTTTGCGGTGCTAATAGGTGGGATATAGTTCTTGTTGATGTCCGTGAGTCCTTGTTGGCATTGTAAGGCATCATTGTGGCATACGCAGTTGAGGATAAATTTTCTACCTTGCTTGATGCGCAGCTTACCGGATTCTCCTTTAACATCGTGAAACACGCCTGCCACTTCAATCGCGCTTTTATCCGTTGTTTCACCGGTAACCTGTGCTTCGTGGGTCGTAATTTCGTGGGTAACCGTGGACCAGATGGCCGGCTTGGCTGGGCGCGCATCAGTAGCGTTTTGCTTAATACCGGCAACGCCGCAATCAAGTTCCTGCTGGGCGACTGAATACAAGTATTTCACTGCATCGGATACCTTGGCCCGCATGTAATAATCGTCACGCATTTGGGTGGACAAGGCGACAAAGCCAATGACCATGGCCAGCGCGATACCCGAAATCGAAATGAGACGCAACATGGAAGTGTGATCCAGCAGTTGGCACGAGGCAATTATTCTACTGGATTAAGCGGATGAATCAAAGACTATGCTGCCAAACGCAATAGCTTGGTATTGGCAGTCCGTGTACGGTTACTGCGTAAATCTCTGCAGGATTTGCTCAATCCCTCAGTTTTTCGCATTTTCCAAAGTAACAGCCCTCGAGTTTTGAGCCTTTATTGGTGCTGTCAATGCCATCCACAGCGGCGCCGTCGAAACCACTGATTACCTGGTACAGGCAGTTGTCACCACCGCTTTGCTTACAGGAGTTGATGGCTTGTTGTTTTGCGTCATTGCGTGATGCGCCGCCGCAAGCAGCGCCAAAAGCCGTGTTGGGATTATCATTGTTTTTGCTATAGGCGAATGCCACCCAGCCGCCGCCCCAACAGCGCGCGGCAACTTTGCATGAGCTGCGTTTATTTTTGATATTCCAATGCGCCCACAGCACTGGATTATCCACTACCGCGGGAACTCCGGCGATATAGTCTCCGGAGCCACCGCAGTCAATCAGCGCTGTATAAAAACTGGGTTTTGATTTTCCGCTATCACATCGGGCGTAGGTGGTTTTTTGATTCAGCCGCGGCGCTTTTTCATTGACGGGTAATTGGATAAATTCCAGGTCTAATTTACCGCCGCTCTGTACCAAGCGCCGCTCGTGGATTGCATTAGCAATCTGGGTGGTGTTTTTAAAGGTTGTTTGCGGGGTGTCGCCAGTGCGGGTAAATTTGAGTTTGACTTGTTCCGGCATGCTAGCGCCATTAGTTAATCCGTTGGTGTAATAGTGCACTGTCCGGTCGATAATCCACTCCAGCGAATTGGGAGTGCTATTAATTATGGTAATGCTATCGGTACAAACATAGGTATCGGTATCGTGTTGCACAGGCGGATAGCAGAAGTAGGGCTGGCCATCCTCACACCACCTGCCTTCGATGTCTGCCGCTTGGACTATTACCGGAAAAGTAACAACCGTCAGCGTGAAAGCGGTCATAACGGCTACCATTCGCGTGATCATATTTTTACTCATGTAGCGGACAATAATCCTTGTTTTGGTGAACACAAAAATGTTTTCCCGGTTGTTGGCCGCTCGCCGGCGGCGTTGACTAAATCATAACGAGTTCGCTGCCATGCTTCAATGACGGAAGTTACCGGTTAAAGTAATTTCATTCAGGTAAGTTTGGCGGTGTAATTAATACGGAATGAGCTTGCCGGTTATGGCATCAATTTTAGGGCTTTCGCCGGGGCCAATGGCGCAGGCTGTATGGGTGGGCTGGCCTTTAAACTCCGTACGCCCGCTGTCCAGGATCAAATGGCTGCGCAGGCCGGCGTCCAGTGCCTGCTGATGGTAGTGCAGCAATTCCTGTTCAGAATTGACGCGTAGACACACTTTCGCCATTCCTTCACTCAGCCAGGTTTTATCGATGTTCGTTAAGGTGATTTGAAAATCCTGCTGCGTGCTGCCGTCAAAGTGTTCGCCTCGGAGTTGCTCAACCAGGAATGCCATGGAAGCATGGGAACCCTGGGCAATTTCTTTGCCGCGGCGCATGTTCAAATCCTTGCGGACTAAGACGACTTGTTTGATGCGATTCATGGCGAATATATAGGGTGGCGGTTTAATTGCGATAGTCTGTAAATACGTGATCCAACAGTAACGGTTTTGCCTTTGTAATCGCTGTGTGCGGCCTGGGTACGCAATAATATATGCGTTGGCGGCGCTCGTCATGCACAATTTTAGTTTGTAATTGAGCGGATTGATATTTGGATCTAGAAAAATCATTTTTTTTCCTTAGCCTAGGTTTACTCCCCAGGTTTTAACTATTACCGCAAAACCCCGCTAATCACTTTTCCCGCCGCCATGTGCTGGGTACGCTTACGAAATATTTAGTGATTATTTCAGCGTGAATTCAGCTTGCGGTTCTAGACTTTCCCCAATATGGAAAACACGGCGAGAGGTATTATGAAGCAACCAGAAAATCTAATCAGGGTTTGGGACCCGTTGGTGCGCGGTTTCCACTGGGTTTTGGTGAGTGCATTTTTTATTGCCTATCTCACCGAAGATGACGTTATGTTTTTGCACGTCTGGGCAGGATACACCATTGGCGCCGCACTGTTAGTCCGCATTCTTTGGGGTCTGGTCGGAGCCCGGCATGCGCGGTTCAGCGATTTTGTGACAAGTCCCCAAAATGCTTTGCAGTATGTAAAGGATACTATATTACTTCGGGCCAAACGTTATCTTGGTCACAATCCGGCGGGTGGTTTGATGATTGTGGTGATGATAATCAGTCTCATCTTTACCGTATTATCCGGCGTTGCTGTGTATGGTGCAGCGGAGCAAGCAGGACCGCTTGCGGACTTGTTTGCCAATGCGGGTAAATTCTGGGAAAACCTATTGGAAGAAGTACATGAGTTTTTCGCCAACTTCACCTTGTTTTTGGTCGCAGTGCATGTCGCGGGTGTGGTGATCGAGAGTTTGATCCATAAAGAAAATTTGGTGTCATCCATGATCAATGGATTCAAGCGGGCAGAATAAGGCCGTAAAAGTCTGGACAACATTTTCAAGCAACGACCGGAGCAAAAACATGAAAAGACAATCATTCGTTATTATGTACAGCGTCCTCCTATCGGCAATGTCAGTTTCAACCGGTAGCCTGGCATACGGATCAGTAGTCAATGATTTGCTGGCTGAATACCAGCAAAGCGGCGCACAAACACCGGACCCGGGGAAAGCCAGAGTGTTGTGGACGGAGAAATTTCCGGACGCTAGCGGCGGCAATACGCGCAGTTGCGCAAGTTGTCACACTGATAATCTGCGCTCTTCGGGAAAACATGTTCGTACCAATAAACCCATTGAACCGTTGGCGCCGTCCATCAACCGCGAGCGTTTGACTGATCCTGGCAACATCGAAAAGTGGTTCAAACGAAACTGCAAATGGACGTTTGGCAGGGAATGCAGCCCGCAGGAGAAAAGTGATTTTCTGAGTTACATATTGGCCCAGTAACTTAACCATTGGATAGAAGAGGTAATAAGCATGAAAAGCGCATACTGGTTTTCTTTTATAATGGCGATTCCCTTGTTGATGCTGGGAAGCTTTTCTTTCGGTGATGACGATGATGACGTATTGAAATTCTGGAAGCGGCAACCCGGTGTTGCACCGGTAACCGATCCGCTTTATAAGGAAGAGTGTGGATCCTGCCATTTTGCCTATCAACCCGGATGGCTGCCGGAACAGTCCTGGCGCGACATGATGTCCGGTATAGACAATCATTTCGGCGACAATGCGGAACTGAGTCCGGCGAGCCATCAAGCCATTCTGGATTATCTGGTGACAAATAGCGCGGACAAGTCGGATCACCGGCGTTCGAAAAAAATCATGCGTTCACTGGGTAGCTCCACCGCGCCGCAACGTATCACCGAAACCGGCTATTTCAAACACAAGCATGATGAAATACCGGATCGCCTGGTGGAAAACAATGACAAAGTCGCCAGTTTGAGTCATTGCAACGCTTGTCATCAGGATGCCGAGCAAGGCTCTTTTAGTGAGCGGCATATTACTATCCCCGGGCATGGAAAATGGGATGACTAATGACGTGTTGCCGTGACCAATGTATGATAAACCATGCCGTGAACAGGATTGGATAGGCCAATGCTGAATAAATTAAAACTAAGTATTGTATTATGCCTGATGCTGCAATCAGCCTGGGCTGGAAAAGACATCGATCAGGATGATGCCAAAGCGCTGCGCCAGCAAGGGGTAATTTTGCCATTGGAGCAGATTTTGCAAACCGCGCAACGCTTGCATCCCGGCCGGGTGATTGAAGTGGAACTGGAAAAAAAACGCGGCCGTTATGTTTATGAAGTGGAAATCGCCGATAACAACGGCCAGGTCTGGGAATTGAAAATTGATGCCGGTGACGCAACGTTATTATCAAAAGAGTTGAATGATTGAGAATGCGGCTGTTGATTGTGGAAGATGATGTGTCACTGGGTCCGCTGCTGAAAAAAGAGATGGAGCGGCATGGTTTTGCCGTGGATCTGGCTGACAATGGCGTTGACGGTGAAATCATGGGTGAGGTGGAACCTTATGATGCCGTGATCCTTGATTTAGGACTGCCAAAGCGGCCGGGTATCGAAGTCCTGCAACACTGGCGGGCAAAGAAGAATGACGTGCCGGTCTTAGTACTAACAGCACGGGATGCCTGGCACGAACGGGTCGACGGTTTTAAGGCCGGCGCCGACGATTACCTGGGCAAGCCGTTTCACACCGAAGAACTGCTGGTGCGAATCAATGCATTGATTAAACGCGCCAACAAGCAAACCGGCGGTACATTCAAGCACGGTGACATTACTTTAGATGAAGAGCGGCAGTGTGTGGTGGACGCCACCGGGACCAGTCATGAATTGACTGGCACTGAATTCCGGCTGTTGCGTTATTTTATGCATAATCCCGGCAAAATACTCTCAAAAACGATTTTGACGGAACATGTTTATGACTACGATTCGGATAAAGACAGCAACGTTATCGAGGTGTACGTCAAGCGCTTGCGCCAGTTATTGGGAAAAGACGTGATCGAAACCCGGCGCGGGCAAGGTTACATCTTCCGCGGATAATCCTCATGCGATCCATTCAGACCCGGCTGGCTGCCGGTTTGTTGTTATCCTTGATCCTATTGCTGTTTGTTCAATGGCTGGTTATCGCTGCTTCGATTCGTCAACTCAGTGAGCAATATATCGTTGCGCGAATGATTCATGCCAGTGATTTGCTGGTGGCGGGCGTCGCGATTCAGGATGACGGCAAACCCAACCTGAACACTGCGCGCATCGACCCGATCTATTCCCAACCGTTTTCCGGTTATTACTACACGGTGAGCGCCGGCAATGAAATGCTTCGCTCACGCTCCTTATGGGATGAATCTTTGCCGGCCGTAACAACAGAACCTGGGAGCACCGAAGTTACCCGTATGAAAGGCCCGCACAGCCAGCTGTTATTGGTGCTGGGCAGTGCTTACCAAAAACAGCAGCAATTGATTCGGGTCGTGGTGGCGGAAGACATCTCTGTTATTGAAAGCGATATCGACCAACTGCTGTTTCAACATGCCGGACTGTCGCTGATTGTATTGGCGATACTGATTTCACTGCAGGTGTACCTGGTACGCAGAAACCTGCGGCCTCTGGAGAAAATACGCCGTGACTTGGATAAACTGGAAACCGGCCAGATTGACGCGCTGGATGAAAACGTGCCGGTGGAAATTGTTGCGTTAGTGAGGGAGCTGAATACGCGGATTAAAGCCGTGCAACAAAGGTTACAGCGGTCACGGCGCGCCACCGGCAATCTAGCCCACGCTCTCAAAACACCGTTGACGCTGTTGTTGCAATTGTCGGAACACGCCTACCTGCAAACAAACCAAGAACTGCAGCAAGCCCTGCAAACACAGATTTCCAGTATTAAAAATCTTATTGAACGCGAACTAAAAAGAGCGCGGGTAGCAGGCACTTCTGTCGGGACGAAACAGGTGAAACTCAAACCTGAAATACAGGCATTGGTTAAATCCCTGGAGGCCATGTACCGGGAGAAGGGGGTCGATATCCACTATGAGGTGGCGGAACATTGTCTAACCATCATGGAGCGCGAGGATTTACACGAGATGCTGGGCAATATTCTGGATAACGCGTGTAAGTGGGCAACCAAAAAAATACACATTACGATCAGTTGCGATGCCGGTCTGCATATCAGCGTTGAAGACGATGGTGAAGGTATTCCACAGGAAAAACTGGATGCCATGCTAATCCGTGGCCAGCGCCTCGATGAACAAAAAGCAGGGTATGGTTTAGGGTTGTCCATCGTCAAGGACATTGTCGATCAGTATCAAGGCAGCATACACATGTCCCCATCACAAACACTGGGGGGGCTGATGACCGTGATTTACATTCCGCAATCCGCCATGGGAAATCAATAGTTGATTCCGGAATACGGGGGAGTAAGGCTCCGCCGCTGCAATTAAAGTCTATTGTGTTGTCCCTTGAGGGATAAATTCATAATTCACGGCGCCGTCATCAATATTCATCGCGCCATAATAGTGGGTTTCCAGTTCGTAAATTGTGGACGCGACTTCGTTGCCATCCAGGACACTATAAAGCCTATCGTTTTCAATTTTGTAGGCATCCCTGGTTCTCAGGTCATCGGGATCGCCTGGCTGGATGGATGGAGTGGTGGCAATTTGCAGGACGCGCATTCCGTCGTTGCCATAAAATCCGTTGTATTCATCGCCAGTCAACAAGTCTCTAATCATCATATTTTTACCGATGAACAATTGTTTTATTTCGTCACTGGAGAGTATTTTTGCATTTTGTGATTTCAACACCTGCACGGTGAGCGGCGCTGTTACTATGTCCTTGAACTCATAATTTGCCATACCATGGTCACTATCCGCCGCGCCCAGATAACGATCATCCCAGCGGTATATAGCCATGGCAACCGGGTTACCTTTGAATTCGGTGTGTAATAAGTTATCCCGGATGACATATTTGTCAAACGATGCTTCTTCCTCGATGCTGCCGGCGTCGATATTGACGATGGAACGGCGTCCATCGTTGAGGTAAACGGCCTCAATGTACTCGCCGCTTCCCAAATGCTGCAGTGTCACCGAATGACCGGTGATTAATTCAAGAATTTCATTAGAATTTAATTTTACCGCCCCCTGTTCTTGAAGCGATGTTACTGCCAAGATTTGTTGCGCTGGTGCAGCCGCTACCAGTGCTGGTTTGGGTGGAGTCGTTACAGCAGCAGGTGGTGCCGGCAGTGGAGTAATTTGTTGAGCCGGTGCCTGTGCTTGGGGACTCGATGGGGTAGCGGACTTGTCACCGCACGCTAGCAATAAGCCGGTAATCATAATCAGGTTCAGCGCAGGAATTAACGCGGAAGACATTGATTCGCGCAGCAACCGGAATCCGTTTATGGTTAATGGAAATTTATTTAAAGTAGCCATTTTCGACCTTTCACTTTTGACCAATTTTTTTGGGGTTACGTTAAGAGTACGAGTCAGTGCCATTGACTCAGGCAATTCCAACGCAGGAATATTCGACTATATTATGCGTTTACAATACGTTAATCTACAGGCTTGTGCTTTATAGCACGTTTTATTCAATTGGCGTATCCGCTATTCACAATTTACAAAATGTCCTTTATTGAGAGTAATAATTCTATGAAACGGGTTTCAATGGTTTTGGCAACATTAACATTATTTTACAGTGCCTGCGGCGCCTCAGCACCAGCTGCGGACGCGTTGGCGAAGCCGAATGTCGTGAAGATCAATAACCAGGTTTATGCGCTCCTTGGCCCTATCGGGATTCCTTCGAAGGAAAACCGGGGTTACATGGTCAATAGCACCATAATTATTGGCGACAAGGGCGTCATTCTCGTGGATACCGGATTTACTGACGAAATCGGCCGGCACCTGAAAAAAGCCATCGCGGGTATTACCAGTAAACCGGTCACACATATCATCAACAGTCACCATCATGGCGATCATGTGCTGGGTAACAGTGAATTCCCGGGGGCGGAAATAATCAGCGCGGAAAAATGCCGAGAACTTGTGGAGAAATCCAGTCACGAATGGCTTGCGCTGGTAGAGACATTGACGGGTTTGCGCTTCCCCAACACCAAGCCGGTTCCCGCCAACACGGTGTATGCGGAAAATACCAAGACACCCGTGACGTTAGCCGGGGTTGCAATGACTTTATGGGTTCCCAATGGTTCGCATACACCAGGCGATATGATGGTGTATCTACCCGGGTACAAACTGTTGATTGGCGGCGACATACTGGTGCATAGCATGACACCGAGTTTTCGGGATGCGCACGTAAAAACCTGGATAGCCACGCTGGAGCAGATCGGCAGCATGGATATCAAAACCATCGTACCCGGTCATGGGCCGTTAATGACCAAGAACGATGTCAAAGCCATGCACCAACGCATGGCCAAACTTTATACCGGGGTAGAGGCCGGGTATAAGAAAGGCCTCATCGACAGTGAAATTCGCCAGACCCTGGATTTGCATGAATGGGAAAAAATGAAAAACTTTGATGATCTCATGGGCATGAATATTAACCGGGCGTTTCTTGAGGTGGAAGAAGCGAACTTCTGAGCAATCACTTCGGAATGCCTGCAAGCAGAAAGTCTTAGCGTGCCGGCGGCAGGGCGCTGACTTCCGCCTGTTTATACCACGCAATAAACCGCGCGCAATCAGGATCCCCCTCGTTCGGCGCCCAGGCTGCAAAATCCTTATCCGTGATTTGTACTAGGCGCCTATATTTTATATCAACTATTTAAATCGTTTATTGAGTTGATGTAATGGCGCCCGGGCGTAATCATCATACTATGATATGTTTATGCCGATATTGACTCCAGATATTTTCGCCAACTGCGAAACTCCGTAATCTCCCGCGCATTGTTGACACTATAGGCTTCACAGATAAATCCCGGCAGCCACCGGCCATCCTTGAGCTCCACTTTACCAATACCCAGGGGTGAGGGTATGTTGGCAACAAAACTGCCGAATTGATCCGTGGGCACATCCCAGATTTCCGCATCGATAGCGGCCCCGTTTGGTTCGTCACGCATCAAACCGGGGCGCTGCGGTGGTCCGCCAGGCAAGGCATACATCCGGTATTTCGCCGCCGTTTGTGTTTGTTCCCTGAACGTTGCGCCACGCTCGGTGAGTTGCCAGTTTAATGGCAATCCCCGCAAATGCGCGCCGCATACCACAACCGGAATCGCATTGTTCAATGTTATTTCCGTGGCTTGCGTGGGCGGCAAGGATTGTCCGAGCGCGCCTGGTGATAAACCCAGGTGTTGTTGCCAACGGTTAGCAATGGACAGCAGTTTGCGGTCGTTCATCGCAGGTCCCGCGAAGGTAATACCAAACGGACAACCATTGTCGAGAAATCCCGCCGGCGCCGCCACGGCGGCGCAATCCAACAGGTTCATGTAGTTGGTGTAGTAACCCAGATTACTGTTGAGTTTAATAGGATCCGCTTGTACTTGTTCAAGGGTGTAAATCGTGCCGGCGGTTGGCGTCACGATGCAATCCACGTTGGCAAGCCTGTCATGCGCGAGTTTGCGGCAGTGTTGCAGTTGATATTCGGCTTTATAATAATCGATGGCGGATTTATTTTTGGCGCCGCCGATAATGGTTCTTATCTCCGGCAATAATGCTTCCGGATGATCACGCATTAGTTTTTCAATGGCGACATAGCGTTCCGCCACCCAGGGACCTTCATACAATAAGCGAGCGGCATCCAGGAACGGCGTGAAATCGATATGCCGGATGATTGCGCCTGACATTTCCAATTTTTTGATGCTGTCGAAGAACAAGCGTTCCGCGGAGGAGTCACCGAAAAAGTTCAACTGAGCGGCTTCAGGTATGCCAATCGACAGGGGTGTTGCCGCAACACCATAATGGCGATGGTTGTTATCAAACGGAGTGGGGCGGGCATAGTCATCGTCGACATTATAAGCTGCCGCGATAGTCGTTACGGTATTGGCATCATCGGTGGTGAGGGCAAAAATGCTGACGCAATCCAGGCTGCGGCAGGCCGGCACGACACCGGCAGTGCTCAGCAGGCCGCGTGTCGGCTTAACGCCAAT
>DATCIR010000159.1:0-7636 GCA_036507695.1 Gammaproteobacteria bacterium
GTAATTCTCCGGCCGCCAGGTGCTTTCCAGACCGGGATCATCGAATACGATAGGGGCGTCATTGATCAGGCTCGCGGCGGTATAACCTTTTTCCAGGGCCGCGGAATAATTAAAAGGTTTAATATTCGAACCAGGCTGACGTTCGGCTTGTGTTACACGGTTAAAGTGACTTTTATCAAAATCGAATCCGCCAACCAGCGCCAATACGGAACCATCATGCGCGGATAGAGAAACAAACGCGCCTTCCACGCGGGGTATTTGGCTAAGCTTCCAGGCATCCGGCTCACCAGCCTTACCATTCGTTACTTTAACAATGCGGATGACGTCGCCAACTTTTAGAAATTCCGCGGCCTTGGTTGGCTCGCCACCAGGATCGTTGCCATCGCCGTTCCAGGGCCTGGCCCACTTCAATCCGTCCCAGTTAATTTTTATGGCGCCATGGCGCGGCTGATAAACCATCACGGCCTTGTCTTCGACGTTGATGACCAATGCGGGCCATAATTGATTGACGGACCGGTAATCGGAGAGTATGGCGCGGTAAGCGCGCTCATCATTCGCTTCGATCTGGCTTAAATCGACATTCGCCTCAGCGCCGCGGTAACCGTGACGTTCTTCGTATTCGAGCAGGGACTTGCGCAACGCGTTATTCGCGGCGGTTTGCAGGCGCGATTCAACCGTCGTGTAAACCTTGTAACCCAGCGTGTAGGCGTCTTCCCCCAACCGGCTATATACCTCCGCCCGCACCATTTCCGCTATATAAGGCGCATCAACTTCGAGACGCAAGCCGTGAAACTCAGAATCATCGACTGAATTGCGCGCAATCTCGTAGTCACTGTCCGTCAAACTTCCCAAATCACGCATCCGGCTTAATACATAATTACGCCGCTGCAAGGCGCGCTCGGGATTGACGATGGGATTATAAGCGGAAGGCGCCTTGGGCAAGCCGGCGATCATGGCGATCTGCGCCGGAGCCAACTCTTCCAATTTCTTGCCGTAATAAACCTGCGCCGCCGCTGCAAATCCGTAAGAACGGTTACCGAGGTAAATCTTGTTAAGATAAAGCTCCAGGATTTCATTCTTGGAAAGTTCCCGCTCAATTTTGAAAGACAATAGGATCTCGTTGAGCTTACGCAGATAGGTCCTTTCCCGGCTTAGAAAGAAGTTCCTCGCCACCTGCATGGTTATGGTACTGCCGCCCTGACCTTTCTCACCGGTACGCATCAAATGCACCGTGGCACGCAACAAGCCTTTGGGATCGACACCATAATGTTCGTAAAAGCTGTCATCCTCAGCGGCTAAAACCGCGTTAATTAATATTTTTGGTGTTTGATCGATATCAAGCGGCGCCCGGCGCTTCTCGCCAAACTCGGAGATCAGTTTCCCATCCCGGGTATACACCTTGAGCGGTACCTGCAGCTGCACTTCGCGCAGGCTTTCGATCGACGGCAGTTTTGGCACCACAAACCAATAAATGGCGAGTCCGGTGACTGCAGTGGCTACAAAACATCCGCTTAGGATCGAAATGAGGACGGGAATACTAAAGAATTTTTTAAATTTACCAGCCATACAATTTTTAATATCTGTTTAACTTAAATGTTCAATTATCTTGCCAGTGACCCGGTTAGAGTGTGATCAAGTTCAAAAATTCCATGTCGACAAAGTATAAAACTTTCAATAACATCAAACTAATAGTATTTGTTCTTTATTTAAATTTTGATCTATATTTCTCTTTACTTAGATTTTTCAATCTCTTTCTTTTAAGTTTGCGAAAATCGTACCGATATACACTTCAACTCAAAACATTGTTAAACATTGTTAAAATTGCAGGGAATCAATGTGGGTATAGCGCAATTATTTGCACCAAGGAAGCCTTCTATTATCGGCCTCGACGTCAGTTCGACAGCAGTAAAGCTCCTGGAATTAAGTCAACAATCGGACGGATATAAAGTTGAAGCCTATGCGGCTGAACCTTTGCCGCCAAATTCTGTAGTTGAAAAAAATATCACGGATGTAGAAGCGGTTGGCGAAGCGATTCGCCGCGCTGTTAAACGCTCGGGCAGCCGCAGCAAATTTGCCGCTGTTGCCGTGGCGGGATCATCGGTCATAACCAAAGTTATCACGATGCCTTCCAACTTATCTGATGAAGAATTGGAAAGTCAAATTCAATTGGAAGCGGATCAGTACATTCCTTACGCGCTGGAAGAAGTGAACCTGGATTTTGAAGTTCTGGGCCCTTCCGAATCCAATCCCGACACTTGTGACGTATTATTGGCAGCGTCCCGTAGCGAAAATGTGGATTCCCGTGTCGCCGCTGTCGAGCTCGGTGGCCTGACCACAAAAATAGTCGACATCGAAGCCTATACCCTGGAAAACGCGTTTCCCCTTTTGGTTAGCCAGATTCCCGGTGGTGTTCACGATAACACGGTTGCGATCGTCGATATCGGGGCCACCATGACTTCCCTGAGCGTATTGCATGATGGCCGTATTATTTATACCCGGGACCAGGTGTTTGGCGGCAAACAGTTGACCGAAGAAATTCAGCGTCGTTACGGGTTATCGTATGAAGAAGCGGGCATGGCCAAACGTCAAGGCGGCCTGCCGGATAACTATATTCCAGAGGTACTGGAACCGTTTAAAGACGCCATGGCGCAACAAGTCAGCCGTTCCCTGCAATTCTTTTTTTCATCCAGTCACCATAACTCTGTTAACCACATTATTCTGGCCGGAGGCAGTTCTTCCATCCCCGGCGTCGATGAATTAATTGAAGAACGCGTCGGCTCGACAACGTCAGTCGCTAATCCGTTTACCAATATGACGTTGGCGTCCCGCGTAAAAGCCCAGGCGCTTAGCAATGATGCGCCCGCACTCATGATCGCGTGCGGACTGGCTTTAAGGAGTTTCGACTAAATATGCCGCATATTAATCTATTACCCTGGCGTGAGGAGCTACGCTCCTCCAAACAGCGCCAGTTCAATACCGCATTGGCGGGCTCCGCTATTGTCACTGGTTTGGCCGTGGTGTTAGTACATATTCAATTGACCAGCATGATCGCGGGCCAGAACCAGCGTAATCAATTTTTACAAACCACCATCGCTAAAGTGGAGAAGGAAATCGAGGAAATCCGCGACCTGAAACGGGACAAGGAAAACCTGCTGGCGCGCATGGAGGTGATCCAGAAACTGCAAAGCAGCCGTCCGGAAATTGTGCATTTGTTCGAAGAACTTGCCAATGCCGCGCCGAAGGGCGTGTTTTTGCTGGATGCCTCGAGAACGGGTAATAAGTTAAACATCACCGGCGTTGCGGATTCCAACGACAGTGTCTCCGCTTTTATGCGCAACCTGGATGCATCCCAATGGCTGACCAATCCCAAGCTGAACGTGATCGATTCCTCCAAAAAGGAGTATGCGAATTCCAGCTGGTTTAGCCTGGAAGTCACGCAAACGGCGCCATCGGAAGATAAGGCCCCCGCGCAAGCGGAAGAGGAAAAAGCGTGAACATCAACCTGAATGAATTGGATTTTAGCAATGCCGGCAACTGGCCATTGCCGGTAAAGCTGATCGCCGTTGTTTTGTTATGCAGCGCCGTAGGATTCGCCGGATACTGGTTCGATACCAAGGACCAAATCAAGCTGCTTGAGAACGCAAAAGCGAAGGAAGAGGAATTGAAAAAAGAGTTCGATACCAAGCAGTCGGTCGCCGCGAATCTTGAAGCCTATAAACAACAAATGAAAGACATGGAAAAATCGTTTGGGGCATTATTATTGCAACTCCCCAGTAAAACCGAAGTTGCGGAACTATTGGTGGATGTCTCGCGTGAAGGACTCAAAGCCGGACTGGAGTTTGAATTATTCAAGCCCGGCGCTGAAATCACCAAGGACTTCTATGCCGAATACCCCATCAGCTTACGCGTCGTGGGAACCTATCATCAGTTCGGCAACTTTGCCAGCGGCATAGCCGCCTTACCGCGCATTGTTACCCTGCACAACCTGAAGATTGGGCAACAAAGCAAGGGCAAAAAGGGTGAAAGTAACGCATTGCTGGTCATGGAAGCGACCGCAAACACTTACCGTTATCTGGATCAGGAAGAACTGGATGCCAAAAACGCCGCGTCAAAAGCGAAAGCCGCTGCAACATCGAAGAAAGGCAAAAAAAATTAATTCAGACAGATCATCAATCAAGGACAGGCATTAGCTGGAATCATGTTCGCCACACGTACACAACATAAAACCGGATTACCGTTAAAAAGCATTTTGGGTTCCGCGTTGCTGATCATCGCACTGGTTGGCTGCGCCAATGACAATGTCTCCGACTTGCAGGCGCATGTCGCGCAAGTTAAGGCCAAAAAACCACCGCCAATACCGCCGCTGCCGGAGATCAAGCCATATGAAACTTATGTCTACGATGAAACCACCTTGCGTGATCCGTTTCAAGCTGCGGCGCGCAAAACCGTGGTGCGAGATGAAGATGAAGCCCTGCGTCCCAACATGAAACGCCAACGCGAAGTTTTAGAGCAGTTTCCCTTGGATACCCTGGCGATGGTAGGCAGCCTCGAACAAGGCGGCGAGCGCTGGGCGTTGATAAGAGCCAAGGATGGCACGCTGTATAGAACCAAAAAAGGCCGCTTTATCGGTCAGGATTATGGAGAAATAATTCGCGTAACGGAAACTGAGATTGTGTTACAAGAAACCGTACCGGATGGACTCGGTCGCTGGGTGAAACGCCAGGCTACCTTAGGTGTGAGCGAATGATTAGCGCGATGAGGACTTAGAAATGGTATTTACTAAAACGACAAATCCTGTATCCAGCACGTTGTTGAAACAAAGGCTGCCCAAAAACCCTAGCGGCGTACTCTCACAACTTCGCAGCCTATCGGCATTCACCATGTTGGCGTTCGCCCTTTTCGCGGCTTCTATGCCAATGGGTTTCGCGCAAGAGGCGGACATAACCAGAACATTGGATTTTGCGGATTTTAAAACCACGGCGGATGGCGGCGTGGAAATCCGGCTGGCGTTTTCCAGCAGCCCACCCACCCCAACAGAGTTCACCTCCAAAAGCCCGGCAAAATTGTCGATCGATCTGGCTAAAACCAAAAATAATTTACCGTGGAGCCTGCCGCTGCCGATCGAAGTTGCAGGTGTAAAAAACTTGAAAGCCAGCGAATCCAGCGACCGCACCCGTGTGGCAATCGACCTTGATACACTGAAGGCTTACACCATTCGCTCGGAAGGTAACAATATGTTTGTAACGTTTTCGGGTGATACCAGTTCGGTTGCCGCGGAGCCCGCCACGGTAGCCACCGCCGCTGCAGCAGCGCCCGCCGCAGCCGAGCCCGTTGCGCAACCTGCGCCGGCACGTTCGGCGCCAGAGCCGGTACCAGCACCGCGGCCGAGATACGCAGGCAGCGGCACCGCGTTGCAGGATGTCACCTTTACGCAATTACCCGGCGAAAAAATACAGTTTAAATTAACATTTTCACGAAGCGCCGTGGAACCCGGCAGTTTCACCATCGATAACCCAGCCCGCATCGCCTTGGACTTCCCCGATACCGTCAGCGCGTTAACCTGGAAAAATAAAAATGTCGGCATCGGTTTCGCCAAAAGCATTACCGCGGTCGAAGCCGGCAACCGCACGCGCGTCATATTGAACCTGGTTCAATTATTGCCGTTTGAAGTTGAAACGAGCGGCAGCAATGTTTATGTCACCCTCGACGGAGGCCGCGCCGCCAGCAAAGACGCACCCAGCGCTGGCAGCAAGATTTCAACCGCCGTGCCTGGCGATGACACGCTGCACAATATCAGCAATATCGATTTTCGCCGCGGCGCGCAAGGCGAAGGTCAAATTATCATAACTCTGTCTGACGCCAACACACCGGCCAGTACCGGTGAATCCGGCAACCAGATCTTCGTTGATTTTGGCAATACCGGCATTCCCAACGATCTGCTGCAACGCCTTGACGTCGTTGACTTCGCCACACCGGTGCAGTACATCGACACCACGCGGGTCGGCAACCGGGTTCGCTTATCCATTACACCCGCCGGTGACTACGAATACCTGGCCTACCATGCCGGACAAACCTATACGGTAGAAGTTAAACCCAGAGTCAAAGCGGAAGCCGAGAAAGAAAAAGAGGAAGAAAAAGGCTATACCGGTGAAAAACTCTCGTTGAACTTCCAGGATATCGAGGTGCGCGCGGTACTGCAGTTGATTGCGGATTTCACCGGCCTGAACATGGTCACCAGCGATTCGGTAAAAGGTAACCTCACCCTGCGGTTGAAAAACGTGCCCTGGGACCAGGCGCTGGATATTATTCTTAAGACCAAAGGCTTGTCGATGCGCCGTTCCGGAAACGTAATACTGGTGGCGCCCACCGAAGAAATCTCAGCGCGTGAGAAACTGGAACTGGAAGCGAAAAAGTCCATTGAGACATTGGAACCGCTGCGCTCCGATATCATCCAGGTGAATTACGCCAAGGCGGCGATCATTGCCACCATCCTGCAGGCGAAAGGCACCGGCGTATTATCCGACCGGGGCAAAACCACCGTGGATGACCGCACCAACACCATCATTGTAGTCGATACCGGGGACCGCTTACTCGATGTGCGTAAACTGGTTGCCCGCTTGGATATCCCGGTCCGCCAGGTCATGATCGAGTCGCGTATCGTTATCGCGGACAATAACTTCGCCAAAGACCTGGGTGTGCGGTTTGGTGTGACGGCGATCAATAACAAATCAACCGTGACCACCACGTCGGGTTCGCTGAACGGCACCGATACCATTATTCAACAAGGCATTGCCAACGGAACACCGATACCGCCCCCCGTGAACGTGGGCGCAGTACCGCAACGCTTAAACGTGAATCTGCCCGCCCTGCCGCCGGCCGGTATCCCGGGTTCCATCGCCTTTGCCATTTTAGGCTCCAATACCCTGGTCGACTTGGAACTCTCCGCCCTGCAAATCGAAGGCCGCGGTGAAGTAATTTCAAACCCACGCATTGTCACGTCGAACCAGCAGGAAGCGATAATCAAACAAGGTAGCCAGATTCCCTACCAGGAAGCCAGCTCTAGCGGCGCTACCAGTGTGTCGTTTAAAGACGCCGTGTTAAGCCTGAAGGTTAAACCACAGATTACACCGGATGAACGCGTTATTCTCGACCTGTCCATCAGCAAAGACAGCGTCGGCGATATTTTTAACGGCGTGCCCAGCATTGACACCAAGGAAGTACAAACCCAAGTGCTCATCGACAACGGCGCAACCGTGGTATTGGGCGGCGTGTATGAACAATCCACCAACAGCGGCGTAACCAAGGTGCCATTCCTCGGTGACCTGCCCTTCATTGGCGCATTGTTCCGCTCCAAAACACTCAAGGACGATAAGAGCGAATTACTGATTTTCGTCACACCCAAAATACTTAAACAAAGCTTGAGCACTGATTCCGTAACACCCTAAGTTTCCCGCCCCCTGGTTTTAACAAGCTAGTGTCGCGAACCAGAGAGGGGAACAAAATAAAACGGAGGGATTTTTTCGCAGGGCGAGGCGCGAGGAGGCGTCATAGCGGGGACTATGGCAACGACGAGCAACGCGGCCATGCGGAAAAAGCTGCCGTTTTATGTTTCGATATTTCTGGTTCGCGACACTAG
>DATCIR010000160.1:0-18389 GCA_036507695.1 Gammaproteobacteria bacterium
CACGGATTGTTCGTAAAAACCACTATCTGGCATTGCCGGTGCTGTGGTATTGAGCGGCGATAAGCGCGATTAGTTGCCGGGCGATTTGGGTTTTGGAGGCTTTGGGCAGTTGTTTGTTTCCGCCATGCCAATAGACCGCGACTTCATTGTCGGGGCTGTCAAAGCCGATATCCGTGCGGCTGATGTCGTTTGCTACAATCATCCCTAGTGACTTTTGCTGCAGTTTTTGAATGGCGTGTTGTTCCACGTTATCGCTTTCGGCGGCGAAGCCCACGGCAAACACGCCGGGATATGCGCCCGTCACGTCCTGTAATATATCCGGATTGCGCACCAGTTCCAGGCTGAGTTGCGGCTGGTCTTTTTTGATTTTTTGGCTCACGGGTTCCGCAGGCCGGTAGTCCGCGACGGCGGCGGCCGCGATAAAAATAGCGCCGTGCTTTACCTGTTCAATCACCGCCGCATGCATTTGCTGCGCGGTTTGCACGTCGATCCGTTGGACTTTATGGGGAGTTGGCAATTGGGTGGGGCCGCTGATTAAAACGCAATGCGCGCCGGCTTCCACCACGGCTTCTGCCAGCGCGTATCCCATGCGCCCGGAACTGTGGTTGCTGAGATAACGCACGGGATCGATTGGCTCACGGGTGGGGCCGGCGGTGATAACGACCGTGAGTCCGGCCAACGCGCCGGTTTCGAACAGGCCGGCGATGTGCTCGCGGATGATTTGCGGTTCCAGCATGCGCCCGGGACCCACGTCGCCGCAAGCCTGATCGCCGCTGGCCGGCCCCCATATATGTATACCGCGTTGCTGCAGCAGGGCGATATTGGCCTGGGTGACGGGGTCCAGCCACATTTGCTGGTTCATGGCGGGCGCGATGGCGAGCGGCGCGGGCGTGGCCAGGCAAACCGTGCTCAACAGGTCATCGGCGCGGCCTTGCGCCAGGCGGGCGATACTATTGGCGCTGGCGGGCGCGATCACCACCGCATCCGCCCAGCGCGCCAGTTCGATATGCCCCATGGCCGCTTCGGCGCTTTCGTCCAGCAAATCGCGGCGCACGGGATTCTGGCTGAGCGCCTGGAAAGTCAACGGACTAACGAATTCAGTGGCGGCCCGGGTCATGACCACGCGTACATCGGCACCGGCGTCGCGCAGCAGGCGCACCAGTTCGCAGGCTTTATAAGCGGCAATACTACCAGTTATTCCCAGTAATATTTGTTTGTTGGCCAGTCGTTTCATTGCGTAGAATTATCCCTGTCTGTGATGGGCGCCGGTGGAGTTCCGACGAACAGCGTATTGTAGACAATAAACCAGTAAATGATGAGAAAAAACTGTATCCGGCGTAACAGAACAATAAAGCCCGGCGATACAATGACTCAGCTGACAAAAAAAGCCGAAAAGGAGTGCTAATATGTCGATTGTTGACTGGCCGGCGCATGAACGGCCGCGGGAAAAAATGTTGCTGCGCGGCGCGCAGGCGCTGTCCGATGCGGAACTACTGGCGATTTTTCTGCGCACCGGCGTCAAGGGCAAAACCGCCGTGGACCTGGCCCGGGATTTACTCATCCAGTTTGGCAGTTTGCGCGGTTTGCTGGAAGCGGACCAGCGCCAATTCTGCCAATGCCTGGGGTTGGGGGAAGCCAAATACAGCCAATTGCACGCCACCCTGGAAATGAGCCGGCGTTACCTGGCGGAAAAAATGACGCGCGGGGATGCGCTGTGCAGCCCGGATGACACGCGCCGCTTCCTGATGGCAAAAATGTGCGCCCATCGCCAGGAAGTGTTCGCCTGTTTGTACCTGGATAACCGCCACCGGGTCATCAGTTTTGACGAGATGTTTTACGGCACCATCAACATGGCCTCGGTGCATCCGCGCGAAATCGTGCAGCGCGCGTTAAAGCATAACGCCAGCGCGGTGATATTGGCGCACAACCATCCCTCCGGTGTGGCGGAACCCAGTCAGGCGGACCGTGACCTGACCACGCAGCTGCAAAAAGCGCTGGCGCTGGTGGAAGTGCGGGTGCTGGATCACGTGGTGGTGGGCGACGGTGAGACGGTGTCGTTTGCCGAGCGGGGTTACCTGTAACGGACAGCGTCCTATTTATATCTTAAAACGTTTGACCAGCGACTGCATATTAGCTGAATTTGATTTTAGTTGCTGCGCACCGGAGAGTAACACACTGACTTGATTATTGGCGGATTCCGAATTTTGTTTTAACCTGTTGATCATATCGGCAATATGATCAATTTCCTTGGTTTGGCTTTCAATGTGTTGAAAAACCGAAGTAGTAATTTGCGTAAGCTCCGCGGTTTTCTCGCTGCAGTTTAACGTATCCTGTGAAGAATTTTCCAACGCGGTAATGTTTTCATTGGAATCGGCAACAAACGTTTGTAATGCTTCCACGATCGTGCTGATGCGTGACGATATGGTGTCCGCAAGGGCGGAAATTTCCTCGGTTGCCTCACGTGTATGTTCCGCCAAATTACGGACTTCGTCAGCGACTACCGCAAAACCTCTTCCATGCTCGCCTGCACGCGCTGCTTCTATGGCCGCGTTTAATGCCAGTAAATTTGTTTGCGAAGAAATTTCATTGACGGTGCGTGCGACTGTATTAATGGTGTTGGCTGTCTCGGCAAGTGCGCGCGTATCAGCCGCTGTAGATTCAATGCCGTTCTGAAATGCGCGGTAGTTTGCGACCACTTTGCAAATCTTATGTGACGACTCTTCCACCAGGCGGGCGACTTCTGTAATTTGAGAAGAAGCGTCTTGCAACACATTCTTGGCGGTATTAGCCGAGTATTGCATCGAGTCAGAATTGGTTTGGATAAATTCAACACTTTTAAGTATATCCGCGGAAGAAGTGGCAATGGCGCTGCCGGCATGGTTCAAATCGCCGGCTTGTGTGTTTAATGAATTGGAATTATCGCTGATCGCGCTGACAATTTCGTGCAGGTCTTTGGCGGTTAATTTTAGTGCGGACATCATCTTACCAATTTCATCCTTGCCGATATTGCCAAAATCAATATCCAGTTCACCTTTTGCGATTCTGGAAATAGCCTGTTGGGTTTGTGTGAGAGGAGTGATAAACATGTAAGCAGCGGCGATACTCATCACTACGCCAATTACCACCGCAATTGCAATTACCCCCAATAAATTCCATACCATATTTTTGCCGGATACCGTAATTTCCTCAAGTTGATGCTGGAGTGAATCCGTCTCGTGTTTCACAATATCTGTGGCCAGTTGATGGACTTTTGACACTTCTTCGCTGAGTTGGTCGCGGATGGCAAGCGCTTCCTGGTTATGGTTTATCTTCGCGTGTTTGATTAATTCAATTTCCTGCTCACGAATGTCCCTCAGCGTCCTGCCCAACATCGCGACATTTGCGTTATCGGAAAGAGATTCCTGCAATAATTGAATGTTTTTCTCCAACTCGGATGATGCTTTGATAGCGGCAATAGCGGCATTCCGGATTTTGTCGGAATCTTCTTCGGCAATTACCTCAGCCTTTGCGACCGACATTTCCAGCATGGCGATTCTGGAATTATTCGCATGAGAGAAACGGTTTAGTGATTCAGCTACGAGATTCTTGGAATCATTCGTCAAATTCAAAATTGCAATACTGCTAACCGCACCGATAGCAATGGTAAATGAAAGCATAATTACCGAGAAAAATATAAATTTTTTCCTCCAAGAAATATTTCCGATGCAGTTGAAAATCCACTTCATAGAGGTGTCCTTCTTACTTGGGAAACACGTTGCCAATCAGATTGAGCAACCGGTACGCCTTTGTGCTTTGTCGAATAAAATGCATTAAATCTCCAATCAGATTTTTCGACAATTCACCCGTAACAGGCGGCATATAGAGGCTAAGGTGATTGCTCTCGCCGCCTCCGCTGATTACATTTGCTAACTATTAAGCGTGCCTGATTGCGTAGATGCACACTGTAAAATTACCGGGCCGCGGTTATGCAAGCTTACTGGACTGCGCTTGCTAGACATGGTTGATACTCTCCCACTTCTATCTGCTTTTGAACCATGGCAACGCGCGCAATAGTGCATGAAAAGCTTTTTGCCGGCATGATATTGAGCCGGATTATCCGGTGTCATATCCGCGAATGCGCTTGTGTTAGAAGTCAATACGATAAGCGTCGAAGCGATTGAACAGGGCATGACACGCAACAATCCGTTTTTCATGAATCACCTTTTTCTTGTTAAATCTGTGTGACTGAATTGCATAAAGCACTGGCAACTGACTTCACTGCAAATTACATACCCGAATACTTTTTGTACCGGTTCCAGGGAAATCCGGCACTGACGACATTATCGGTGAGGGCCGGGATTACTTTAGGGGAAAATCAACTCTTTAAAACCGCATTTAATGTACTGTGGAGATTAAACACGTAACGTTGCTTGTGTACATACATTTGCATTTGTTTGTCCGCAGACACATGGCCGCGCGAAAGGCGAGTAGCTGTGTGACTTTTGAGGAAAAAAGTTAAGTATTTCCGTGCGAAACCGCTATACGTCGGCAGCCGGGATTATTGTGTCGTGGTGAGTATGTCCGGTAAAGCATATTATGAAATTGCAGATCAAATCATGAGGAACGTTATCAATGAATGCAACAACATCGAATACCATGAAACGGCGCATTCTAAAAGTGTGTATAGTCACGCTAATTACTGTTGGAGCCGGCATAAGTCAGGGATTTGCGGCAAAGAAAGATTATTTACCTCCCGAACGAGTGCCTGAACCTGAAAACAATAAAACTACTCCTGAAAGAGTGGAGTTAGGCAAGTCGTTGTTTTTTGACCCCCGTTTGTCCGGTTCAAACTGGATTAGCTGCGGGACTTGTCACAACCCGGCTTTGGCATGGTCCGATTCATTACCCACCGCGATCGGTGTTGATATGAAGGTGTTGGGCCGATCAACACCCACTATATTAAATGTTGCATACAACAAGCATCAATTCTGGGACGGCCGTTCAGGCACGTTGGAACATCAGGCGACCGGACCGATACAGGCTGATGGTGAAATGGCGCAGGATATGCCTTCCTTGACTCGGGAGCTAGTGAATATCAAGGGCTATTTACCCTTATTTGAGAAAGCCTACCCTGGCGAAGGAATCAGCGAGGAAACAATCGGTAAAGCGATTGCCGCATTTGAACGCACTGTTGTTTCAAACTACAACACCCCATTTGACCGCTGGCTGCGTGGTGATGAGTCCGCTATTTCCGCAGCCGCAAAACGAGGATTCGAATTGTTTGATGGCAAGGCGCGCTGCAACCTGTGCCACATGGGTCACAATTTTCAGGATGACGGTTTTCACAATATCGGTCTTCCCAATAATACTGATGACGGACGTTACGCTATTAAGAAAGTGAAAGTGTTAAAGGGGGCATTTAAAACACCTACTTTGCGTAACATTACCAAAACAGCTCCTTATATGCATAACGGAGTTTATTCCACGCTTGAAGATGTTATCAAACATTACGATAAAGGTGGGATTGCAAAAGCCAACCTTTCGCCAACAATGAAACCGCTAAACCTGACAGCCAGCGAAACGCAGGATTTGGAACAGTTTCTGTTTACATTGGATGAAGAAGCAAAGGAATTTCCATTGCCGGTGTTGCCGAACTGATGACATTGAAAATAGAGAGAAAAGGAGACGAAAAATGACGCGCAATGTGATTAGCTGTTTAATGTTTTTAATTTTGACTGTTGCAGCGTTTCAGGCAAGCGCCATAGACTATACCGTCAAGCAGTTGGACAAGGCTTTTGTGATGGACGGCAAGAGAATCGGTAAGTTTGAAGTGAAACTAGGCGACATTATTCACTTTGAAAACCAAGACCCTTGGTTTCACAACATTTTCTCTTTGTCTGATACAAAAACATTCGACTTGGGTTCATATCCCAAGGGTGAGTCTCGTGCAGTGACTTTCGACAAGGCCGGCAAGATCGAGATTGAATGCGCAATTCATCCCGGCATGTTTATGGAAGTTGACGTGAAGTAGTTAAACCTGGATTCCGCGGTTGATCGCTTTATAAAATCGCCAACCATATGCTGTCATTTTATTTTCAGGCACGAAAGAGGTTTACCCGCCGGGTGAGCAACGCCACGCAGTGGATTGCGCGATTTTCAGAGTGCATGGTGCGTTGCAATTCCTTGGAATGGAGCGGCCATTCCGCATTCCCTTCCCTAGAGGGCGGCGTCTTGCCCTGTACTCCGAAAATTGCACACTCCGCCGCATCCAACTGCGGATTCGAGGTTAAACGGTAAATGAAGCCGATATACGTAAACAGTAAGGTATGGAGTTAAAGAAATGAATGTAAGTAGATTGCGATGGACACACGTCATATCGTATCTGACGCTGGTAATTTTCACGGTGATTGCCAGCGGCATTGCTTACAGTGCCGCTGACCGGAATTCCAGAGTTTTAGAACAGGGTAAAGATAACGACTCGCTGAAGGAAGTCCGTTCAACGTACAATAAATCGCAAGTGCGTGGCGCTATTGTGTTTAAAAACTATTGTGTGGTTTGTCATGGCGAAAGTGGTGACGGAAAATCCAGGGGTGCAAAATTGTACGGTACCAGCAACCTCATTATAAAACCCAATTCTAAGTTTTTTTATGAGCAAATTGTCAGATTGGGTGGTGAAGCTACGGGTAAATCGCCTTTTATGCCGATTTGGGAAGATGAACTCTCGGAAGAACAAATCATTGACGTAGTTAAGTACCTCTATGTATTAAGAGATCCCATTCAACGCGGCCAAGCGGTTTTTTATACAAACTGTATTTTGTGCCATGGAATTAATGGGGATGGTAAGGGACGCGCCTCGGTGTTGTACAATCCACCGCCGAGTGATTTAACGCGCAGCGATAAAAATATAGAGTATAAACGAAGGATCGTCAGTCTGGGTGGCGCAGCCATGGGGCGCTCGCAAGTAATGCCGATATGGGGCGAGCAACTCTCGGAACAAGAAATTAACGACGTGGTGGATTACATCGAGAAAATCAAGGTAACACAGTAGTACTAGCCCGCCCCCTTCGATAGACTGACCCCAAAGGGCGTTGCCCGAATGCTCAAGAACGACATCCGCACGATGCAGGAGGTTGTCGCCGGTATGCAGGATGATCTGCGGCTGTTCCAGGATGTGCAGCAGCTCAAGCAGTGGCTAAAGGATTGCCGGATTCCCGAGCCGGAGTTTGATCCGTACTTTTGAGTGATGCCGTGTCTGGAGTGCAGGCCATGACAACGCCTCGCGCCATGTTCCCCTGAATAAGTGGGAGTGGAGAGAAACAAGGGACCGGGGAAATAAGGGCAGAGTCCACTTACTTTACAGCGAACTTAGTTACAGCAAACTTAGTTACAGCAAACAAGGCCGCCACATTGCTGGCCTGCCGGAGTCGCGCCGCAAGGGCGGTTACTAAACTTCCCGCGCACGATGTTTGTACGAAAAGGCCGGCGGCGATGCCGGCCTTTATATTTGCAGCGATCAGAACAATTATCTCGCCCGATTCGTCAGTAACCCTGATCTCTAAAAACGGAAGCGTCCCCATTTCCGTTCAACGAGACGAAATGTCGTGTTTAAAAACGTGCCTGTTACTTATGGGTCTTCCGAAGAATCAGTGGGTAGCTTAACACCGGTATTCAATGCAAAGACGCCATGACGCAAAGGAAACCGGAATATTTTTAACGAACTGTAGCGTACTGTTTTTTGGATTCCGGATAGGGCGGCCCACCGCGTTTGGCAGCGGATAAGGTTGCATTAAGTAATAGTTTGAATTCTTTGCTGCTTCGCGCCTTTGCGTTAACGTTTTTTCAGGGTTGGATTGCCACAGATTTTTCTGACGAAACTTACTTATTAACGATCTGCTGCAGTTTTTCCAGCATTGCGTCCACTTCCTTGCTGACTTCGTCGGCGTCGCGCGCGGCCCCTTGCAGGGGATTCTGTTTAACGGCGGATTGCGGCGCTACGTCCAGCCAGCGAAAACCAATGACACTGATGTTATCCGAATTGGGATAGCTGGTTTCCTCGGCGTCACTGGTCAGGTCTTCGATAACGTCATTGAAATTTTGTTTTTGCACACCGTTAATAAGGTCCTGATCCGGCAGCGGCGACCAGAAGCCATCGGAGCATAACAGGATGACATCGTTACGCTCCAGGGGAAACGGTACAGAAATGGTTGGTTGTGGCCGATGGTTTTCGGAGCCGATACAGCGCGTAATCAGGTTTTTGTCCGGATGGTTGGACTTTTCTTGTTCCGTAATCAGGCCTTGTTGAAACAAGTTTTCCACCCGTGAATGATCGATGGTGCGTGTCACTACGGCTTGATTACGGATCACATACAGACGGCTGTCACCCAGATGCCCCCAGCAGGCAAACCCATCCTGGATAATACAAACGACACAAGTGGATCGCGCCTGGATTGGCGGTGTGCGGGCGTTGGCCAGGCTTAACACATCCCGTTGCGCGCGCAGGAAGATTTCATTGATTAACAGCGCGGGTTTTTGGATCGGATGCGCGGCGCTGTTGAACAGGCGGATCGCGCAATCCACCACGGTTTCCGCGGCCAGGTCCCCGCCCGCATGACCACCCAGCCCATCGGCCACCACCAGCAATACCGCATGCCGGTTCTCCACTACGCCCATGCGGTCCTGATTGCTTTTTCGATTGCCCAGGCGGCTGGCTTTGCTGATATCGTATTTCATGGCGGGTTAACCGGCTTTTCCCCAGGGCATGCGTTTGGCGAACAGTTTGGAAAGCATGCCCGGACCTTTATCGTCATCGCCGCGGTGGTGAAACGCTTGCAGGAATTCATCAATGGTTTGGGGCCTGAGTAACGGGTCCACTTCCATGGCCCAATCCATGGCCTCCAGCAGATCCTGCGAGCATTTGCGCTTAAAGGCGATGGTTGCGGGTTTCAGGGTATCCTTTTCGCGGCGCTCGGTGGATACGGGTAATGATTCGTTTTCAATGCAGGTACGCATGGTGGCGCCGATGGCGTAGATATCGGTCCAGGGCCCGCAATAACCTTTCTGGTCGTATTGTTCCGGTGGCGAGAAACCGGCGGTGATGACCGTGCGGTGCTGCATGGTGCGGCTCATGTTCTTGCGAATGGCGGCGCCAAAGTCCAGTAAGATGGGTGTGCCGTCTTTTTGTATCAGGATATTGCCGGGCTTGATGTCCAGATGCAGCAGGTTGTTCGCATGCACCAGGCGTAGCCCGTCAATCAACGGCGGAAAGACGGCCCGCAGCACGTGTTCCTTGAAGCCGCCGTTGCTTTCGTTGATATAGTCCTGCAGACTTCTGCCGGGACGGTATTCCATCACGATATATACTGTACCGAATGCTTCAAAGGATTCGGTGATGTGGACAATATTGGGGTGATGCAGCTTTTTCAGGGCGCTGACTTCCAGCAGGAATAACTGCCGGCCTTCATACAGCTTGCCTTTGCATTCGTTATTGCGCGGCACGACGGCAAGATCGGCTTCCCGTTGCGCCAATCTGTTGGGCAAATATTCCTTAATGACCACAATCTGCTGGTTGCGCTGATCGATAGCGAGATAAACAATGCCAAATCCCCCGGCGCTCAGGGTTTTCTTAATCAGGTAATGCCCGACGCGGGTGTTTTGAGGGAGTTGATTGCTTTGTACGGTCATGGCGGTGTATGTTACATTGAGAAATATATATACATCAGTCAGTTAGCAATGAGCTTCCCGTTGCGGTATAAAAAATCATCACGAAGAGGTATTTAGCATGGTGCGTAGCATGACGGCGTTTGCACGCCAGACAGCCGAGAGTGATCTGGGCACACTCACCCTAGAATTAAAATCGGTCAATCACCGGTTTTCTGAAGTGAGTTTGCGCTTGCCCGAGGAATTGCGGCCGGTGGAGGCCAAGATCCGGGATCGCCTGGGCCAAGTGGTGAGCCGTGGGAAAATTGATGCTAATTTTCGCTATCAACCGCCCATAGTGGCGGCCGGCTTCGAAATCGACCCTGATTTAGTCCAAACCCTGGCCGCTACCAGCAAGGCCGTGGAAACCCATCTGCCGGGCATTGCTCCCTTGCGTATGGTCGATGTGCTGAAGTGGCCGGGAGTGCTCAAATTGCCGGAACTCGACGCGGAGCATTTAAGCGGCATGGCCATGGCGCTGCTCGATAAAGCCCTGGTGGAATTAACTGAAACCCGCGAACGCGAGGGCGAAAAGCTCAAACAATTACTGCTGGAACGCTGCGCGGCGATGGCAACCGAAGTCGCCAAAGTACAGCTGCGGATTCCGGCCGCCATCGACGCCATGCGCCAGCGGCTCAAGGAACGGCTGGCGGAATGGAAGGCGGAACTGGACGAAACCCGGCTGGAGCAGGAGGTGGTTTTCCTTTGTAATAAGTCGGATGTCGCCGAGGAAATGGATCGTTTGCAAGCCCATATTGACGAGGTCAAGCGCGTGCTGAACGAGAAAAAACCCATCGGCCGGCGGCTGGATTTTTTGATGCAGGAACTCAACCGCGAAGCCAATACCCTCGGCTCCAAATCACCGGATACGGATATGACCCGCGCGTCGGTGGAGCTGAAAGTGCTGATTGAGCAAATGCGCGAGCAAGTCCAGAATATCGAATAACAGACTATCGAAGCGACGCAGACACTCACGGTTCATCCACATGGCAACGGATTCACACGCACACTCACACTCCACAAAGGGCTCCCTGTATGTCATTGCCGCTCCCTCGGGGGCCGGTAAAACCAGCCTGGTCAAGGCGCTGCTGGAGTCGACACCCGGCATCGGCGTCTCGGTATCCCACACCACCCGCCAGCCGCGGCCGGGCGAAGTGCATGGTGTGCACTATTATTTTGTAGACCTGCCGGGTTTTGAAGCCATGCGCGACCGGCACGAATTCCTGGAATACGCGAAAGTGTTTGATAACTGTTACGGTACATCGCGTCAGGCGGTGGAAGCGGCGTTAGCGCAGGGCACGGATATCATCCTGGAAATCGACTGGCAGGGCGCCCGGCAGGTGCGCAAATTGTATCCGGACGCGTGCAGCATCTTTATATTACCGCCATCGCGCGCGGTCCTTGAAGAGCGCTTGCGCTCCCGCGGCCAGGACAATGAAACCGTCGTGGCCAGGCGGATGCGCGACGCCGTGACGGAGATGTCCCACTATCGGGAATTCGATTATTTGGTGTTTAATGATGTATTCGACGAGGCGTTGGAGTTATTGCGGGCCATTGTGCTGGCGCGCCGCCAACGCCTGAGCGTGCAATGCCAAGCCAGGGAACAATTGTTGCAACAATTGCTTATGTGAGTTGCTTGCCTGGCGGCTTATTTGTTGTTAACGGCGGGTAATCACTGGTACTGGCAGTGGCGTTTTTGTACAATTGCCCGGCTCCGACAACGCGCTGTTTGGACTGGAAAAATACTCAAACGGAACCATCTGTTAAGTCACGGTGACCGATATCAACAGATTCTACCGGTCTCATTCAGACAAATTTCTAATATGTACCAATATCATCATCAGAGGTGTGCACATGGCAAGAGTAACCGTAGAAGACTGTTTGGAACATGTCGATAATCGTTTTGAGCTGGTACTGATCGCCAGCCGCCGCGCGCGGCAAATCGCGCAAGGCAAAAACGCGTTTGTAGACCTGGAAAATGACAAACCCACCGTGGTTGCCTTGCGTGAAATCGCGGAAGGTAAAATCACCAAAGCAGTGATGGATGACGCCGAAAAAGAGCCAGAAGATACAACAGAAGCCGATGCAGGGGAATTCATCTAAAGCACATGATGAACCAGAGGGGCCGGTGTTTCTCATTAGCGATCTATGCGCGATACTTGAAACCTACCTTGAGCCTGACCAGGTTAAAGATGTTTATCGGGCCTATATTTTCGGGGCGGAAGCCCACCAGGGACAACAACGCCTTACCGGCGAACCTTATATTTACCATCCCCTAGCGGTGGCGCGCATCCTCGCGGAAATGCGCATGGATGTGAAAAGCATCATTGCAGCCCTGCTGCATGATGTCATCGAAGATACCCCCACCGCCAAAGACCAACTGGCCAAAGAGTTCGGTGAAGAAGTCGCCGAACTCGTCGATGGCGTTTCCAAACTCACCCAGGTCAAATTCGAAAGCAAGGCGGAAGCGCAAGCCGAAAACTTCCGCAAGATGATGCTGGCCATGGTGCGCGATATCCGCGTCATACTGATTAAACTCGCCGACCGCATGCATAACATGCGCACCCTGGGTGTTATGCCGCCCGCCAAACGCCGCCGCATCTCCAAGGAAACCCTGGAAATCTATGTGCCCATTGCCAACCGCCTGGGCATGCACAACCTGCGGCTGGAGTTGGAAGAAGCGGGCTTCAAGGCCGTGTATCCGCTGCGTTACCGTATTTTGGAGGAAGCGGTTAAAAAAGCCCGCGGCAACCGTGGCGAAGTGGTGGAAAAAATCCGTAAGACAATCGATGACCGCTTGCAGCAGGAAGGCATCCACTGCCCGGTTAACGGGCGGGAAAAACATCTTTACAGTATCTATGAAAAAATGCGCAGCAAGCACTTGTCGTTTGCTGAAGTATTCGATGTGTATGCGTTTCGTATCGTCGCCGACAAACCGGATACGTGTTACCGGGTGCTCGGAATCGTGCACAACCTTTATAAACCGGTGCCCGGCAAGTTCAAGGATTATATCGCTATCCCCAAAACCAATGGTTATCAATCCCTGCACACCGTATTGTTCGGTCCGTATGGCATTCCCATCGAAGTGCAGATTCGCACGGAAGACATGGATAAAGTGGCTAACATGGGCATTGCCGCGCATTGGCTGTATAAATCCGGTGCTGATGCAAAGCGCAAGGATCTGGCGCAGGAGTGGCTGCGCGGCTTGCTCGAAATGCAACAAAACGCCGGCAGTTCCCAGGAATTCCTGGAGAATGTCAAAATTGATCTGTTCCCGGACGAGGTTTATGTCTTCACGCCCAAGGGCGACATCATGACTTTGCCGCGCGGCTCCACCATCGTGGATTTTGCGTATTCCGTGCATAGTGACCTCGGTAATTCCTGCGTGGCCGGTAAAATCGACCGCCGGCTCGCGCCACTGCGCACGCAATTGCACAACGGCCAGACCGTGGAAATTATTTCGGCGCCGGGCGCCAAACCCAATCCGGTGTGGCTTGATTTTGTGGTGTCCGCCAAAGCGCGTTCCAATATCCGCAGTTTTCTCAAACGCCTCAAGCGGGATGAAGCGGTGCAGTTGGGGCGCCGCCTGCTGGAAAAGTCACTGGCCACATTTTCAACCAGCCTGGAGAATATTCCGCAATCCCGCGTCAACAAGCTATTGGAAGAGTTCAAGCTTGCCAGCCTGGATGATTTACTGGAACAAATCAGCCTGGGCAATCGCGTATCCTTACTGGTGGCCAGGCAATTGACGGAAACGGAACAAGTCAATGAAAAAACGTCACGCGGAACCTTGCGGCCCTTGGGTATTAAAAACGTGTTTAACCGCTATGCTCCGGACTGGATGAAAAGCAGCGGCAAGGACAACCGGCCCCTGGCGATCAAGGGCACCGAAGGCACTGTGGTTTCCTATGCAAAATGCTGCCGGCCTATTCCCGGCGACTCCATTTTGGGATTCATCAGCGTGGGGCGCGGTATTGTGATTCACCGCGATAGTTGCAAAAATACCAAGGACTACCGCTCCCGCTCGGACAAATGGGTTGATGTGCAATGGGACAGTAATGTGGAGTCGACCTTTCCGGTGGATGTGCGTGTTGATACCGTAAACCGCCGCGGTGTGTTGGCGACCGTCGCGGCGGCGATTGCGGAAATGTCCGTGAACATCGAGAATGTTTCCATGGATGAACGCGATGGCTCGTATTCATCCATGAAATTCACCTTGAGCGTCAAGGACCGCAAGCACCTGGCCAATATCATACGCCGGGTACGCAGTATCGACAGTGTTGTGCGCATGGTCAGGGTAAAATAATTCCACACAGCTCAGCGAGGGGAGGACAATGGCAAGGCAGATCATTCAAACCGACAAGGCGCCCAAGGCAATTGGCACCTATTCACAAGCCGTTAAAGCCGGCAGCACGGTGTACTGTTCCGGGCAAATCCCGCTGGATCCTCTCACCATGAACCTGGTGCAGGGGGATATGCGCGCGCAAATCAAACGCGTATTTGATAATTTGCAGGCGGTGGCCGAAGCGGCGGGCGGCAGTCTGTCTGACGTGGTCAAGCTCAATGTGTTCCTGACCGATCTTGGCCACTTCACCCTGGTCAATGAAATCATGGCGCAGTATTTCAAGGAACCTTATCCGGCGCGGGCCGCCATCGGTGTTGCGTCCTTGCCCAAGGGTGCGGCGGTTGAGATGGACGCCATATTGGAACTGGCGGACTAAAATCCGTTGCCACTGGTTGAGTCATCGAAACACCGGCCCCCGACAAAACCAAACCCCGTTTGCGCATCGATGCTCCGGTGCGGGCGCTAAAACGCGCCGGTCCCAGCGTGGCCGAAAAGCTCGCGCGGCTCAATATAGTAACTATCCAGGACCTGCTGTTTCATCTGCCGCTGCGTTACCAGGACCGCACCCGCGTGGTGCCGATTGGCAGTTTGCGTTCCGGCAGCGAAGCGGTGATCGAAGCGGACGTGCTGCTGACCGATATCAAATACGGCCGCCGCCGCATGTTGTTGTCCCGGATCGGCGACGGCACCGGTTTCATCACGCTGCGCTTTTTTCATTTCAGCGCCAGTCAACAGCAGGGACTTTCACCAGGCGCCAAACTACGCTGTTTTGGCGAAGTGCGTTATTCCGCCCAGGGACTGGAAATGGTGCATCCGGAATACCAGTTGTTAAAACCCGGTGACCCGCAGCTTGATAATCATGAAACAGCACATTTGACGGCGGTATATCCCGCCACCGAAGGACTGCGGCAGTTTTCCCTGCGGGCGTTGATAGACCAGTTGGTGCTCGATTCCAATACTTTGCTGGTGGATGTGCCGGAATGGTTACCTTCGTCCACTCTGCAAAAGTTGAAATTTCCCCCGTTGGCGCAGGCCATTGCGTTTGTGCATAAACCGCCTCCCGACGCGCCGGTCAATGTGCTGCTCAATGGCAAGCACCGCTGCCAGCAACGCCTCGCGTTTGAAGAACTGCTGGCGCATCATCTATCCATGCGCCGGCGGCGTCTGCGTTACCAGCAGCACCGGGCGGCGGTTTTAAATAATGAGAGCCGTTTAGCGCGCCAGCTGCAGGACCAATTGCCGTTTGCTTTGACGAATGCGCAACAGCGTGTGTATGCCGAAATAAAACAGGATTTGTCCCGCAACTTGCCGATGTTACGCCTGGTGCAGGGCGATGTGGGTTGCGGCAAAACCATTGTCGCGGCATTGGCTGCCCTGCATGCGGTGGAGTCCGGTTATCAGGCGGCGGTCATGGCGCCCACGGAGTTGCTGGCCGATCAGCATTATCAGAATTTCCACCGGTGGCTGCAACCGCTGGGTATCCGCGTCGAGTGGTTGTCCGGCAAATTAAAGGGCAAGGCGCGCGCCAGCGTGCTGACGGCAATTGGCGGCGGCGCCGCGCACGTGGTGGTCGGCACGCACGCCCTGTTCCAGGAGAATGTGACATTTTGCCGCTTGGGGTTGATTGTTGTCGATGAACAGCATCGCTTCGGCGTGCACCAGCGGCTGGCGTTGCGCAATAAGGGCAAATCGGCGCAAGCCAACATCGAATGGTATCCGCATCAACTCATCATGACGGCCACACCCATCCCCCGCACCCTGGCGATGACCGCGTACGCCGATCTTGATTGTTCGGTTATCGATGAACTGCCGCCGGGCAGGCGGCCGGTGCAGACGGTGGTGGTGGATGGCAACCGGCGCCAGGAAGTGATCGAGCGCGTGCACAGCGCCTGCCGGTCGGGCAAGCAGGCCTATTGGGTATGCACCTTGATCGAGGAATCCGAGCTGTTACAATGCCAGGCGGCCGAAGACACCGCGCGGTTATTGCACGAGGAATTGCCGGACCTGCGTATCGGCCTGGTGCATGGCCGGATGAAACCGGCGGAAAAAGACCGTATCATGCAGCAGTACAAAAGCGGCGAAATTGAATTGTTAGTCGCAACCACGGTTATTGAAGTGGGCGTTGATGTACCCAACGCTACGCTGATGATTATCGAAAACGCCGAGCGCCTGGGGCTTTCCCAATTGCACCAGTTGCGCGGCCGAGTGGGACGGGGCGGGCAGCAAAGCACCTGTGTGTTGCTGTATCACGCGCCTTTATCGCAACTGGCGCGGCAACGTTTACAGGTCATGCGCGATACCAATGATGGTTTTGTCATTGCGCAGCGTGATCTGGAAATTCGCGGTCCTGGCGAACTGCTGGGCACGCGCCAAACCGGACTGGAGCAGTTTCATATCGCGGACCTGCAGCGCGATCATGCCATGCTGCCGGAAGTGATCAAGACCGCGAATGAATTGTTAACCGCGTATCCGCGACAGGTTGATACAATCATTCAACGCTGGCTGGGGCGCAATGAAGAATATGGTAACGTGTAGAAGGTGAATGGTGTTGAACACTAAATCTGTCACCGTAAAATCTTTAGGCGCACAATCCGTTTTTTAAAAAAATTCATTTAATGATTGGGTATAAGAAATTCTCTTTTCGATGTTAGCAAATAACTTACGTGGTTTTTACTAGCGCGAAAAATTTTCAACGGAAAGTTTTATCACAAAACTTGACTAAACACCGTTCCCTGACTAAAAATTAACAGTAAGACTGCTTTTGTACACCTCCCTCATACAAAGGCAGTTTATTAGCGGTCTTTCCCCAAGGCCGCTTTTTTATTGCCTAAAATTTTTTATTGTCTAAAATAAGGTCGCCTGAAAAAATGCTCTGAAAAACGTGGTCTGAAAAAGATTTACTGGACTAAGAGCCGTTGGTAAAAACAGGGCGCACGAAAAATATGACTTTGATCCGTGCTTGAAACAGCTCAGGCACAAAAGCCAATAGCAAGACATAATATTTCACGAATATACTTTTAGCTTTTATGACATACTAACCGTCATCAAGCGACGACCTCAACTATTTTTCCGCTGATGATGCACGGCGAACGGTTATGAACAATCACTCCATGATGCAGCGGGATCTTGCCGTGGTATGGCACCCCTGTACGCAAATGAAGGACCATGAACATCTGCCGCTGATTCCCATCAGGCGTGGCGAGGGAGTTTATCTGGAAGACTTTGATGGCCGGCGTTATCTTGATGCCATCAGCTCCTGGTGGGTGAATTTGTTCGGCCACAACCACCCACGGATCACCGCGGCGGTAAAACAGCAGCTCGATCAACTGGAGCATGTGCTGCTCGCCGGATTTACCCATGAACCGGTGGTGCGTTTGTCCGAACGGCTGGTTGCCCTGGCGCCTGCCGGCTTGTCGCGTTGCTTCTACGCGGACAACGGTTCATCGGCGGTGGAAATCGCCTTGAAGATGAGTTTCCATTACTGGCGAAACCGGGGCGAGCAACGCAAACAAAAGTTTGTAACCCTGCAAAACAGTTACCATGGGGAAACGCTGGGCGCCTTGGCGGTCGGCGATGTGGAGCTTTACAAAAAAACCTATGAACCCTTGCTGCTGCGGGTTATTACCGCGCCGTCACCCGATGCCTATCACGCTCAGCCCGGTGAATCCGCGGCTGACCATGCCACCCGGCAATTTCAGGCGCTGGAGACCATCCTGCAAGCTAATGCATCGGAGATTTGCGCCATTATTGTCGAGCCCCTGGTGCAATGCGCCGGCTCCATGCGCATGTACGACCCGGTGTATTTAACGCGGCTGCGCGCGGCGTGTGATAAATACCGGGTGCACCTGATTGCCGATGAAATCGCGGTGGGCTTTGGCCGCACCGGCACTCTGTTTGCCTGCGAGCAGGCGGGCATCACGCCGGATTTCCTGTGTTTAGCGAAGGGATTGACCGGCGGTTATCTGCCTTTGTCGGTCGTGCTGACGCACGACACGGTGTATGAGGCGTTCTATGATGACTACGAAAAGCGCACCGCGTTTTTGCATTCGCACAGTTATACCGGTAATCCGCTGGCGTGCGCCGCGGCGTTGGCGACGCTGGATATTTTCGAGTCGGACCAGATATTACAGCGTAACCAGCAATTAATAACAACGCTGGCGTCCGCCATTGAGCCATTGAGAGACCATGCGCAGGTGGGCGATGTGCGGCAACGGGGGATGATCGCCGCCGTGGAGATGGTGCAGGATAAAACGAGCAGGCGGCCGTATCCTTGGCAGGAGCGCCGGGGTTTGCGGGTTTATCAATACGCGCTGACGCAAGGAGTGTTATTGCGGCCGTTAGGCAACGTGGTTTATTTCATGCCGCCCTA
>DATCIR010000161.1:0-14033 GCA_036507695.1 Gammaproteobacteria bacterium
GCGGTAACCGCGCACGCTATTGGCGCCGCCGACGGCGATTTGCTCCATGGACATTAGTTCATCGAAAGCAATTTGGAAGTCCGCCCTAAACACAGTTTGCAGGCCGATATTGGGATAGTGGTTGGCCACCTGGCCTTGTAACAGCCAAGTATAGAATTCGCTGTCCGGATCGCGGCCGTCGTGTTGGGTGGAATCCAACGCATCAAGCCCTACGCTCATGATATGGCGGAAGGAATACACCGCTTGCGGAGAAAATTTCAGCCAATTCTGGATCAAGCGTAGTACGGTGATTTTGCTGACGCCATCAACAGCACCTGTACCTGCGTAAGAAATTGGTGTTCCATCAATGAACGACGTACTTTCCCTTTTATCCAGTTGCAGTGTGGCTTCGAAGGTCTCGGTGCTGGTTTTAAATAGCGGATAAGTAAATCCAATCGTCGCGGTGTCGGACTTGTTTTCGAGTTTGAGGCCAAGGGCTTTGATTTCGTCGGAGACAATTTCGGAGTCGTTTTTTTCATAGGCGGCATAAAGAATTTTGTCATCCGCGGTCAGTGGCCACTGATAATTGACATAGCCTTTATTGAGCCCTTCGGTGTGATTAATTGTGGCGTCGATCTTGTCGCCGAAACCGGTGATGTTTAAGTGTTGAAACCGTAAAGTGCCTTGGGCCTCGCCGATGGACGGTGGCTGGTGGTTGTCAGCCTGCAATAAGATGGTGTAGGGTTTTGCTTCGGTAATTTCAATGTTGAGGATACTTTCGCCGCGTTTATCGCCGGGACCGAGCTCGGCATTGATGCGTTGGATGCGCGGGTCCTGTTGCAGCAGGTACAACCGTTCCTGCAACACATACAAGTTTAATGGCTTGTGCGGGTCGAGGCGAATGCGCTCGGAAATATAGTTATCGTTCAGGTGGCCTTGATTGGCGACCCGCACGTGGGTTAATTCGCCCTCGATAATTTGTATGTCAAGCGCGCCGTCCTCAATATCCTGGTCCGGGATAACAGCGCCCGAATTGAGATAGCCGTTGTCGATGTAATGTTTAGTGATCAGGTTTTTGATTTGCTGAATATCCAGCGTATCAATTTCCTTGTCCACATAAGACGCAACCAGCGCCTGTAATTGTTCGTTGCTGAATACGGTGTTGCCGGAAAAATGCAGGGTTTCCAGTTTGAACTTCAAGATCCGGGATAGCTGTTTATCCGCGGGTTCCGGTGGTTTGACCGGCGGCAGGTTGAGTTGGGGTTGCGCTTTGGGTTTAAACGGCTGTTGTTCCAGCACGTCCGGCCGTTCATCGGAGGGGCGGCTGAGTGGAAAAGCCGCTTCCTGTGCCAAGACATTGCCGGAACATAACATGATTATGCATCCTGTAAAATAGGTGGAATTGCGTAACATTTTCTTTGAATTATTTTTCGTGAATTCCCAGTCAAGAGAACGGCCCCACTATTACTAACAGCGGCGACTACCTAACAGCGGCAACTAACATACTACCAGCTGTAAAAGTCGCCACAGGCATCTCAGGCATCTAATGTCATTGCCGTGGTGGCTGTTACGATGCCGTTCCCTGCGGTGAAACAGCTACTATGATGAAAACTGTAATCTTACTGAACGCCATGTATTTGGCGAGAGTATAAGACCCCGCCGGGCCGCCAACAATAGCGGTATTGCCAAAAGTAAATAGTTCACACTATTTGCCGTTAATAGTTGGTGCATCCAGGATTAACGGGCAGATTGCCAGTTATTGGTGGAAAAAGAGCCACCCTTTTTCTATGCCGCTGTGCGCGTTACTTGCTGGTAAATGGCGCTGGTTGCGGCCGATGGTTCAAATCCGGTCAAGGCTTTGAACAACCGTTCGCATTGCTGATAAACCGCGATGGCTTCCACGTTTCTGCCCCGCTGCGCATAACATTTCATCAAGCGTTGATAGAATACTTCCGACAGCGGGTCGGCTTCGATGCCTTTGCGGTAATAGTCAATCGCCAGATGGCACTGCCGGTGTTGTTCGAATACATCGCACACCTGTTCCAGGCTGCGGATGAAGCGGCTCTTGATGCGTTCCCGGAAGGCGACAAACCAGGGCTGCTCGTCTTCGTTGCCGAGAAAATGGCCCTGGTAGAGATTTAATGCCTGGTTGCTAAGCGCCTGGATTTTTTCCAAGTTTACATTGACGCAGCGCAGGGCGTACTTGATGTCATTCAGCAGGTTATCCAGGGCCCAGACATCCACCCAGCAAACCTGCGGATTTAAGCTGAGGTGGCCGTCCGCGAGCAGCAGGGAGTCCATGGTTAGAAATTTACGGATGCGGTGCAAGGTGACGGAAAACGAGGTATGCGCCACATCACCGTCCGCATCCGGCCAAATGGCGTCACTGATCCGAACCTCGCCCACCGATCGGCCACCCAGCGCGATGACCACTTTTAACAGTTCGCTGGGCTTGTGTTGGTTATTGCCGTGACCATTAATCAATTGGCCGTGCTTGTGAACGGCGAATTGGCCCAGTGTCGTGATCACAATGGGATGGATATGCGGCGGGGGTTCGATCATTGGTTGATTGCCAGCAGGCGGGATCGGTTCACGGTTCGCCGTTGCTGGTTGTGGTGTCGATATGGCTTTTGGTGGCGGCACGGCCGCTAAAAAATCAATATCCAGCGGCTGTAGCTTGCTGGTAACCGTGTTTTTATAGAGTGAAGTCGCCATTCAGGTAGTCCCCCAGTGATTGCTTTGGTGTTTGTGACACGGTTGACTAGCGGGGGGTTTAGTGTGCCGGTTAACGGGGAGTGGTTTTTTTGTGGCGGGGGCGGATAAAAACAGTTGCTGCCGCACCCTGCAGGACGATCAAAGCTTATCCAGGAGGATGCGGGACGCTTTTGCCAGGTGAATCTGCATCGGCTGGTCCAGCTAAGCGATCACTGACACGGGATCAGACTTCCAGATAATCCAGAATGCCTTCGGCGGCCAGGCGTCCTTCGTAAACCGCGGTCACGACCAGGTCGGAGCCGCGCACCATGTCGCCGCCGGCGAATACCTTGGCATTGCTGGTTTGATATTTGAGTTGATGGTGCTCCGACGCTTTGACCCGGTGACGATCATCCAGTTGAATGTCGAAGTCCTGCAGCCAATCCGGCGGGCTGGGCCGGAATCCAAAGGCGATAAGCACGCGATCCGCGGGAATGATTTCTTCGGAGTTAGGCATCGGTTCAGGTGAACGGCGGCCGCGTGCGTCGGGTTCGCTTAACTGGGTGGTGACCAGTTTCACGCCTTCGACCTTGCCGTCGCCAACGATTTCCACCGGCTGGCGGTTCCAGAGAAATTGCACGCCTTCTTCCTTGGCGTTGGTGACTTCGCGGCGGGAGCCGGGCATGTTTTCTTGGTCGCGGCGATAAGCGCAGGTGACGCTCAGGGCGCCTTGCCGGATGGCAGTGCGGTTGCAGTCCATGGCGGTATCACCGCCACCCAATACCACGACGCGTTGGCCGCGCATATCAATGAATTCTTCCTCATCCGTTGCGAGACCCAGGTGGGTTCTGGCATTGGAAATAAGGAACGGCAAGGCGTCATGCACGCCCGGCATGTCTTCGCCGGGGAAACCGCCTTTCATATAGGAATAAGTTCCCATGCCGAGGAAAATCGCGTCGTATTCGTCCATTAATTGCTGAAAGGGAATATCTTTGCCGATTTCGGTGTTCAGCACGAATTCGACGCCCATTTCTTCCAGTATCTTGCGGCGATTTTTTACCACGGCTTTTTCGAGCTTGAATTCCGGAATGCCAAACGTCAGCAGGCCGCCGATCTCCGCGTAGCGGTCGTAAACCACGGCTTTCACACCCTGGCGCGTCAGCACGTCGGCGCAACCCAGGCCTGCCGGTCCGGCGCCGACAATGGCGACGCGCTTGCCGGTGCTGGTGACCTGTGACATGTCCGGACGCCAGCCTTTGGCGAAGGCGGTATCGCTGATGTATTTTTCGATGGAGCCAATCGTGACCGCGCCGAATCCGTCATTCAGGGTGCAGGCGCCTTCGCAAAGCCGGTCCTGCGGGCAAACCCGCCCGCAAATTTCCGGCAGGGAATTGGTCTGGTGGGACAGTTCCGCGGCCTTTTCAATATTGCCTTCGGCGATCAGTTTCAGCCAGTTGGGAATATAGTTGTGCACCGGGCAGCGCCATTCGCAATAAGGATTGCCGCAATGCAGGCAACGCTCCGCCTGGGAGGCCGCGGTTTCCTTATCATAGCTGCCGTAGATTTCCTTGAATTCCTTCACGCGTTCCCGCGCGTCTTTTTTGGCGGGATCCACGCGCGGTACTTGCACAAACTGAAAATTATTTGCCATGGTAATGATTCTTTCTCATCGCTATCGATAGGGTTCTGAGCCGGTTTGCGCCATGTCAGGCCGCCAGTGTGTGCAGGTCAGCGAGCAACGCGCTGAGTTCCGCCGCCTTGGGTTTTACCAGCCAGAACTTGGGCACAAAAGTAGCGAAGTCATTCAAGAGCATTTGTCCGCGTTTACTCGCTGTTTCATTGACAAACTCCCGGATCAGGTCGCGCAAGTAATTGCGGTACTCCTCCATGGATTCCGGTGACAAGCGGTGTATATCAATCAGCTCGTGGTTGTAGCGGTCCACAAAGGTATTGTCTTCATCCAGGACGAATGCGATACCGCCCGTCATGCCGGCGCCGAAGTTAACACCACAGGAACCTAATACCGTGATAACTCCACCGGTCATGTATTCGCAACCGTGATCACCGATGCCTTCCACGATTGCCAGGGCGCCGGAGTTGCGTACCGCAAAGCGTTCGCCCGCGAGGCCGGCCGCAAACAATTTTCCGCCGGTTGCGCCATACAGGCAGGTATTGCCGATAATCGTTGTTTCATGGCTGGCAAAGCCGCTGTTTTCGGGAGGAATAATCACTAATTTGCCGCCCGCCATACCTTTGCCGACATAATCGTTCGCGTCGCCGGTCAGTGTCATATGCAAACCGCCGGCATTCCACACGCCAAAACTCTGCCCCGCCGTGCCGCGCAAGCGGATAAGAATCGGTTTATCGCACATGCCCTGGTCGCCGTGGCGCACCGCGATTTCCCCGGACAGGCGCGCGCCGATGGAGCGGTTGGTATTGTTGACTTGGTAACTGAACTCGCCCCCGGTTTTGTTGCTAATGGCCGGCAGTGTGTCTTTGACCATTTGCTCGGCCAGCTCGCCTTTGTCAAACGGTTCGTTGCGCGGACTTTCGCAGAATTGCGGTTTACGGGCATCCACGCCCGCATCGGACAGAATAGGCGTTAAATCCAGTTTTTGTTGCCGGGAGGTATGACCAGGCAACGCTTCCAATAAATCCACCCGGCCAATAATATCCGTCAGTTTGCGCGCGCCCAATTGCGCGAGCAGTTCACGCACGTGCTGCGCGACAAACCGGAAATAACTCATGACCCATTCCACTTCACCGCGGTAATAATCCATGCGCAATACATTGTTCTGGGTGGCGACTCCCGTGGCGCAATTATTGAGATGACAAATGCGCAGGTATTTGCAGCCCATGGCGACCATGGGCGCGGTGCCAAAGCCGAAACTTTCCGCGCCCAGCATCGCGGCCTTGATGACATCCAGGCCGGTTTTCAAACCACCGTCGGTTTGCAACCGGACCTTGCCGCGTAAATCATTGGCGCGCAGAATCTGGTGAGTTTCGGTTAGACCCAATTCCCAGGGGCTTCCCGCGTAATGGACCGAGGTTAACGGGCTGGCGCCGGTGCCGCCGTCATGTCCGGCGATGGTGATGAGGTCAGCATAGGCTTTTGCCACGCCCGCCGCGATGGTTCCAACACCCGCTTCGGCCACCAGTTTTACGGAGACCAACCCAGCCGGGTTGACTTGTTTTAAATCGAAAATCAGCTGCGCGAGATCTTCAATGGAATAGATATCATGATGGGGCGCGGGAGAAATCAATGAAACCCCGGGCTTGCAAAAACGCAAGCGGGCGATTAACTCGTTAACTTTTTTACCGGGCAGCTGGCCGCCTTCGCCGGGTTTTGCGCCCTGCGCAATCTTGATTTGCATGACTTCCGCGCTGCGCAGATAAGCCGGGGTCACGCCGAAGCGGCCGGACGCAACCTGCTTGATCTTGGAGCGCTTGTCGCTGTAGTAACGCGCGGGATCCTCGCCGCCTTCGCCCGAGTTTGAGCGGCCGCCCAGGCGGTTCATGGCTTGCGCCAGCGTTTCATGGGCTTCCGGTGACAACGCGCCCAGGGACATGGCCGCGCTGTCGAAGCGGATGACGATTTTTTCTATTGATTCCACTTCATCAATGGAGATAGACGGGGTGCCGTGCTTGAGTTTCAACAGATCGCGAAACGCGAGCGTGGGCCGTTCGTCGACCAGGCGGGCGAATTCCCGGTATTTTTTGTAGTCGCCGGATTTTACCGCCGCTTGCAGCGCCGCCACGACATCCGGATTGTAGGCATGGTCTTCGCCACCATGCACATACTTCAATACACCGCCCTGATTAATCTGTTTGCGGGGGTTCCACGCGGTTTTCGCCAGCCAGCGCTGGTCAGCCTCGAGATCGTCGAAGTTGCCGCCCTGCAAACGGTTGGTGGTGCCGTTAAAACACAGTTCGACAACATCGTTGTGCAATCCCACGGCCTCAAACAATTGCGCGCCGCGGTAACTGCTGATGGTGGATATCCCCATCTTGGAAATAATTTTGTAAAGACCTTTGTTGATTCCCTTGCGGTAATGGCGCATCAGCTCAACGCTGTTGCGTTCTACGATTTCGCCGCTTAACTGCATGCCGATGATGCATTCATACGCGAGGTAAGGATAAATGGCGGTGGCGCCATAGCCGATTAATACGGCGCAGTGATGCGAATCGCGGGCGGTGCCGGTTTCCACCACGATGTTAGCGTCGCAACGCAAACCTTCCCGGATCAGGCGGTGATGCACGGCGCCGGTGGCCAGCAATGCATGCACGGGGATTTTGTCCGCTGCGATGGCCTTGTCGGATAAGATAAGTACGACCTTGCCGTTCTTCACGGCAGCGACGGCCTGGTCGCAGATCCGGGTCAAGGCGGTTTTCAACTCGCCATTCACCGGGTAGTTAAGATCAATGATCGCACGCGCATAATCGGGGTCTTTTGTACCCTGCAGCTGTTTAAATTTGCTATTGGATAGGATGGGCGAATCGATCAGCAAACGTTTGGCGTGCGCTTCGCTTTCCTCAAACATGTTTCTTTCACGGCCGAAGCAGGTGGCCAGCGACATGACAATTTGTTCGCGCAACGGATCAATCGCCGGGTTGGTTACCTGGGCGAATTGCTGACGGAAGTAATCATACAAGGGACGCACCTGGCGCGATAAGACCGTCAGCGGCGTGTCATCACCCATCGAGCCGGTCGCTTCCTGGGATTCTTCCGCCAAAACCCGTAGTATCTGATCCTGTTCTTCAAAAGTGACATGGAACATTTTTTTCGCCGCCTGCAACTGTTCAGGACTCATGGGCTTGAAGATATTGGGTTGTTCAATGAGTTGCGAGCCCAATTGTTCCGAGCGGCCTTTCAGCCATTCTTTATAGGGATGGCGGTTTTTCAATTCGTTATCAATATCCGCTGGCAATAATAGTTTTCCGGTCCGGGTATCGATCGCGATCATTTCGCCGGGTTTCAGCCGGCCTTTCATCACCACATCCTCGGGTTTGTAATCGTAAACCCCGATTTCGGATGCCAGGGTTACATGCCGGTCCCTGGTCATTACCCAGCGCGCCGGACGCAAACCGTTGCGATCCATGGTGCAGGCGGCGTAACGGCCATCGGTCAGCACAATGCCGGCCGGGCCATCCCAGGGTTCCATGTGCATGGAGTTGTATTCATAAAACGCCCGCAAATCCGCGTCCATGCTGGACATGTTCTGCCATGCCGGTGGAATTAATATACGCATGGCGCGGAAGATATCGATGCCTCCCGCCAACAGCACTTCCAGCATGTTATCCAGGGTATTGGAGTCTGAGCCGGTCATGGAAACCAGCGGCCGGACATCTTCCATGGGAATGTTGGGGGACTCAAACTTGTGGCCCCGCGCGATGGACCAGTAGCGATTGCCCTGGATGGTGTTGATTTCCCCGTTGTGCGCCAGGAAACGGAACGGCTGAGCCAGCCGCCACTCAGGCCAGGTGTTGGTCGAAAAGCGCTGGTGAAACACGCACAACGAAGCCGTGAGTTTCTCATCGTTAAGATCCTGGTAGAACACCGGCAGGTTTTCCGGCATTACCAGGCCTTTGTAGGATATCACCCGCGACGACAGGCTGGGCATATAAAACATGGTGTCGGATTTTTGCAAGGCCTTTTCGGCGCGCCGGCGCGCTATATATAAGTGGCGCTCAAACGTAGTGTCGTCCATGCCGTGCGGGGCGTTCACAAATATTTGTTCAATGACCGGTAGCGTTTTTAATGCTTCTTCGCCGCAGGCTTGCGGGTTGGTCGGCACGCTGCGCCAGCCCAGCATCTGCAGGCCTTCTTTGGAAAGTTCATCGGCCAGCCGTTGGCGGGCGGTGGCGGCCAGCTTCTCGTCAGTATTCAGGAATGCTATGCCGGTGGCATACAGGCCCGCCAGCTGAAAACCCTGCTTTTGTGCAACCTGCTGTAAAAATGCATCGGGTTTTTTCAGTAACAAACCACAGCCATCGCCGGTTTTGCCGTCGGCGGCCACCGCACCACGGTGCGTCAGGCGGGTCAGGGCATGAATGGCGGTTTTTACCAGCCAATGACTGGGTTGATTGTCCGCTTGCACGATCAGGCCAAAGCCACAATTTTCTTTCTCGAATTCCGGGCGATAGAGCCCGCTGGGTAGTTTTTTAGTCACTGCTATCGTTCACTCTAAGATTGATTAAAAGCCAATTAGAAAATAGTTATTCTTATTATTCATTAGCTTAAAACTGGATGCCCTGCGCCTGCTTCAGGCAAATGGCCGGAAATTATACTTTGCTCTACCGCGGTATTCAATGCACGGCAGCGAATTCCTATCATGCTAAATCCTGCCGCAAATTGCCAGCAACGTGTTGTTTGGACAATTAAAAACATATAATTACCGCGTTTATTATTCGCGCGGGAATCCACCCGGGGGTGGATGAACCGCGGTACGGAATTGGTCTGGGAATATAGCGGTGCCGTGTTACTGCGGTGGTACGATTTCGGCCTGGATGCCGCGGAACTGGCGAACCCAGGGTTTAACACCCGCCAATCCGGCAGGCAGCTGGGTTAGCGCGGCGTTAACGGATTTCCGGTCGGGATAAACGCCGTAAATTAAATTGTGCCAGTTCTTTTCATTGCGGAGCGAATAGAAATAAGCCACTTTTTGTGGTTGCAGCCGGTGCTTATGGATAAACCGGCCGATGGTGGCGTGTTGGTGTGCTGACACCAGTTGCAAGGTGAAGGATTCGGGCTTTTGCTGCATCACCCAGGCTGCGTCTTTTAGACGCGTAGCGCCCCCCGGTTTTGCGATTTGATTGTTCACATCGGGTTGTGCCGCGGTAGTTGCAACCGCAGTAGCCGCTGTTGGCGGCAGTTGGTCAGCGGCCGGTGAGGACGCCTGTTGGCTGGGCTGCGCAGCTTGCAGCTCGGTGTTTTTGTTAGACTGAACTTCTTTCAATGACTGCATATGATCCGCTGGTTCGGCGGGGGAGGCGGTTTTTTTTTCATAAGACATGTTGTCCGGCTTACTTTCGGCGCTGGCGCTTAAATCAGGCAGTTTTAGCGGAGTTATGGTGGTTGCGGCGGGTTTATCCAGCGGCTGGGCAGTATCGGCTGTCTCGTTGGTATCGCCAATTAGGGTTTTGAAATAATCCTGAAGCAAGTAAGCGGCCGTTGCAATGCCAAGCAATAATACAACGGCAATATACTTTCGGCCGGCGAATTGTTTTTGTGCCTGAATGCTGCTGGTGCGGCGTATTATCGGTGTGGTTTCAAACAGCAGCTTGTCCGCCGCCTCGTTCATTCTGGCCGGTACACCGTTGGATTGTTTGTGTATTTTGCGAATGGTGGGTTGTGTCAGGAATTGGTCCGTTGCCATTCCCGCTAACGATAAGCGGTGATGCAGGTAATTGCCGGTTTGCGATTCATCGAAGGGCGGTAAATCAATTTTGCGGACAATCAAACGGTGTTTTTCATTCAGTTCCGGCTCGGCGAGCACCACCTTTATATGCGGTTCGCTAAACAGGATAACGCGTATGGACGTGCCGCTGGTGACATTTCTGACGGATGCCAATTCCAGTATCAGGCTTAATATCTTGGTGGAAAACAAATGGGCGTTATCAACCAGCAATATAACCGGCAAGGCTTGTTGCAACTGGCTATCGAGGCGCTTTTTCAAATTGGCCAGCATGGAGTTTTTGTGGATACTGGCATGTGCGATGCCAAACCCCATGTACACCCGTTGCAAAAATTGTTCTTCGGTCATCATTTTATGACCTTCCATTTTACAAATCTTCCAGTGTTCGCTGGCACTGTTAATGAACTGTTGCAGAAACATGGTTTTTCCCATGCCTTGCCCGCCGGTAACCAGCAGCAGTTCGTTGGTGTTGTGGGCAAGGTGTAACAGGATGTCCAGGCGTTGTTTGCGGGCAGGTTCGGCATAGTACATGTCGTTTTCAACCGCGGTTGAAAAGGGCGCCCGGTTCATGCCGTAGTGGGCGAGATACTCCGGAAGCTCAGTTTTCTTTTTGAAAGCACCCATCACTATAGTCAATACCGAATTCAGTCCTGGTTGGGTTGTTTGTCGCCATGTACAAAAGCAACTCTGTAACCACGAGTGATATTTTTATCGCGCCATGTCAGCATCGCTTCGAGTGCGGCCGCCTGGTCCTCGAAATGTTCCCGCTTAATAGAGCCGGCTGAGCCTTGTGCGCCGGATTCCCGGATGAGGTTCCAGCCACCGATCAAGTCTTCCTGCAAAATAAGGTGCACAAAACGAATAACACCGGTATCGGTTGGTTGCGATTGCAAATAGATGCGCATACCGGTAGCTGGCAACTGATCCCGTCAGGTTAATTTAATGGGATCGAAAATACGTTCATATTCCCGGATGGCGTAACGGTCCGTCATGCCGGCGATATAATCCGCAATCACCGTGGCCCGTCCCTGCCCGCCCGGCGCATTATACTCGTTTGAAGCCTGTTTGCAGGGTTCCGTTGGCAGTAAGCGGATATCATCCATGAATGCCTGGAACAGTGATTTGATGACCAGTTTCGCCTTGGTGCTCATGCGATGCACCCGGTAATGCTGGTACAGACTGGTGCGCAGGGTTTTTTTCAACTGCTGGACTTTTTCTTTCATGGCATCGCTGTAAATCGCGATGGGTGCGGATAGTTGTTTGACGTCCGCCGCGCACGCCGGATTCAGGGATTGAATCTGAGCGCTGGTCGCCGCCAGGAAATCGGTGATCTGGCGGTTAATCATGCGGCGGATAATTTCATGGATAACGCGGCGTTCGTTAATGGCCGGGTATTGCTGCACCACTTCTTCGTACAGTTGATTGAAAAGATCGACTTCCCGCATTTGTTCGATGTTCAGCAGGCCCGCGCGCAGTCCGTCATCGACATCGTGATTATTGTAGGCGATTTCATCAGCGACGTTGGCGATCTGCGCTTCAAGACCCGGCTGCTGTTTTTTAAGAAAACGTTCGCCGACATCACCCAATAGCTGGGCGTTTTTAATGGAGCAATGTTTGAGGATGCCTTCGCGGGTTTCAAACGTAAGATTCAAGCCATCGAACTCGGCGTATTTTTCCTCCAGATGATCAACGATGCGCAGCGACTGAAGGTTATGTTCGAAACCGCCGTAGTCCCGCATACAGTCGTTTAATGCGTCCTGACCGGCATGGCCAAAGGGGGTGTGTCCCAAATCATGCGCCAGTGAAATCGCCTCGGTGAGTTCTTCGTTGACGCGCAAGGCGCGGGCGATGGTGCGGCCGATTTGCGCCACTTCCAGGGAGTGCGTAAGCCGGGTGCGGAACATATCACCTTCATGGTTGACGAACACCTGGGTTTTGTATTCCAGGCGGCGAAACGCGGCGGAGTGCACGATGCGGTCGCGGTCGCGCTGAAACTCGGAACGGTTATTGGGCGGCGCCTCCGTGTGACGGCGGCCGCGGGAGGCGCTGTGACTGGTGGCGTAAGGCGCGAGTTCGCTCATGGCTGGTTAGTCACAATGTTGCTTCAGCACGTCGTTTAAAAGTTCGGGATTGTAGTCGTCACAGACGATGGCTTTGCCCAGTTGTTTGAGCAGCACCAGGTTGATTTTTCCGGCTTTCACTTTTTTGTCGACGGCCATCAGGCCGAGGTATTGCGGCACACTGATACCTGCAGGGCCTTTCACCGGCAATTTTGCTTTGGCGATCAAAGCCACAATGCGCTCCAGTGTGGCTGTATCAAGCCAACCATGCGCCGCCGATAATTGCGCCGCCATCACCATGCCGGCGGCGACCGCTTCGCCGTGCAGCCAGGATCCGTAACCCATACCGGCTTCGATGGCATGACCAAAGGTATGCCCCAGATTGAGCAAGGCGCGTTCCCCGGCTTCCAGTTCGTCCGCCGCCACGACCTCGGCCTTGTTGCGGCAGGAACGTTCAATGGCATAGGCGAGGCTATCGGGGTCCCGGTTGATTAAGCGATCCATATTGGATTCCAGCCAGTTAAAAAACTCGCGGTCGCGGATTAAGCCATACTTGACGACTTCCGCCAGGCCCGCGCTGAGTTCCTTGTCGTCCAGGGTGTTCAGCGTGCGGATATCCGCAACAACGGACAACGGCTGGTAAAACGCGCCGATCATGTTCTTTCCCAGCGGGTGGTTCACGCCGGTTTTGCCGCCGACCGATGAATCGACCTGGGCCAGCAGGGTGGTGGGGACCTGGATGAAATTGACGCCGCGTTGATAGGTCGCCGCGGCGAAGCCGGTCATGTCACCGATAACACCACCGCCCAGTGCAATCAGGGTGCAGCGGCGGTCGAAGCGTTTTTCCAGCAACACCGTGTAGATCTGGTTCATGGTTTCCAGGGTTTTGTATTGCTCGCCATCGGGCAATACCACGGTTTCCGTGCGGGCGCCGGATAAGGTGGCAAGCAGGGTGTCGAGGTAGAGCGGGGCAATAGTGTCGTTAGTGACTACCAACAGCTGCCTGGTCGGGGCATGCCGCAGGATCAAGTCCGCGTTCTCCAGCAATTGATCGCCGATATAGATTGGGTAGCTGCGTTTGCCCAGTTGAACAGTCAAAGTTTTCATGGTGTCCGGTTCTAAAGACTTTTTTCCTGAATGATCTTTTGTAATTTGCTGACCGCCTGGCGCACGGTAAATCCGTCGGTTTCAAATACGGTATCCGCGGCTTCCCGGTACAAGGGGTCGCGTTTTGCCAATAATTCTTCAATGGTCTTTCTGGGATTTTTGGTCTGCAACAGCGGCCGGTTTTTATCGCGTGCGGTGCGCCGCACCAGTTGCTCCAGCGGTGCGCATAAATAGATGACAAATCCATGGGTTGACATAAATCGGCGGCTTTTTTCACTGAGCACCGCGCCCCCGCCCGTGGCGAGCACGATAGTAGCGTCTTTGGACAATAGTTCCTTAATCATAGCGGATTCACGCAGGCGAAAGCCTTCCTCTTTTTCCAGTTCAAAAATAAGCGGAATGGTAGCGCCGGTGCGTTTTTCAATCTCCTTATCACTGTCGTAGAAGTCCCGGCCCAAAGCCTTTGCAATCTGACGGCCAATAGTCGTTTTGCCAGCCCCCATTGGGCCAACAAAGATGATGTTTTGCGGCATAGATCTGGACTGTCGGGTTAAAAGGGATGATTATCTTACAAGCAGATGGGGGGATTTAAAACTAAAAATTCAATTCCGGAGCGATCAGGGGGAAAATGGCGCCCCTAGTGTCGCGAACCAGAAATATCGAAACATAAAACGGCAGCTTTTTCCGCATGGCCGCGTTGCTCGTCGTTGCCATAGTCCCCGCTATGACGCCTCCTCGCGCCTCGCCCTGCGAAAAAATCCCTCCGTTTTATTTTGTT
>DATCIR010000162.1:0-5404 GCA_036507695.1 Gammaproteobacteria bacterium
CGTTATGCCATTCTCACCCTTGGTGATGTGCCGGGATTTGCGCGCGCCGGCGGCATGATTGGTTTGTTCGCTCACGAGAACACTGTGCGCATGGAAGTCAATACGCGCGCCGCCGCCCATGCCGGGCTTTCATTCAGCGCCAAATTGCTGGAGGTGGCCCTGAATATAATCAAAGACAAGAGCGTTGATTGCCCATGAAATTGTTTGATTCCCTGTCCGTTAAATTAAAGGTCATATTCATCATCATGGTATCCAGCCTGGCCGGTTTGTTTTTGGCTATCGGCGTTGTTTTTATATATGATCAATACATGATGAAAAAAAACATGCTTCGCGAGATCAATATCCTGGGACAAGTGATCGCGGACCGCAGCACGGCGGCCTTGTCATTTAACGATCCGGGTCTGGCCGGCGAGAATCTTGCGGCATTGCAGGCGCAGCCGGCGGTCATCCTCGCCTGCATCTTTGACCAGGACAACCGGCCGTTCGCCCATTATCAAAGAACCGGCAACGCCGCATCTCAATGCCCGGATTCCCTGCAGGCGCTGGCGCAACCCGACGTTGACCATCTGTTGCACGTAATCACTCCCATTGTGTTAAATGAAGAGAGGATAGGCTCGGTGTATTTTCTTCTGAGCACCGAAGAAGTGCAAACGCGACAGCGTCAGTATCTGCTTGTCTTTGCGCTCGTCGTGATGGTGGTCTCGCTGATCGTGTATTTGCTTTCCAAATACCTGCAAAGACCCTTATTGTATCCGCTGCTGCAACTCACGAGCGCAGCCAGGTCCATCGCCAGCAACCAGGATTATTCCATCCGCGTGCAAAGGCAAAGCAATGATGAAATCGGCTTGCTCGTGGACGCCTTCAACGCCATGCTGCAGCAGATCGCCGTGCGGGAAAAAGAGCGCGACGAGGCTGTATTGGAATTGCGCCAGCACCGTGAACATCTCGAAGAACTGGTAGCTGAACGCACATCGGAGCTGGAATCGTTTTGCTATTCCGTATCGCACGATTTGCGCGCGCCGCTGCGCACCATCAACGGCTATAGCCAGATTGTACTGGAAGACTATGGGCCCATGCTGGACGACGCCGGCCGCGACAGCTTGACACGCGTGCGGCAGGCCAGCATGCACATGGGTGAACTGATCGATGACTTGCTGAATTTATCCCGCACCAGCCGGCACGAAATGACATTGGAATCCGTCGATATCAGCACCATCGCCAAGGATGTAATATCACGGCTACTGTCGGAGCATCCGCACCGCAAAGCGGACATTGCTTTTGAAGATGGGCTATTCGCCAACGCCGACCCGCAATTGATGCGAATCGCACTGGAAAACCTGATCGGCAACGCCTTCAAATACACCAGCAAGACACAACACACAAAGCTGGAATTTGGCGCGACTAAAGCAGACGGTGAAACGGTTTTTTATGTCCGGGACAACGGCGCCGGATTCGACATGACATATGTTGGCAGGCTGTTCGGACCATTTCAACGCCTGCACGGCCGTGACGAGTTCGAAGGCTCGGGCATCGGGCTTGCCATTGTCGCCAGAATAATCAAGCGGCACGGAGGCCGCATATGGGCGCAGGGCAAAGTGAACGAGGGCGCTACCTTTTATTTTACCCTGAGCCCGGAAAAACCCACTGGCATATAAAAAGGCACAAGACAAGGTGAATATTTCCAGCTCGTTGCTATACTTTTTTTGTCGCAATACAACAAAATCCGACAACCAGCGCCGCCATTTACCATACACCATGAAATACCACACTTCACGGCCGAGCTTGGTATTAATATGCACTATACTGGCGTCCCTGACATCACCAAGCAATGCGCGTCCCCTGGAACTCGAAGAACTGCTCGAGATGGACATTGTGGACCTTGTCCGGGTGCAAATTGAAACGGCATCAAGAAAACCCGAATCCATCGCCGCCGCACCCAGTGTCATAAGTGTTATTACCGCCAGGGACATCGAAGGGTTCGGCGCCAACAACCTGCTGGATATCCTCAACCGTGTCACCAGCCTGCAGGTCATAGGCTCGCACTTTTATTCGCGCAGCATATCTATTCGCGGCCAGATGATATCGCACTCCAATAACGATGTGCTGTTCCTGATCAACGGCCGGCCGCACCGCACCAGCTGGAACGGCGGCACGCCTGAGCGGCTGTTGCTGGCGTTTCCCATAGAAACCATCGAGCGCATCGAAATCATTCGCGGGCCGGGTTCGGTGTTGTACGGAACCGGCGCAGTCAGCGGTGTGGTCAACATCTTTACAAAACCCGCCAGCAGTCAAACATCCGGCGCCGGCATTACCATCGGATCACAACAGAACGCAGCCGACTCAGACTCACCGTTTGCAAGCCGAGGATTACACATGACCACTGCCTACGAGGGCGAAGAGGCAAGTATTACGGCCGGCTTGAAGGTGTTTGATACCGATGGATGGATATTTACCGCCACCGATGAACAGGGCGTAACGCAAAGCGTTGAGCGCGGCGAAACCAACATCGGGGCCATGCTGAGCGGCGGGCTGGGCGGATTTTCCGTGGACGTACTCTATACCGATGTGAACCTGGACAACATCATAGGCGGACCGCCGGTCTGGCCCGCGGGTTACCACAATACCAGGCATTTATTGTTGGACGCGGGTTTTCAAGCGCAACTCACGCAATCCTGGTCGTTTGATAATCACATTACCTATAATAACTTCAACTTTGACTTCGACAGTTCCGAGAATGGTGAAGAAAACCGGGATTCCAACGATGTGCTGCTCGAGTCCACATTGTCGGGCAAACTGTTTAACCGCCTCGACATCCTGGCCGGCGTGAACTACGAATCTATCCAAGGCACGATATCACCCACGCTGGACTATACCTCTTACCGCTACAGTATATTTGGCGAGGTGGATTATTTGCCAGTGGAATTCGTCAAACTGACAGCGGGGTTCCAGTGGAACAAAGTCCAGAATACCGATTCCGATGTGTCGCCCCGGCTGGGCCTGGTTTTCAACTTCTCGCCACAGTGGGGAGCCAAGCTTTTATATGGTGAGGCGTTTCGCTCGGCGGTGGCGACCGAGCGGTTTCTGCCCGCCGATTCCGCGGTAGTGGGTAATGAGTCACTGGACCCGGAAAAAATCGCCACTACCGAACTGCAATTTTTTTTCACCTCCCCAAAAAGTTATGCCGCACTGACATTCTTTGAAAGTGAAATCACCGATGTCATCGACCGGGTTTCCATAGGAGGCGGTCAGTTCAGATTCGAGAATGTGGGCAGCGTTGACTCCCGCGGTATCGAATTGGAAGGCAAAACCACTTTTCTTGATCGCTGGATGTTGACCGGCTCCACCAGTTACCAGCAGAATGAAAACGGCAACGGCGCCGACGCCACGCTCGCCCCTAACTGGATGGCGAAACTCGGGCTTGTTTACCGGCACAGCAACGGAATTGATTTTGGCATTTATGACAGTTATTTCGGCGCGCCCACGCCGGTGCGCGATGTGAATCCTTCGGTTCTGGAAGTCAATCCCGAACCCCGGGCGTATCATTACCTCACTGCGAACCTCAGCCTGGACGTACGCAGGTTCTTCGGCAAGCCCACCTCCTTACCCATGCGCCTGTCGCTTTACGCGGATAATTTGCTGAACGAAGACGTTTATTATCCGGAGATCAGCCGCCGCAACATCAATTCCATACCGCTATACTCAGGCCGGGCTTTGTATGCGACATTCAGCGTGGCGATATAAGATCTTTACAGCGAACTTGCTAAGCCGCCCGCGGTTGCCCGTATCAGGCACTCGAGTTTCCAAGTTCAAAGTGACATGGCACACATGACGTGAACGGACGAACGGTCGGGATCGTTATGTATAACGTGTTGCAATCAATCGCTATGATGCTTGGCGGCAACTAATTCATGTGGCGTGCCACGCCAAAGTAAAGCCGGGATTACGCTATTTGTATCAAGTACGATCCGCACGTTGGCGCTCATTGCGGTAAGCGTTAACCTCGGCGTCGATGTCCTCACTGCTCACGGCAGGGATACCGGTCAATTCAACACGATCAGTGACATCAAGAAAATCAGCAAAGGCGTTTTCGCGTTCTTAGGAAACGAGAAAATCCACAAAGTCCTTCACTTCCGCAATCCGTTCCGGAGGAAGTGATCGTAGTGTTTCCAGTACACCGTCAATCTTAACCGGTTGCATCGTTGAGATACCTCGCTGATTCAAATCGTTGCTCTACATAAGATGTAAAAATACTGAATCCATACCAAACATGTCCAATCGTTTACACAATAAGGTAAATTTCCGGCAGGTTTGGCGAATGGCTTCCCAATTATCCTTGCGAAAGTCCGCTATGGCTTTAAAATCCGGTTGCAGTATTTTGCGTAGCATTCCAGCCGTTAAAGCGTGGAGGATGAATAATAGAAGAAGAGGAAAAGAATATAGCGAAGCCAATAAAAAGGGCCGCGTCAGGTCTCTATTGAAATTCGGAGTTATAGTGGTATCTGTCTGGTTGATTACTTGAACACGTCATCCAGGTTGTTGGCGACCAGCAGGTTGACAAACCATTGTTCGATTAACGCCGCATCGGCATGCGCGATTTTTTGCTCAGCCCATTCAGGGATGATCCCGAATTTTAACATCAAGGCTTTGTTGAGCATGCTGGCTTTGCCTTCTTTCCGACCTTTTTCCAGGCCTTCTTCACGGCCTTCTTCACGGCCTTTTTCCAGGCCTTTTTCCAGGCCTTTTTCAAGGAATTCTTTTTCCCATTGCTTAATACGTGTCGCTAACATTTCTCTTACCTCGGTGAGATCCTGTACATCGCGTTTATCCAATTGTAAGCCTTTATGGGGCGCTACAACATAGTAAATCCACACCGCCATGGCCCGCCGTAAACTGGCTTCGGTCAACGGGATTTGTTGCTCCAGGATCTGAAGATTATCGCGTAACGCCTTAATATCCTTGCTGTTCTCGATCCGAAACAACGCCCCGGTCATCGAACCCGCTTTACCCTCCGGGTAGCGGTTCTCATCCAACAAATAATAGCAGATTTGCGGTTGGTATTTGCGCAAGGGTGAGTTGGCGGGCAGGGCAATCAGGGAGTGCAGGTCTTGCGCGGCTTGCCAGGATGGATCACCGTTGTAAAGGACCAGCGGAAACACCGGTGGTAATTGTTTGTTATCGTCCAGCTGGCCTTCCTTGATCAGTTGCTGATAGAGCAAGCCTACATACACCAGGGTGCGCACGGCCATCCATTTATCGGGCGTGGATTGGAATTCCAACAACAGGTACAGATAAATTTCCCCCTCGCCATTTTGATACTGAATCCGGTAAATCACATCGCTATCGCGTTGCGCCAGACCTTCGGCGTGAAACTTGGCGTTGACCCGTTCCATGTTGGAGAAGTCTA
>DATCIR010000163.1:0-7752 GCA_036507695.1 Gammaproteobacteria bacterium
AAAACACCCAAGTTATTGCAACGAATGAAGCATTGGCCGTTCCTGATCATCGGCGGCTGGTGCCTGTTGGCCGTGCTGGGTCCGCTGTTACCCTTGCAGCCCAACGAAATTGATCTCACCAAAATATTGTTACCGCCGGGCGAAGCCGGCGTGCTGGGTTATGACGATCTGGGCCGGCCGATAGTGGATCGCGTTTTGCTGGGCGCCAAAACCTCGTTTCTGGTGGCGCTGTGGGTAGTCACGGTCTCGCTGCTCATCGGCGTGACGATAGGTATGGTGAGCGGGTATTACGGCGGCTGGCTGGATCATGGGGTGGTGCAAATCATCGATATTTTCATGGCGTTTCCCGGTATTCTGTTAGCCATCGCCCTGGCGGGTATCATGGGCCCCGGCATCGACAACGTGGTGATGGCGCTGAGCACCGTGGGCTGGGTGGGCTATGCGCGGCTGACCCGGGCGCAAGTGCTAAGCGTCAAACAGCGGGAACATATCCAGGCCGCGGTGGCGCTGGGCAGTCAATCGGTCACCATTTTTTACAAACATATCCTGCCGTTAATCCTGGCGCCTATAATAGTAGAAGCCAGTTTCGGCATTGCCGGGATTGTTATCGCGGAAGCGGGCTTGTCCTTCCTCGGGCTCGGCGTGCAGCCCCCCGAAGCGTCCTGGGGCAGCATGATTCGGGATGGCGCGCGTTATTTACTGGTCGCGCCGCACATGGTATTGATTCCCGGTATCGCGTTGATGCTGGTGGTGCTGGCGGTGAACCTGGCGGGGGATCGGATCCGGGATTATTTTGATGTGCGGCTGCGGAGCAGCATATAAAGAGATACCCAGCCCGGCCGCAATAACCGAAACAGTGACCGTAGCAAAAAGAGATTATCTAATGCAGTCAATGCAATTACCGTCGTTACTATTCCAGACAAAGAAGAGACGAACACTATGTCATTAGGCCCTGTCATGATTGATCTCAAAGGTATCCAACTGGAACCTGACGAGAAAGAAATGCTGCAACACCCGCTGGTGGGCGGCGTTATTCTATTTTCCCGCAACTATGAATCCGTGGAGCAAGTCTCCGAATTGATCGAGAAGATCCACAACGTCAAATCACCGCACTTGCTGGTGGGCGTCGACCATGAGGGCGGACGGGTGCAACGTTTTCGCGCGGGCTTTACCGTGCTGCCGCCGCCGGCAAAACTCGGCGAACAGTATCAGCAGGACAAAAAACAGGCCAAACAAATGGCCGAAACCTGCGGCTGGCTGATGGCGATCGAGCTGCGCGCGGTGGGAGTGGATTTCAGTTTCGCGCCGGTGCTCGATATCGAACGGGGTATTAGCGACGTCATCGGCGATCGCGCCTTTGGGCATGATCCCGAAACGGTCAGCGACCTGGCCGTGTCGTATATTCGCGGCATGCAAAAGGCCGGCATGGGCGCCACCGGAAAACATTTTCCCGGCCATGGCGCGGTCAAGGCCGATTCCCACGTGGCGTGTCCGGTTGACGAGCGGTCCTTTGAGGATATTTATGCCTATGACATTGTGCCTTTCGCGCGCTTAATCCGTAACGGCCTCGCGGGCATTATGCCCGCCCATGTGATCTACGCGGCGGTGGATAAATACCCGGCCGGATTTTCCCGCTTCTGGCTGAACGAAGTACTGCGTAATCGGCTGGAATTTCAGGGTGTTATTTTCAGCGATGACCTCAGCATGGAAGGGGCCAGTGTGGCGGGCGACGTGGTGGACCGCGCCCGGGCGGCGCTCAATGCCGGTTGCGATATGGCGCTGGTGTGCAATAATCCGGACGCCGCCGCAAAAGTGCTGGACAAGCTGGGCGAGTTGGATAACCCTGTGTCGCATGTGCGCCTGGCGCGCATGCACGGCAGGCATTTCGTGAACCGCCAGCAACTGCTGAAACAAAAACAATGGCAACAAGCGGTGGCGATGATCGATGATTTAGCGGCCGGGGACAATCTGCAACTGGACGTGTGACAACAGCACCGCCGGTTTCCCGCGGCGGATAACGAGTCCCCGGTGTTTGTAACGGCGACTATAAAAACATCGGCAAAAATAACTATAACTATTACTACAACTTCAACAAGTTGTTGGTAACGAGATATCAAGGAGCCTCACAATGGCCGACAAATTATTAATACTCATGGTGAATACCGATCCGAAGAACGGCCCCGAACTCGGCGTTCCGTTTGTCCAAGCGGCGATAGCGGCGGCCATGGAATACGAAGTGGAAATAATTTTTACCGGTTACTCGGGGCAATTGGTCAAAAAAGGCGTCGCCGAAAAACTGTTTGTGCAGGAAGGCGCAACCAAGTCAGTCTACGACATCATGAAAGAAGCGCACGAAGCCGGCGCGAAATTCAAGGTGTGCACACCAACGATCGAACTATGGGGCGACGACCTGATTCCGGAAGTCAGTGAAACAGTGGGCGGCGCCTACGTGATCAGTGAGGCCATGGACGAAAACACCGTAACCTTTACCTATTAAACCCGCGAATCAAATAACACAAATCTTAAATCACACAATATATTAAAGCACACTCATATGACGATTACCGCAAAAGGGGCCGCAGCAGTGCTTGCCGCTGCGCACTGTTGTTACAACAAAGCCGAGGTTGAACAGGCCATTGACCGCATGGCAAAAGAAATTACCGGACAATTGGGCGCGCTTGAACCGTTGTTGTTATGCGTGATGAATGGCGGGCTGATCATTACCGGCGGTTTGCTGCAAAGGCTGGATTTTCCGCTCGACTATGACTATATCCATGTGTCGCGTTATGCCGGCAAAACCCGGGGCAGTGAACTCAACTGGATAACAAAACCCCACAAGCCCATTACCGGACGCCACGTATTGATCGTCGATGACATCCTGGATGAAGGCATCACTTTGCAGGAACTGGTGAAGTACTGCCAGGCGGAAAAGGTCGCTTCGGTGCGCACCGCAGTGCTCGTCAACAAGTTGCACGATCGAAAAAGCCTGAGCCACGCCGATTTTATTGGCCTGACCGTGGAGGACCGTTACGTGTTCGGTTACGGCATGGATTACAAAGGCTACCTGAGAAACGTGTCGGGCATTTACGCGGTTGATGAGTAGGTTTATTTCATCGGCGGTTATTTTTAGAGTTGCAGTTACTTGGAGGATATGTGGCGGATTTGGCGATTATCGGTGGTACCGGACTTACTAAACTGGAGTCTCTCAGCATCAGCGGCCGGGAGATCGTGCATACACCCTATGGTGAACCCTCCGGTCCCTTGACCCACGGACAATTGTTCGGAAAAGACATTATGTTTTTAGCGCGTCATGGTTATGGCCACACCATACCGCCGCACAAGGTCAACTACCGCGCGAACCTTTGGGCGTTGAAGGAGGCCGGCGCCAAGAGCGTGTTTGCCGTCGCGGCGGTGGGCGGTATCCGCGCTGACATGCTGCCGGGCCAACTGGTTGTCCCGGATCAGATCATTGATTACACCTGGTCGCGCGTAAACACCTTTTTTGAAGAAGGCTTGAAGTATGTCGTCCATATTGATTTTACCCATCCGTATTCCGATGCGTTGCGGAAAAAGATATTGCAGGCGGCGGCCGCCGCCAAGATATCGATCATAGACGGCATCACCTATGCGGCGACTCAAGGGCCGCGCCTGGAAACAGCCGCTGAGATAAATCGCATGGAGCGGGACGGTTGCGGCATTGTCGGCATGACCGGGATGCCCGAAGCGGCGCTGGCGCGCGAACTAAATTTGGACTACGCCACCTGCGCGGTGGTGGCCAACTGGGCGGCGGGGCGGGGCGCCGGTGTAATCACCATGAAAGAAATCGAAGCCGAACTCGCCGGTGGCATGAAAAAAGTCGCGGCGATTCTCGAGCAACTTGTTAAATTGGTGTAGTGAATTTAAATCCCCCCTTTACAAACGGGGGGTTAGGGGGGGTATAAAATCTTTTCGCGAACAGTGCGGTTCGTGCTTAATGCATCCCGTTCCTTTGCAAAGGAGAGGATAAAAAAAACGGTGTTTTACGGGGCAGTCTTCGGCGCGCCGGGCTCGCCCGGCGTAAACGCCTGCGACGCGGGGTCGAAATCCGCTTCCGCTTTCGCTACACCGTAAGGAACCACCCTCGCGACCACGCCAAACATGGGGTGATCAAGATAGTGGATTTCCTTGCTGCGCATGCGGCGCGATTCATACAGGTGAAACGTCTGCAAGGTTTGGCGTTTGCGAACCGTGGTCTGTGGTTTTTCGCCCGCTTGCCCGGACGACGCGAAATGTTGCGTGCCTGAAGCAGAGTCATATCCGGTAGCCGTTGAGTCCAGCGACACCACTTCTTCTTTCAACATGGGCAGGCGGTAATTCAAGTCCGCCTCGAAATGCAGATAGCGTGACACACTCAGGCGCAAGGTTCCGGAAAAGGGATTCACCACCGGGCCGGTATTAATATCCACTTCCGTAACCGGAAGCAAGCGGCCATACTGGCTGGAATCAACCGTAAAATCACCCACGGCCACATTGGTAAAACGGCTGGCTCCCGCGCCTTGCTTGCCCGCGGCGGCTTGAGCCTCGGCTTTTAAGCGGGCCGCTGCCGGTAATTCCACGCCCTGGTAAACATAAACCGGGAGAGACTTGTCAGGATCCAGGGTGGGCTGGCGCCAGGCAATATGCATGATGATTTGATAGTCCTTCGACGCGGCAAGTTTTTTGGCAATCGGAACCAATTGCAATTCCGATGCGCCCAGTAACTGGAACGGCACCAGCCCCGGACTGGCGCCGGCGCTAACATTGGGGGGCAATTTGCTCTGGTTGGCTGCTACGGTGGCGCTATCCAGTTTCAGGTCGTCGGGGTGGATCAACTCAAGGAATTTATTGAATTGCAATTGGCTGCCATCGGGCCAGGTTTCCGAACTCATGCCCAAATAGCTCTGGTTGGCAAAAATGATCACTTCGACTTGATACCAGGGCGTGCCGGATTCATCTTTACTGGTGGCGGGGGCGGCCAGGGCAATGGAGGAAAACATCGCTGAAAACATTATTGATGGCAACAGCGCGCACGCTAACCCGCTAAGAGATTGAATTTTAAAATTTCGCATGGGATTGTACAATATGTGGTCTATTCAGTTGGTTTACGTAAACATGTAGTATATAGCAATTTTTTCAGGGAAATAGTGAGACAGTTAAAATGGCTGCAAGAAAAGTACTGCGTATGGGACATCCACTATTGCAGGAACCCAGCGCTGAAGTGACCGAGTTTAACACAGTCGAATTGGACCGGTTAATCCAGGATTTGTTTGACACCATGCGCGCCGAAGATGGCGCCGGCATCGCCGCGCCGCAAATCGGGATCCTCAAACGCGTGGTGATTTTCGGCGTGGAAGACGATAATCCGCGTTATCCGGGGCGGGGTTTTGTGCCCACCACGATATTAATCAATCCGGTCATTACGCCCCTTGACGCGGCAATGGATGATGGCTGGGAAGGCTGCCTGAGCGTGCCCGGCATGCGCGGCCTGGTGCCGCGTTACACCCGCGTGCGCTATCGGGGTTATGATGAAAAGGGCAGGCTGATCGAACGCGATGCCGAAGGCTTTCACGCGCGCGTCGCGCAGCACGAATGCGATCACCTGGACGGCATCCTGTATCCGCAACGCATCCGGGACATGACGCAATTCGGTTTCAAGGAAGAACTGCTGACTAAAATGGGATGTTGAGCACATCATGCCGGCCAGCCAAGCAATCACCCAAGCCATTGTCGAACGCGTCAATGAATTGCGCCAACAGATCAACTATCATAATTACCGCTATTATGTGCTCGACAATCCGGAAATCCCCGACGCGGAATTCGACAAGCTGTTCCGCGAATTGCAATCCCTGGAGCAGCAGTTTCCCGAGCTTGTTACACCGGATTCACCCACCCAGCGTGTCGGCGCCGCGCCGCTCAAGGAATTCGGCGAAGTGCGGCACGCCATCCCCATGCTGTCACTGGCTAACGCCTTCAGTGAAGAAGAGCTGCAAGGCTTTGGCAAACGCATCGCCGACCGGCTGAGCCTCAAGGACCCGGAGCAACTGGAATTTACCGCCGAACCCAAGCTCGATGGCCTCGCTATCAGCCTGCGGTATGAAAAAGGCAGGTTCGCGCAAGCCGCGACCCGGGGTGACGGCGAGACGGGCGAAGACGTCACGCAAAATGCGCGCACCATTCATTCCGTGCCCTTGCAGCTGGCCGGCAAAGGCTATCCCGAAGTGCTGGAAGTGCGCGGTGAAGTGTTCATGTCCAAGGAAGGATTTTACGCGCTCAATAAAAAGCAGCAGCAGGCCGGCGCGAAAACCTTTGCTAATCCCCGCAACGCCGCCGCGGGCAGTTTGCGCCAGCTCGATTCCGGCATCACCGCCACCCGGCCGCTGGAATTTTTCGGCTATGGCTATGGTGAAGTCAAAGGCGGCAAACTCGCGGCGCGGCAAAGCGAGATCCTGGAACAATTCAAATCCTGGGGCATCCGCGTGTGCCCCGAAGTGAAAAAAGTCAAAGGCATCAAAGGCTGCCTGCATTATTTCCAAAGCATTGGCGAGCGCCGCGAGCAGCTGGATTATGAAATCGACGGCGTGGTGTATAAAGTCAACGCTATCGCGCAGCAAGAAGAACTCGGCTTCGTCTCGCGCGCCCCGCGCTGGGCCATCGCCCATAAATTCCCGGCGCAGGAAGCGCTAACCACCATCAAGGCCATCGACGTGCAAGTGGGACGCACCGGCATACTGACGCCCGTGGCGCGCCTCGAGCCGGTGGAAGTCGGCGGCGTCACCGTCACCAATGCCACCCTGCACAACCAGGATGAAATCGAACGGCTGGATGTGCGCGCCGGCGACACCGTGATTATCTATCGCGCCGGTGATGTCATTCCCAAAGTGGCTAGCGTGGTGAAAGAGCGGCGGCCCAAGCACACCCGCTTGTTCAAGATGCCGGACAAATGCCCCGAATGCGGTTCGGATGTCGAACGCGTGGAAGGCGAAGCGGCCACGCGCTGCACCGGCGGATTGGCCTGCCCCGCGCAACGCAAGAACACCATCAAGCATTTCAATTCGCGCCGCGCCATGGATATCGACGGCGTGGGCGACAAACTGGTGGACCAGCTGGTCGATAAAGGGCTCGTCGAAGACGCCGCCGACCAGTATAGTTTAACCAAGGAACAACTGGCCGGGCTGGAACGCATGGCGGAGAAATCCGCCGACAATGTGCTCAAAGCCCTGGAGAAAAGCAAAAACACCACCCTTGCGCGCTTTATCTATGCCCTGGGCATCCGCGACGTGGGGGAAGCCACCGCGCTGAACCTGGCCACACACTTTGGCGATCTGGATACCGTCATGGAAGCGGATGAGGACGCCTTGCAGCAAGTGACGGATATCGGGCCGATTGTCGCGGGGCACATTGTCAGTTTCTTCAAACAAAAGCATAACCAGCAGGTTATCAAAAAACTGCGCAAGGCCGGCGTGCACTGGCCGCAGGTTCCGCAACCCGCGCGCGGGGATTCCAAACTCGCCGGCAAAACCTTTGTCATCACCGGTACCCTCGCCAGCATGAAACGCGACGAATTGAAAGACAAACTCATCGCGTTAGGCGCCAAAGTCAGCGGCAGCGTCTCCAAAGCAACCGACTACGTCATCGTCGGCGCCGATCCCGGCTCCAAATACGACAAAGCGCAAAAACTCGGCATCGAAATCCTTGACGAAGAGCAGATTTTGCAATTGATAAAATAAATGAAAA
>DATCIR010000164.1:0-5383 GCA_036507695.1 Gammaproteobacteria bacterium
ATGGTGGCCCGTCCCACGCCTTCCGACGTTGGCATGGCGTCATAGCCTTCAAAAACCGCAATCCAGGTAACCACGAATCCAAATACAATACTTTTGATCACGCCGTTCATCACGTCGTCAAACAAGTCGACCTTGTCTTCCATTTGCGACCAGAACGCGCCCTCATCGACGCCAAGCAAGCCAACGCCGACGAAATAGCCGCCCACCACACCCACCGCGCTGAACAACGCCGCCAATAAGGGCAACGCGATAAATCCGGCCAGAAAGCGCGGCGCAATCACTCGATGCAAGGGATCAACCGCCATCATTTCCATGGCCGATAATTGTTCCGTGGCTTTCATCAAGCCGATTTCCGCGGTTAACGCCGATCCCGCGCGCCCGGCGAACAACAGCGCCGCCACCACGGGACCCAATTCCCGCACCAGGGTTAACGCCACCACCACGCCCAGGGATTCCTCGGCGCCGAAATCCACCAGCGTGTTGTACCCTTGCAGTCCCAAGACCATGCCGACAAACAGACCGGCGACGCCAATAATCAATAAGGACAAAACGCCGACTGAATAAATCTGTTGCACCACCAGCCGGAAACGCAAAAACAATCCGGGGACACCGGTCAACACATTGAGCAGGAATAAATGTCCCCGCCCCAGGCGCTCCAGTGTATCCATTGACGCGGAGCCCAGCCGTTGCAGCGCGTCAAGCATCGGCGCTTCCTTTGCAGTCATGAACTTCGCTGTGGTAATGATTGCTCAAGTCTGAGTTAGCCCTGCATTAAGTCATCGATTAATTTCGGCGCGGGATAGTGAAATGGCACCGGCCCATCGTTCTTGCCCTGGATGAATTGTTGCACCCAGGCGGAATCGGACCGTTTGACCACGTCCACCGGACCCTGCGCCACCACCTTGCCCTCGGAAATGACATACACATCATCGGCGATGGATAAGGTTTCGTGCACATCGTGCGATACCAGGATGCTGGACAAGTTCAGCGCGTCATTCAGATTTTTTAGCAAGGACACCAGCACCCCCATGGAGATGGGATCCTGCCCGGTAAACGGTTCGTCATACATGATCATCATGGGGTCCAGCGCGATAGCACGCGCCAGCGCGACCCGCCTGGACATGCCGCCCGACAGCTCGCTGGTCATTAATTTAGACGCGCCGCGCAATCCCACGGCCTGCAACTTCATTAACACCAGGCTGCGAATCATGGATTCCGGCAAACGGGTATGCTCGCGCAGGGGGAACGCCACATTATCAAACACATTAAGATCCGTTAACAGGGCGCCGTTTTGAAATAACATGCCCATGCGTTTGCGCAACTCATACAACTGACGATGATTGAGCTTGTTGACTTCCTGCCCGTCAACCGTAATCGTGCCTTGCTGGGGACGTAATTGCCCGCCGATCAGGCGCAACAGGGTCGTCTTGCCGGTGCCGCTCGGCCCCATGATGGCGGTTAGCTTGCCGCGTTTGATATCCATATCCACGCCGTCGAAAATCGCGCGCGATCCGCGAAAATACCGCAATCCGCGGATTTTAACCAAGGTTTGCGACGGGGAATCCGGCGCTGGTTGACGGCTTGACATTGTTATTCTTGGCCTGGTTTTGTAACTCAGTTTTGTAACTCAGTTTTGTAAATTCAGTTTTGGGTTAATCTTTTTGGGTAAAAAAAGCCGCGATCAAATCAGTAATTCGGCGATCATCCTGGCGGTACGCACATCGCCTATTTTAGGCGAGTTCCCGTTAAAAAAACACGCAATCCTTTCATTATTGCCGGCATACGCCAGCCCATTTTCGATAATTTGCCGCAAGATTTCCGGTGTATGTTGCGCGCGGGAATCGCGCAGGATCACCGCCGCCCCGCCATAGCCCCATACCGGCACATCATCATGGCCATTCCAGCATTCATTGACTTCATGCTGCGACAACAGACTTTGTATTTCGCGGTCACTGACTTTATCGCCGGAATGTTTGATACTCACCGGCGCCCTGCGCTTGGCATGTTTGATCAGCGCGCCAAGCGCTTCGTGCTCCGGTAAGGTCTCTATTACAATCACGATACCTTTGAGTTGTTCCCCCAAGGCTTCCAGAAAAGCGCCAACTTTGTTCCAGGAAGCGCTCTGCGCCAGCTCAACATAAAAAGCAAAATTATCGGGCGCATCATCCAGCCATTCCGCCCACTCTTGCGTTTCGTAGCGCTGCAGATAATCAAAAGGAATCAGTACCGCCTGAAACTCGTTACAATAATAGGAAAAACGCCAATCCTCCGGCAAGTCTTCCGGGTAAAATTCGCCCACCCATTCCGGGTATTGCCAGCCACGGGCGCCGGCAAGAAATTCCACATTGGATTTTTTCATTTCAGCTTAGTCAATCAATGGGATTGAAGCTCACTTTTCAGGTACATTAGGCCACTTTGGTTACTGGAAACGGCAGCACGCAGTATGACACAAGCCATGCAACGGGTCATGGGATTCTCCATTGGGCGCGGAGCGGCCAGCAGGCAAATACCGCATAGTGTTAATATTGCCATTGACTTGAGCGAACTCATTCCGGCCGGAATAGCCGGTGACTCCCGCCATTCTTAATAGGCGAAATTCAACAAATTAACGCATTGCAGGCGCGCTAAAAGGTTTGACCCGCCCCAGGCAATTCAGGTAAATATCCGGATATGAAATTACTTGTTACTGGCAGCGCGTCACATCTCGCCCGGGCATGCCTGCCGGTATTACTGGATGATTCTCGCATTCATCACATCACCGGCGTTGACCTCAAACCTTCGGGCATTAGTCACGGCAAATACCGGGAACAGCTTCTGGACATACGATCCAATGAACTCGCGCGCCATTTTGCCGGCATCGATGCCGTTATTCACTTGGCGTTTGTGGTAAATAGCGGCACGCTCGGCCATCAACGTTTTGACCGCGCGTATATCCGCGGTGTTAACGTTGAAGGCAGTAAAAACGTGTTTGATCAGGCCGCGAGAAACGCGGTGCAGACCCTGATTCATTTATCAAGCGCGATCGTTTATGGCATGGATAAAGGCAATCCGCAATTCATCACGGAAGAGCAGCCGTTGAAACCCGTCAAAGATTTTTATTACTCCGAAGATAAAGTCGCCGTGGAACAATGGCTGGATGAATTTGAACAACAACACCCGGCGCTGCGTGTCGTACGTTTTCGCCCGCAGGTGATCCTCGGTGAAAACACCCAACCGCTGGTTAAAGCGCTGTTGCGGTGGCCATGTTATTTTATGTTCGATGATCCCCAGCCGCTCACTCAATGCGTATCCGAAGTGGACGTGGCCACGGCCATGATCCAGGGCTTAGTGAAGGAGGTGCGGGGCAGTTTTAACCTGGCCACGGATCAGGTTGCCTCGCTTTTTTTAATTCAGCAACACCTGCGCCACTATTCCCTCCCCTTGCCGTTCGGGCTGGCAAAGCAGGTTCATCAATGGGGCTGGCGCTATACCGGCCGCTATGGCGATCCGGCCTGGCTCGATTGCCTGCGATACTCCCTCACCATCGACAACGAAAAAGCCAAACGCGAACTCAATTGGGCGCCCACGCTGGATTTGTTTGAGTGCCTGGATGCCACGGTTTAAATCACACAAAACGAGCACCTGATCACCCTCCGGCATGAATTTAACTGGAAACCGTCGTCATGGGGCCGGGGCGGTCAGCGGAGCGCGCTATCCACGTAACATAGATTTATCAAACAAGTACAGTATTTAACCGCTTGTAGACTAATCTCATAATAATGAATACTCGCGGTATCAGGCTTATGACCGAAAAAGCCATTCTGACCAACGGCTTTGACTTGCTCTTGGCGGGACCACCAGCCATGCTGCCGGAAGCCGCCGCAGCCCCGCCAATGGTAATAACCATGGGGCTAACCTCACGCAAGATTTGGCGTTTGGCTCGCTATCCCCGCCAATCAGGTACCGTAACGGTCGGCCTCTCTGGAATTCGCAGCGTCATGGGTAAATACCAACTGCGTGTATCACGGGAACAAACCGATTCCCTGAAACTGACCCGTCAAACCAGTCGTGGTGATGGTCGAGCCTGAAAATCCCATTGTAAGCGGGCGGGACTTCATGCTACAAAACAGTTTACTGAACAACAATGCTGAACAACAATGCGTGTCTGCGGTTATGGGCGAAGTCATTAAATTCCGGAAACCTTCCTTGAAAGAAAAACACAAGGGCAAGACATTGTGCGGGAACGGGTTTCACAAATGGGTCGTGGAACAAAACAAGCAGTTTGATGTAAAACGCGGCCAGCTGGTCACCCTTTACAAGTGCGCCCGCTGCGGTGCGACCAAAACAAAAACGCATTAGACCTGCACTGAATTTTTCGATAACGCGAATTAACCTGGTTTATAAGCTTGCCAACTGCTTGTTCGCAAACCGCTTACTGAGCCCGGCCCAATTGCGCAACTATTCTATCGGGCTTTTTATTTCTCCGGTTTTTTTATACCCTGGCCATTGAGTTGACTGCTTCCGGCCGCACTGTCTTTCATCACTTCAGTCAGTTCCTGTTCGGCTGGAACGGTTAACGCGTCATTTTGTCCTGCCTCTGTTTGCCGTACCCAGGTTGTAGTGTCTTGTTGTGTCTTTCAGCGCCGGTAATTGCGTCGAGTATGCCGTGTACGCCAGTTGTTTTGTTCAAAAACCATCGGTAACTTTATTCAATAACAATGGAGAACACTATGGATAAAAAAAGTCGCAGTGCTTCGGGATGGAAAGATTCAATTGAACTGGCCATCGGCCTCTGGCTGCTGGTATCGCCCCTGGCTTTGGGTTTCTTCTCCCATCCGGTTGCCAGCATGACCGCGATCACCATTGCCACCGTGGTATTTTTTGTTTCACAGTTGGGTATTGCCAACCAGCAACCGTGGGAAGAGTGGATTAACCTCACCGCCGCGGTAATATTATTAGTTTCGCCCTGGCTGTTTGGTTATGCTTCAATAGCTGCGGCAACCTGGAATGCCATCGTCGCGGGTGGCTTGCTGGTGTTACTGACCGTGTTTCAAATGCTTGAAGAATACGGCGAGCTCCGGGCAAAACATATTTCGTAAACGCTTCTTAAGCTTCATACCAAGGAGAGCCTGGCTCTCCTTTTTTATTTGTTTGCGGATTGACTTAACCTTCAACCTAGAATCCGCAGTTGGACGCGGTGGAGTGTGCGATTTTCAGAGTGCAGGGCTAGGCGCTGCACTCTTGGAAGGGAATGCGGAATGGCCGTTCCATTCCAAGGAGTTGCAACGCCGCCATGCGCTTTGACGATCGTGAAGACAAGCGTGCAATCCACTGCGTAGCGTTGTTCACCCAACCGGTGAACCTCGTTCGTGCATGAAAATAGAATGACATCCTATGGGTAGCT
>DATCIR010000165.1:0-21793 GCA_036507695.1 Gammaproteobacteria bacterium
GCAGTCGAGCCTACAGGGACGTACTTGTGGCGTCCCCCGGCAGGAGACACCGGCGCCGCCCACGGGTGAGTAGTTACCTTATAACAATAGCTTCCTAAACAGCCTGCGGTTCCGCGAAACGAACATCGACTTTCAAGCCACCGTACCGTGATTTACTGAACTGAATGGCCGCGCGGTGAATTTCAATAATGCGCTGCACCAACGCGAGTCCCAGGCCCGTACCCTCGTGGTTACCTTCCGCCACACGATAAAATCTTTTAAAGACTTTTTCGTACTCTTCCTCCGGGATACCCGGCCCGCTGTCTTCGACAATAACATGCCAATGGCCGTCCACTTTGGTAATCGACACCGTCACCGTACCGCCACCCGGTGTATAACGAATGGCGTTTTCAACCAGGTTGCGTATCATAATACCGACCATGACCGGTTCGCCCTGAATCTGGCAGCCATGAGGCGCCTCAAGGCTCAAATCAATATTCTTGGCCAGCGCCGTTATTCCGATCCCGGAAAGTTGTTCTTCCGCGATTTGACACAGATTGGCGGATGCGCTGCTACCCACGCTCCCTTCCGGATCGAGCCTGGACAACGTCAGCAATTGCGCGACCATGTGCGTTGAGCGATCGATGCTGTCCACGACTTCTTTCAACGCCTCATTGCGAACCTTTTCATCCTTGGCTTGCATAGCCACCTGGGCATGAACTTTTTGCGCCGCCAGGGGCGTTCTCAATTCGTGCGCCGCATTCGAGGTGAACAACGCGATTTCATCAAACGCATTTTGCAAGCGTTTAAACAACGAATTCAATGCGTTCACCATCGGCAGGGCCTCGAAAGGCACCTGGGCGGTGTCCACCGGCTGTAAATTATCAAAGCGCCGGTTTTCGATTTGCCTGGCGATGCTTTTCAAAGGCGCCATAGCATGCCCAACGGTCACAAAAATCAACACCGCCACTAAAGGCAAAATGATTCCAAACGACGCGATCAAACGAATGGAAATACTGCTGCTTAAGCTATCGCGTTCGGCATAGGGCTGCCCAACCTGCACGCGCAGGGTATTGTGCTCGTCCGCGACCGAATAGACGCGCCAGCGCCCGCCATTAATTACCTTGTCGCCAAACACTTCATCCTGGTCGATCAGCATATCAGTCGGCGCAAGCGCGGAACGCACCGCCAGACGCCCCTCGCCGGTCCAGATCTGGAAATCAATCGCCTGCTGATATTTGTGAACCTGAGTATTTATATGCTCCGACACACCACTACTTTTATGCTGCGCTTCGTAAGCGATCTGTTCATAAAGCTCATGAGAACTGATTTCCAGCAGCACGCGCGCGGACTGGGCGAGTTCCGCATCCATTAACTCATGGATTTCCTTGCGTGTGTCGAAATAATTCTTGGTTAGAGCAAAAACATACGCGACGGTGATTAACGACAACAAACCAACTAACAACCGTCTCCGGATAGATACGTTCATTTGGGTTTATCCACAATATAACCAACCCCTCGAATGGTCCGGATTAAATCACTGCCCAGCTTTTTGCGTATCGTATGAATGTGAACTTCCACTGCGTTACTCTCAATCTCGTCTTTCCAGGAGTACATGCTTTCTTCAAGCCGCGTCCGCGACATGACACGGCCGGCATTTTCCAGCAGTGTTTGCAGGATGGCAAAGGCGCGGGGTGGCAATTCCACTAGCTCTCCCGACTTGGTCACCGAGTGCGAAGCCGGATCCACCTCGATATCCCCATGAACGATTTTCGGACTGGAACGGCCGCTGCTGCGGCGCAGGATCGCCCTGATCCGCGCATTGAGCTCATCCAGGTCAAACGGCTTCACCACATAGTCATCAGCGCCGTGGTCCAGCCCGACGATACGGTCATTAACGGTATCCCGCGCGGTCAGGATCAGCACCGGCACATCATTGCCTTTTGCCCTAAGCTCGGCCAGCACGTCCAGACCGGACCGCCGCGGCAATCCCAAATCCAACACCGCGATATCATACTTTTCATTGGCCAGTGCGGATTGCGCAGTAGCGCCGTCTTTCACCCAGTCGACGGCGTATCCCGCTTGCGACAAACCTGAATGGATCCCCTTTCCGATACTTTCGTTATCCTCTACAAGTAATAGTCTCATGACTTTTTTATCCTTATACCGTTGAGTACCAACTACTTATTGTTGTTGCTATAACAGACGCTACAACAGACGCTACAACAGTTGTAACAAACATGTAGCTCACTCAAGCACGCCAACACAGGCTGCTCCAGTGCGCTGCGTTTTTAACTGTAAACAGACTTAACATCATAACCAATGTTGCCGCTAATGCGTTAATACCGGATCCTCATGCCGCCTGTTTATGAAATTGGGAACCGCCGTTGGTGATAACACTATTCACTTCGCTTTCATCCAATCCCGCGATCCATTCACTCTCAACAATCATCGGCCGTGATGGTACCTGCCTGATGAAGAGTATCAGTACCTGCCGCCATCCTATTTCTCCTGTCTGTGTCCGAAAAACACCACGATTGAAAATTCTTGCTCCCAATATCACCACACCGTGTCGATTCGTTTGGTCAGGAGCTATTTAAAGCGAGTCAGATTATCCGCTGCTTATTTGATTCTTAAGCCTTGCTTAGGTAAGGCCACATCATGAGTGTTTTTTCCCCATGCCAATAAACCCGATGATATCCAACGGATTAATCTAAGTTTTAACTCCGTGTTAAGAACCATCAGCGGGCCTGTACACAAACCGATTCCAGTGAATAATCCGGAGAAAATTTTCCGGTCATGCGGCATCGTGAGGCACATTTGTTCCGTGTTCGCTGCTTTCTAATTAACCAGCATGATTCTCCCGCAGGATGTTTTACAAGCGCCTGTGGGATTCACGTGAACCCCTTCAATTCTTCACAATTGATATGTATCAACAAACTTTTAGCTAGTTATAGGGTGCTCACGCACGATCCGCTACACTATAAATTGATAAAGCATAGTTGCTGCGTCATCAAATAACCGGTATAAATACAAAACGTTATAAAAATGGAACAACACTAATACTGTTTACTGTTACTGTGGAGGAGACAAACATGAATACTGCTCGAATACTCATTGCAAACAGCTTGGCAGCAATGTTGCTTATAGGCTGCACGACGACCGGGCAAAATGCGGATCTCGAGACAGCGGTTAAATCCGCGCAAGCGAGTGCCGACGAAGCCAAAGCAATCGCCCTACGTTCGGATCAAAAAGCTGACGAGGCGCTGGCAAAGGCTAATCAGGCTTTATCCGCGGCCAACGGCGCGCAATCCACTGCGGACCAAGCACTGAAAGAAGCCCGGGAAGCTAAGGCACTGGCCCGGGATGCAGCCGCTCAATCTGAAAAGATGTTTGAGAAATCCATTGCGAAATAACGGGGACGGCCACAACGCGCTTTAATGACGATCATGGATTGCTGCTGATTTTTTTCATTTGGATTTGTTTGCCGAGCTCGGTGTCAGGCAACTTCAGCAGAGGAGTGGGTAGACCGGAAGCATCCGATATCACCCGATCGAGGTGACGCCAGATATCATCCGGGACCTTTGTTCCGGATACACGGCGCACCATTTCACTGACAATCGGCGAAATATTGGTTCCGTGTCTATCCACATCCTCCGCCAGCACTTTGTGCGTTTCCACATAAATAGTATTTTTCCGCTTACCAACCTTGTGCGGTTGATTGATGATGCGCACCGGCATACCCCGTTCAATGTAATCAAACAGCACTGCGATATCTTCGGGATACAGGCGCAAGCAACCATGGCTGACCCGCATGCCAATGCTGTAGGGCTTATTGGTGCCATGAATTAAATACCCCGGTTCGTTTAGCAAAATCGCATAAGACCCTAAAGGGTTCTCCTCATCGAGTGGCGGAATAATGCGGCGATTCCCGTAACGTTCCAGGCCGTTCTCTGCAATGACGGATTCCGGCACCGACCATGACGGGTGTTTGATTTTTTCCTTGACGCGGTAATTTCCCGTCGGTGTGCTCCAGTTAATTTTGCCGATGCTCAATGGCATCGTGATAACCCGCCGGTCAGAAAACTGGGTTGTAGGCGGAAAATAATAGAGGCGCATTTCAGGCAAATTAACCACAATACCTTCCCAGGGCTTGCTGGGTAGAATAAATTGGCTGGGAATGACTATCCGTCTCCCGTCGCCAGGCAGCCATGGATTAATTCCGGGATTGGCGGCGACAATTTCGTTGTAGCCGACATTATAGCGGCGCGCGACATCCAGCAGGGTTTCCGTGCCCGACACGACCTGATATTGCAAAACACCAACCACGTTATCGCCATTCGTGGGTAACTGAAAGATACTGGCCTGCGAATCCTGGTTTACACCCAAAACCAACCCGATGAAGAGAATTACAACGTGTTTCATTTTTTAATAGTGCCTAATCCAATCAATAGATGTCCAGCGCAATTCTTGATGTGCATCAACGCCCCAAAATTCCAATCGTGACATATTCAATCGACACCTAATCAAGCCCTGTATCCCGCGAAATGCCTGATATTATCAATTCGCTAAAGCAGTCCCTTTGCAACCTGCATGGTATTACACAAGTCCAGGTGATTGAGACGCATATTTCCTGGGTATTGCTTACGGGCAAGATCGCCTACAAGGTGAAAAAACCGGTTAATCTGGGTTTTGTTGATTTTACAACGCTTGAAAAACGCAAGTTCTTTTGTTTTGAAGAATTACGCCTGAATAAACGCCTCGCCCCGGAACTATACATTGACGTGGCGGCAATTACCCGCGATGCGGACGGTACCGTGATAAACGGCAACGGGCCGGCGGTTGACTACGCGGTTCGCTTGCGCCAATTTGACCTGAACCAGCAGTTGGATGTTTTAATTGGACAACACAAGCTTACCCTGGAACACATGCAGGAACTCGCTGCGGTTATCGCAAATTTCCATCGCACTATTCCGCACACCGCACCCGGCACCCGCTATGGTGATCCCGATATTATTCGCCATATTACCAATGACAATTTTCACCATTGCCGGCCGTTGTTACAGGAGCAGCAGGATCGCCAGGACCTGGATAAGCTTGAAGCCTGGAGTAACAGGGAGTTCTCCAGGCTCGCGACGGCGCTGAAAAACCGTAAAGCAACCGGGTTTATCCGGGAATGTCATGGGGACTTACACCTCGGCAACATTGCCATTTTTAACGATAAAATCACCCCTTTTGATTGCATTGAGTTTAATGCCGATTTTCGCTGGATTGATGTCATTAGTGAAGTGGCATTTCTGGTCATGGACTTGTTCGCCCGTGAAAGACAGGATCTCGCCGCGCATTTTCTCAATGACTATCTAACCCTGACCGGTGACTATGATGGATTAAACTGCCTGCGTTTTTATCTGGTGTACCGCGCCATGGTGCGCGCCAAAGTGGAAATCATCCGCGCCAACCAGCCGGTTAACGGCCGCAGTCAACCACGGTTCAATCTCGCCCCTTATCATCACTTCGTTAAGTTGGCGAACCAGCTGCGCCACCCCGGCGAAACCCTATTGGTGATTACCCATGGTTTGTCCGGCTCCGGAAAAACCACGATCGCCAAACAGTTGTTCCAGTATTGGTTTGCCATTCACTTACGCTCTGACGTGGAACGTAAAAGACTTTTCAAATTACAGGCCACGGATAAGAGTGACTCTATCCTTGGCCGCGGCATCTATACCAGAGACGCCAACGAACAAACTTACACGGCATTGTATGCGCTGGCCGGCCACGTGCTGCGCAATCACTGGAGTGTTATTGTGGACGCAACCTTCCTGCAGCTGGCGCAGCGCAACCGGTTTCGGCAACTTGCCGCCGAACTTAATGCCAGGTTCGTGATATTGGATTGCTACGTTGAAAAGAAAACCCTGCAACAACGCATTATCTCCCGCGCGGCGCAGGCCACCGCGATATCCGAGGCGACCTTGCAGGTACTGGAGCATCAAATCGAAACCGCGCAATCCTTCGCTGCGGATGAACAACCGTACGTCATCACGGTTAATACCGGCCAGGAAATTGATATCGGAAAGCTGGCGCGTCAACTCACCCACCCGCATGCCGAACCTGTTGACGCAGGCCCGTGATTTCCGGTGCACCGGGCGGGGCTTTTATTGACCCGCATCAACGCGGAATCGCCAGGTTACAGCATAATGAAACTAAGCTCTGCTGTTGCCAGTCAAGCGCATCATAAAAATTCATAACCCCGAAAGGAGCAACCCATGTTTATCGGAGAAATATGCAATCGCGATGTCATTATCACCGGCAGGGACACTTCCATAACGGAACTCGCACAACTGATGCGCGAGCATCACGTTGGTTCAGTTGTCATTACCGAACAACAGAACGCGTGCAACATCCCTGTGGGTATTGTCACCGACCGTGATCTCGTGATCGAACTGCTGTCGAAGGAGATCGATATCAATAGCGTGACAGCCGCGGATGTCATGTCAGCGGACCTGATAACCGCACAGGAATCCAGCCACGTTTATGACATACTTAAGCTTATGCGCGGTAAGGGTATCCGGCGCGTACCCGTGGTGAATGACGAAAATGTACTGATTGGAATCGTTACGGTGGACGACCTGCTGGATGTCGTGATATCGGAGCTTGATGATATCGTGAATATCGTCGCCATCGAGCAAAAGCGGGAAAAACAATTGCGCCAATAGGCATTTTGGTGTAATTATGAAAAACACGGCTAAACTTTCCAAAAAATCCATGGGGCGAGGAGTCCGCAATGGGAAAGCCAAACAAGGCGGAATTGGACAGCGCGTTTCTGGAAGCCAAGCGGTTGATTTGGCAAGAGAATGACCGGCATTTTCTCGCCAAGAGCCTGTTTGCCTTGCATGATCAAACCGAAGAGCTGACCAAAGTACTCACCGCCTGTAACGCCTATTTACGCTCCGGTCACACGACCACCGCCCACCGCGGCATCATCAGCGCCACCAACACCTACCGTAATTTTCATTCTTCCGACTACGCAGTGCATATCTCTGATGATGAGCTGCGCCAGGCGATTGCGCAGGCGGGTACCATGCGCGAGCAAAACAACGACCGGCATGCCATTGCCAAGACCATCCTTAATTTGAATTACCTGGTAAAACAGCTGGAAACCGTGTATCGCGCCGCAGAACGGTATTTGCATTCAGGCCTGTCGCTCACCGAACAACAAAAACTCGAAACCGCCATCAAGAAATACTCTATTGCGGAAAATCGCACATCGGGAACGGATGTAGGCGCATTTGGTAGTTATTGAACACCACCGGCCTCACTCAAGCAAGCGGATGTCTGCTGATTGGTAATGCGTGTTACATCATACCGGTGATGGTGGATAGTGGGCCGGGTAAGCCGCTCCGGCCACGCCACTGTCAATCGCCGCCCGGGCCACCGCGGGCGGGACATACTGCATCAGCCGGCTATCAAAGGGTTTGGGAATAATATAATCCTTACCAAACGCCAGTGACTTCAGGTTATACGCTTTCAACACTTCGGGTGTTACCGGCTCGCGCGTCAGCAACGAAAGCGCGCGCACCGCGGCGATTTTCATTGCCTCATTGATAACTCTCGCGCGCACATCCAGCGCGCCGCGGAAAATAAAGGGAAATCCCAGCACATTATTGACCTGGTTGGGAAAATCACTGCGTCCGGTCGCCATGATCAAGTCATCGCGCGCCGCAACCGCCACATCGTAGGCGATTTCCGGATCCGGATTGGATAAGGCGAACACTACGGGCCGTGGCGCCATGGTTTTTAACATCGCGGCTGACACGAGGTCAGGCCCTGACACACCGATAAAGGCATCGGCGTCCCGCATGGCATCGGCCAGGGTTCTTTTTGGCGTTTCCAGTGCGAATTCCCGCTTGTAAACATTCAAATCATCACGGCCGGCATGCACAACGCCCTTGCGGTCAACCAGAAGAATATTTTTTTTATTAGCTCCCAACGCCACCAGCAAACGCATCGAGGCAATACCGGCGGAACCGGCGCCAATACATACCAGCCGGGCGGTGTGCAGATTTTTCCCCTGCACCTCCAGGGCGTTGAGCATGCCCGCGGCGATGATAATCGCCGTGCCGTGCTGATCGTCATGGAACACTGGAATGTCGAGGCGTTCGATCAAGGCTTTTTCAATTTCAAAACACTGGGGCGCCGCAATGTCTTCCAGATTAATACCACCGAAGGTCGGCGCAATATTGGCAACCGTCGTGATAAATTCCTCGCTACTCGCGGCATTGACTTCGATATCGAACACGTCAATATCCGCAAAGCGCTTGAACAACACCGCCTTGCCTTCCATTACCGGCTTGCCGGCCAGTGCGCCGACGTTGCCCAGGCCCAGCACGGCGGTGCCATCGGTGATTACGGCAACCAGGTTCCCCTTGGCGGTATATTGGTACGCCAGTTCGGGGTTCGCGGCGATTTCCCGTACCGGGGCCGCCACACCGGGTGTATAGGCCAGCGAAAGATCCTGCTGGGTTTCACACGGTTTGGTGGTCTGGATGGCGATTTTTCCTGGCTTGCCTTTAACATGGTATTGCAAGGCCCGGGTTTTTAGATCATCACTCATAGTTAGTTACTCATGTTATGTTTGCTATTAGTCCAACACGTCCATTGACGCGGGATGGCGCAAGCGCATGACCATCTGGTTCTTGTACGGAAACAACCATCCTTTGATACTGACGGTCTTGTTTTTCAAAGTGGAAAATGTTGGGTCCGGAAAATACTGCAGATCATCCTTATGCACCTGGGCTGCAATTCCTTCGCCAAAATTCAGCCAAATATATTTTTTCCCCTGACCGATACGGGTCACGGTTCCCTGCATCCAGACAAAACCGCGATCCCGGCGGCCGAGAGAAGCTGTTTCACGCGGCGCCCGGTACTGCGCCGCCCAGATACCACGATGCTGTTGCCGCGATTGTTGTTCCTGCGCGCGGTAACAGTCCAGGTAGCGCAGGTTAGGCGGCACGGTAATCCAAATACCTAAACCATTGGCGATGAGCTGCGCCTGGATATTGCTACCCTGCGGGGAAAACACATGCGCCAGTTGCCGGCCATGGCTGTCTTGCGTTTCGCTATCGTAGTGCAGCAGTATGAACGCCTGCTGCCGGTCAATCAATGCTTGTAAAAAATCCCGTGCGGTTTCCGCAAGCGGCTCGGAGTCACCGTTTTCATGGTCGATTTCCGGGGTATTGACGCCAATCAGCCGGACCAGCCGGCCGTCCTGCAAACGCAGCGTATCGCCGTCGATGACTTTTTGCACCTTGACCCGGCTAACCTGGCTATCCCTAGCAAACGGCGGTTCAAGATCGCAGTTGGCCGCCGAGGCCTGGAATGCCGCCAAGCTTAGCAGCAAAAGCAGCAGCGCTTTATTCAATAAGGTTCGCATTCGTTTCTCTGCCATATCGGGCAACGCAAAGCGGAACAAGCTACACAACAGCCTGCAAGCGATACGCGCTAATATGCCGCACAATAAAAAAGGCGCCCTTATGAAGACGCCTTTGTATTGATACAAACCCGCTACCGTTGCTAACCAGTTACACTCATTCCTAATGCTGTCACCCTCAGGAACAACACCGGAGCCACGCTGAACCCAGCGGTGAGGTTCAGTAGTTACTTTTTCTTACCGTATTTTTGACGGAACTTGTCAACACGTCCGCCGGAATCAATCATTTTTTGTCTGCCGGTATAAAACGGATGGCATTGCGCGCACACGTCAAGGTGCAAGTCTCTGCCGACGGTCGAGTTGGTTGCAAAGGTGTTACCGCAGCTGCAGGTAACATTCACAGGCTGGTAATTGGGATGTATTTCGGCTTTCATTGTTTCATCAACCTCAGTATTCACTGACCTCAGTGTCTTATCAGTGTCTGCTTATCAGTGTCTGCTTATCAGTGTCTGCTTAACAACCGGGTCCGTATGCCAAATCACGCTGGCGCGGCCCGGAAAGCCGCTAATTCTATTGGATTCAAGGCGGCGTAACAAGTGCCGCGCGATGCCGCGCCTGGCCGCGGCATGTCCTGTAAATAGCGCCAAGCCTCAATACACAATAAACAGCTATACAATTCAATGCGTTATGCAACTCGTCAGACCGGATTATCGATATCGATAAACCGATGCTCAATATCGAAATGTTGCGCCAAATGAGCGCCCAGGGCCTGGACCCCATAACGTTCCGTGGCGTGATGCCCGGCGGCAAAATAATGAATACCGGATTCCCGCGCAATATGCACCGTGGGTTCGGAAATTTCGCCGCTCACGTAGGCATCCACGCCAAGCTTAACCGCCTGTTCTATATAGTTTTGTGCAGCCCCGGTACACCAGGCAACCGTGCGAACCTCGTGGGCAGCGCCCGGAATGTGCAGCGGCGCCCGGCCCAGGTTTGCCTTTAAATGTTGCGTGAAGGCGTGTGGACTCAGGGGAGTGGCGAGCGAACCATGCAGCCCCAGTTCATCCCCCGGCGCGCGGCCAAAGGTGCCGGCGATACGAAATTGCAGCCGTTTGGCCAGCTGTGCATTGTTGCCATAATCGGCATGCGCATCCAACGGCAGGTGATAGGCCAGTAAACTTACCTCGGCACTTAGCAAGCGCGCCAGGCGCCGGCGTTTCATGCCCACGATACAAGGATCTTCCCCGTTCCAGAAATAACCGTGATGCACCAACAGCGCATCGGCGCCCATCGCAATGGCGGCATCCAAAAACGCTTGACTCGCTGTTACGCCGGAGATTATGGTTTGCACCTCGTTTTTGCCCTGCACTTGCAAACCATTGGGGCAATAATCGCGGAAGCGCTGGATATCCAATAGCGTGTTGGTATAGTCGACGAGGTCTTGCAGTAATACCATGTGCGATTCCTTATCAATCTGAATGCATTGTAATTCGTAACTTAGCCCCAATCGTAATAAAATCAGTGACTATGCAAAAGAACAAGTTAGCACCCTTTATCTTCAAGTCGGTTATTTTTGGCCTTGCGGCGGCGTTTATTATTCTGATTTTGCGCCCCGACCTGCTTGGTCAAGGCCGGCCCGTGGTGGAACTCAATGAGGCGTCAACGCCGCAGCGCTTCAAGCTGCCCGATGGATTGTCCAGCGGCGTGGTGTCGTACGCGGACGCGGTGGATCTCGCCGCGCCGGCCGTGGTAAACATCTATACCACAAAAGTCATTACCGAGCGCGCCAATCCCTTATTCAATGACCCCTTTTTTCGTTATTTTTTTGGTGACCAGATAGCGCCCCGGCAGCGCCTGGAAAGCAGCCTGGGTTCAGGCGTCATTGTCAGTGACAATGGTTACATTCTCACAAACAATCATGTCGTGGAAGGCGCCGATGAAATTCAGGTGGCATTGCGCGATGGCAGCAGCGCCGAAGCCACGATCGTGGGCACCGATCCGGAATCGGATGTCGCCGTTTTAAAAATCAACCTGGAAAAACTCCCCGCGATCACGATCGGCCAGTCGGATGAAGTACGCGTGGGTGATGTGGTGCTCGCCATCGGCAATCCCTTTGGCGTCGGGCAAACGGTGACAGTGGGTATTATCAGCGCCATGGGCCGCAACACCCTGGGCATCAATACTTATGAGAACTTTATTCAAACCGACGCCGCCATCAATCCCGGCAACTCGGGTGGCGCGCTAATAAACCCCTTCGGGCAACTGATAGGCATCAATACCGCGATCTTTTCCAAATCCGGCGGCTACCAGGGTATTGGTTTTGCGATCCCCGGCAAATTCGCCATTGAAGTGATGCAGCAGTTAATCCAGCACGGCCGCGTTATTCGGGGCTGGCTGGGCGTCGAGGTGCAGGACATCACGCCGGCACTCGCGGAATCCTTTCATTTAAAAAACACCCAGGGCGTGATAGTGGCGGGCATACTGCGCAATGGACCCGCCGCCCAGGCAGGCCTGCGTCCGGGCGACGTCATCAAAAAAATCGACGACAAGGAAATTGACAATAGCAAGCAGGTGATGAATTCCATTGCCAACATCAAGCCGGATTCGAACATCAAAATAGACATAATGCGCCAGGGCAATGCCATGACGCTGGAAGGCGTCGTTGGCCAGCGTCCGGAACAGCAGAGCCGGCGGCAGCAGCGTCAGTAATCAGTAATTTCGCCTGCGAAGCATTTGTCTTTGCTAAATAGCGTACCAGCAAATCAATTTGCGACGGATAGTTGAATGGGCTTTGCGTCAGCTGTGCGTGCCCGATACTTAACGCCTCGGCCGCTTTAGCCTGTAGCAACTTATTATTGTCCCGCTGCGCCAGTTGCAGGCTCAGGTCGATTAATACGGATGATGCTGACGGCAGGGGCGCGTCCCTGATAACCGGTTCGCCATAGCTCAAAGGCAGCAACGACCGGGAAGTCAATCGCCAGCCGTTTTTATCATAAAACAGTTGCCAGGCCAGATCGACCCAGCGTTTAACCAGCTGGAGGTCTTTTTCATCACCGCTTAACAAATACCACTGCCATAATCCCATCGCGGCAAAGGCGTAGTCTTCCAGTGTCCCATCACCCAAGGACACCTGCTTTTTAGCGCGCAGTAACTTGTCGCCATCCCACAATACCCGCACCAGGTAATCGCGCAGTTGTCCGGCGGCCTCTTTATATTTTGCCGACGGCTCCTGTCTTGCGCCGGCAACCAAGGCCTGCAAGGCCAATCCATTCCAGCCGGCCAGTTGTTTGTCATCCCGCGGGATCGAACGTTGCTGGCGTGCCTGATGCAGTTTCCATTGCGCACTGGCAATCAGTTGCAAAACCTCATCAATGGGGCGATTCAGTTTTTTTGCCACCTCATCCGGCGGCACGGCATGCCTGGGCAGGTAGCCCGCTTCCAGCTCTGGCTTACTGGACATATTCCAGAGCCAATACACGGTGTCGTATTCCGGTTGGCTCAACAGCTTTTTCAGCATTGCTTCCTGCCATAAATAATAACCGCCTTCCACATTGGCGTTGTCCACGGCGGACAAACTGGAAATAAACGCGCCATCCACGGTCTTTAGCTCCCGCAGCATAAAATTCAGCGTTTCGCGGCCGACACCGGCATAGTCCGCCCGGTTCAGCAGCGGCGCGGCGCGTATATAAAGTAACGCGAGTTGCGCGTTGTCATACAGCATCTTTTCAAAATGCGGGGTTTCCCAGGTCGGGTTGATTGTGTAACGGTAAAAACCCCCGCCGATATGATCCCGCAGCCCCTGGGTCGCCATGTGGTCCAGGGTAAGCTCGAGGAATGCTTTGAGGTTCGGCGCAGGTTTGCGCTCATACTCATTCAGCAGGACATTGAGTTGCGGCGTCATGGGAAACTTGCTTTTATCGCCGAATCCGCCGGACAGTTCGTCGGCGATTGCCATGGCTTCCTGTAAGAACCGTGCCGCCAGTTCGCTGCCGGTATTTTTGGTTAACGCAAATGTTTGCAGCGGCTTGTCACTTCGTATTTGTTCGGCGGCCTGCAGCGCCAACTGCTTCAATGCCAGCGGATCGGTTTGCCAAAGTTGCGTCATTTGCCGCAATACCGTGGAAAATTCCGCCTTGGGCAAATAGGTAATCCCGACAATAGGATAACCCTCGGGCGTTATTATCACATTGAGCGGCCAGCCGGCGCTGCCCCGCGTGCGTTGCACGAAGTCAATCAGGTACGCATCCAGCCCGGGATCCAATTCCCGGTCGACCTTGACCGGGATAAAGTTATTATTTAATAGTTCGGCAATGCTTTCGTCTCTGAAACTCTCCCGCTGCATCACATGACACCAATGACAGGAAAAATAGCCGATGGAGACAAACATCATCTTATTGTTTTGTTTGGCCAGCGCCACGCTGTGCGGCCCCCATTGCTGCCAGGCGACGGGATCCTTTTCGTGCAAGCGCAAATAAGGCGAGCCATGGCCTCGCAGGGTATTGCCAAGTTCGCCATTGCTATAAACCAGCGATGGCCCTATAAGGCATAACACGAATAAAATCCGGCGTAATTGTCTATTCACTTATATAGTCCGTCATGCTTCGCAACAGTTGCCATGCGGCAACAAGTTTAACCAATCCCGCAGGTTAGACCTAATCGTCAGTAGTCCTCCCGGTTAAAGACACGGGTTTGCTCAATGCGTTACAGTTATGCCAACGATTAATCAACCGCCAGGCTGTGCCAGGAAAATTTACCCGGGCGTGTCCGGCATTTACCTACAATACTCCCTAGTAATCAAGTTATTGAAGCGATTTATTACTATTCACGTAGTAATTCCACAAAAACTTGTTACACTGAACAGCTACAACGATAGCGTAAAGCAGGAAGGGACTAATCCTGAGTTCGAACCGGATTGGAGCTGATTTCAACCCGCTGGCGAGAGACGAGAGCCGGATTTGCGGTTGATTTACCGCTGTCATGAGTGGGGTTTGGTAACAAGGACATGGTTACAAAACTGCTTTGTCACGTGAAATTTTCAACGCTACCGCCAGTTTGCATTGCCGTTTTACTCCTCGTTTTCACCTCACACTTACACGCCGAATTGATATTTTCCGCACCGCCCCGGGAGGACACCCAAAAAGACTATGAAACCTATGCCCCGCTGGTTGAGTATCTCAGTTACGTGATTGGTGAACGTGTGGTGTATGAGCATCCGGGAGGTTGGGCCGAATATGCCTCTAACATGCGTAACGGGCATTACGATATTGTCTTCGATGGTCCGCACTTCAGCGCCTGGCGAATGAAAAACCTCAGCCATGTTCCGGTAGCCCGTTTGCCCGGTTCCCTGGGTTTCGTCGTCGTTGCCAAAAAACAGGGTGCTCACGAAATTCATAAGATCAGGGATCTGTTGTCGTTAAAAGTTTGCGCATTGGTGTCACCAAACCTCGGCACCGTGACTTTTTATAATCTGTTGGCCAATCCTGTCTATGAACCGCGCCTCTACGAAGTCAAAGGGGGCTTTGCCAAGGTATTCGCAGCGTTAAAAGAGGGCAAGTGTGATGCGGCCGTGCTGCGCGACAGCTTTTATAACAAAATCGATCCCTTGGAAAAACAAAACCTGACGATTGTCACCGCAAGCAAGCCGGTTCCCAACCAGACCATTACCGTCAATCAACGGCTATTCAAGAAAAAAGAAATGATCGCGCAGAAACTGGTTTCCCCGGAGGGCAGAAAAGCAGCCGCCAACTTACTGCGGCGTTTCAGCGCAAACCAGGAGAGTCTACGGTTAACGGATGTTGGAGAATTTGAAAACCTGGATAATTTACTGACGGGCGTGGTATTTGGCTGGTAACACTGGGCTTCGCGTAATTCCCTCACCCCAGCATCCGTCATTGTTACTCCTTGTCTGGCTGCCACAAGAAGGCCGCGCCACGCACTCCACTGGAATCACCATATTTTGGCGCGGCCAAGCGGGTATTCACCGTGCCGGAAAACACATACCGGCCCCACAGTTGCGGCACATTGTGATACAAGCGCTCAATGTTGGACATGCCGCCACCCAGCACAATAACGTCCGGATCGAGCACATTAATGACACTCGCCAGGCACTTGGCCAGGCGGATTTCATAGCGTTTCAACGCGGCGCGCGCATTGACATCACCGGCCTCGGCTTGTTGGGCGATGGCTTCGGCGCTGTATTGCGTGCCGGTGACATTAAAAAACTCCTTTGCCAGCCCGGGGCCGGACAAAAAAGTCTCGATGCAACCGCGTTTCCCGCAATAACACAAGGGGCCTGGTAATTCATCCGCGCCGGGCCAGGGCACCGGATTATGCCCCCATTCACCCGCGATCGCGTTAGCACCGGTCAGCAGCTGTTTGCCCACTACTATTCCACCACCGGTGCCGGTGCCAATAATGACGCCGAATACCACGTGGCCGTCCCGTGCCGCGCCATCGATGGCTTCGGATAACGCGAAACAATTGGCATCATTGGCAAGACGCACCGGGCGCTGCAGACTGGCTTCAATATCCTTTTGCAGTGGCTTGCCGTTCAACCAGGTGGAATTGGAATTTTTCAGTAACCCGGTATCCGGCGAGATGGCGCCCGGGGTTCCGATACCGACACTGCAGCTTGCCTTCAGTGTCCGCTCGGTCTGCTCAACCAAATGCTTAATCGTTGCCAGGGTGGCCCGGTAGTCATTGGGCACGGTCGGGACCCGGCCGCGCAGCAGGATGCCGCCGCTGTGCGAGAGCGCAATGACTTCGGTCTTGCTGCCACCAAGGTCAATGCCAATGCGTATGGGATTTTTCATGGCACATTCAAAATTATTGCACTCGTTATTGCGCTTGGGTTTTAACTTTCATATTCCGCCGCGCGGTGTTCAGGGCTGCACAGATCTGTTCCACACCACGCAGAATCCGCGGTGTATGCCGATTGATGGTATCCGCATCGACGTGAAATAAATTATCGTAGCGCACCGCCTCCAGCGCGGTCCATTGGCGCCAGTCGTTCAACCACTCCGGCGCCCGCCCCTGGGTGCTGCTGGCAATAATAACCTGGGGATTGGCCGCCAATACCGGTTCCACGGCAACGGTTGGCGCCAGGATAATCATACCGGCGAACACATTCCGCCCCCCGCAAAATTCAATCACCTCATTGATAATATGCTGGCCGTTCACGGTCATCATGGGCTGGTTCCAGATTTCATAAAACACCGTCAGCGTTGCCTGTCCGGCGTAACGCTTTTTTAATTGTTGCAACTGCGCCTGATAAGCGTCGACGGCTGGTTGCGCCTGCGCGGTTGTGCCCGCCAGTTTCGCCAATTGCATTAACGCGGCTGGGATATCGCTGAGTGTCTTCGGTTCACTTAAAAAAACCGCATAACCCAGTTGCTTTAACCGCGCCAGTGCCGCCGCGGGGTTGCCGCTGTGCCAACCGATAATCAAATCGGGCTTGAGCAGGCTGATACGCTCCAGGTCAATCGTACTAAAGTTGCCGATGCGCGGGATGGCTTTGGCTTCAGGGGGAAAATCACTGAATTCCGCCACTCCAACGATTTTGCCGCCCGCACCGGCGGCGAATAACAACTCCGTCGTATGCGGCGCCAGGCTGATAATGCGCTGCACCGGTTGCGCAAGACGCAGGGTATTGCCCAGATCATCGCGCACAGCAATCTCTTCAGCACTCACGCTCAGACCGATAAAAAACAACACCATGATACTCATCACACGACTCAGCAGCGGTTTCATGGCGTGATTATTACACCAGCGCCCGCGAATATCACGCAATCGCTGGTTTCTAACGCACACATGCGCTAGATTATGATGAAATCAACCACGCAACATGCCAGTGAAAATCGATAAAACAACAGGATTGCTGGACGAAGCCCGGCAAATCAATTCGCCGAATTACGACGACCGGCCGGACGAAACGGACATTGATCTGATCGTGGTGCACGGCATCAGCCTGCCGCCGGGTCAATATGGCGGCTCGTGGATTGACGCTCTTTTCACCAATTCACTGGACGCCAACGCCCATCCCTATTTCGCGGAAATACATCAATTGGAAGTCTCTTCACACCTGGTCATACGCCGTAGCGGTGAGATTGTGCAGTACGTGCCGTTTCACAAACGGGCCTGGCATGCGGGGAAATCCCGGTATGAACAGCGAGAGCGCTGCAATGATTTTTCCATTGGTATTGAGCTTGAGGGCAGCGATGAAGAAGCCTATGAACCCGAACAATATCAACAATTAGCCAGAATTATTCAAACCCTGTGCGAGACTTACCCGAAACTCAATGCCCAACGCATCGCGGGGCACAGTGATATCGCGCCGGGCCGAAAAACCGATCCCGGCCCTGCATTCAACTGGGGCACGCTCTACCGGCTGCTCGCAACAAATTCACGGCAACCAATATAGAGTTAACCGCGAATTGCCCAATGGTTAATGTAGTCAACAAGCGGTGTTTTCAAATCCCTGATCCACGTATAATACCGGTGTTTAATCACCGGAAAAGTTGACGAATATGAGCTTACTTACCATTTTGTTCGGTCTTGCCGTTGAGCGCTATGTTGACGCAGTCGACCAACTGCGCAAGTTTGACTGGACAATTTCATTTGCCGATTGGGTGAAGCAAAAATTCTCCCATTCAGAATTCTGGAATGACACGCTGGGCCTGATCGTTATTATCCTGTTACCCATGTTTCTGTGCGCCATTATCTATAACCAGCTAAATAATGCGCTGGGCTTGCTGGGATTTCTGTTTTCGCTGTTGGTATTGGTGTATTGCATGGGTCCCAAACGCATACAACATACCGCGCGATTATACATTGACGCCGCCGAACACAGCGATGAACACAGCGTGAAAACCTATGCCATTGAAATTCTGGGCGGCGATCCGCCCGGTGTCACGAAGGAACTCAACCGCAGGGTTTGCGAAAAAATTCTCGTCAGCACCAACGAGAATCTGCTCGGGGTATTTTTCTGGTTTGTGCTATTAGGCCCCATGGGCGCCCTCATGTTTCGCATGGCCAATGTACTTTACTGCGCGGCACAACACCAAAATGATGAACACAACGAAGATCCAAGCGCAAAGCCAAGTGAGGAAAAAATTTCGGACTACACGGAATTTAATAATTCCACGCGCATGCTTTACGCAATTCTGTTGTGGCTGCCCGCGCAACTCACGACACTGGCTTTCGCGATTACCGGTAGTTTTATCGATACCCTGCAGGAATGGAAGCAACGTCTGCCCAACGATTACCTCAATCCCCATGAGTCCGAAGACACCCTGTTTCATACCGGTTTGCGATCGCTGCAAATCGAACCGGACACCCATGCGTTTGATATCGCCACTGTGCAGGAAGTATTGGCACTGAGCTGGCGCAGTATTATTCTCTGGATCACCGTGCTGGCCTTGTTGACACTAGCGGGCTGGGCCGGTTAATAATCCGGGTAACGGCGTTGACCTAAAAGCGGCTGTTCAGGCTGAAATGACATATCACATCCGGTGACGCGTGCACGATCAAATCTTCCACCACGCCGATGTCCAGATTCCAGGCGTCGTTGAATTTAAGGTTACCTCCTAGAGTCAGCTGCAACGCGTAACTGTCAATTTCCACGAAACCGCTGTCCTTATATAATTGCGAGTGCCAATCAAGCTGCGCTTGCAGCACAACGCGTTCGCTGACTTGAATGCCGCTGCCAGCGCCGCCGAACCAGGCCCAGGATCGTTGCTGCCCGGGCAGTACGTCCCCCTGCTCCAGCCACATACCGCCCAGGCTCATATGGGTGACTCCCGGCTGGCCAAACCAATCGGTTTGCATGTCGCCGGTCAGCCATGCCGAAACGCCATAGGCGCCGCTGCCGGTGAGCTGGGCCGCATCGCCGGTAGGGAATTTAATCGCGGCTTTCAGGCTGAGGTGGTTTTGATTGGGCAGCCAGCGCTTGTTGAGTTGAACACCCACTATCACCTGCGCATCACCCATGCCGCCGGCAGGTTCCTGAAAGTCCAGCACTACCACGCCATTCTTTTGATAAAAATATTCCAGCTGGTTTTGCGGCGCCTGGTCCCGGCCATTTTGTGGCAGGCTAAATAAATCGTGCCAATGAATAATCGTGGAATCCAGAAAACCGCCAGCGTGCGCGATATAGGGCAGCTGAATCTCAAGCTCCATGTCCCGGCCCACCCCGGTTTTCAGGGACAACAACGCGCGCGTGGTTTCGCCATCAAACATTAATTGCTCGTTACTGGAACTGTGGGTGGTGAAATGACTGGTCACTTCGTACACCAGGCTCATCGTAAAATCGCCCGGCGCGGTGATCCGTGGATCGCGCGCGTTAGGCACTCCCTGCACCAGAATGACGGGGCTGGTATTGGTAATGGCAAGCGGGTGAATCGGTTGCGCCAGCAGGCTGGCTGGCGATAGTAGGAGAACGAACAATAGCGGAGTGACTACTGTGGCCAGGTGCTGGCGCCAGGTATTATCACCGGCAGTCAAAACGCCGATCCTTTCCATAGGTTTAATAAATAAGTAACAGTCACGTTGCGCGTTAAGCCGACGTTAGTGCGTGCGTTTGGCGTACATTTAGTGCGTGCGATAGTGGCTGAATAGGCTGTGCCCGCGTTCTAACACGAACTTAAAACAGGCGACTATTTCCCGGACAACCACAGCCGGGCGCGCGTTATGGCCTGTTGCACCTGCTTGGGCGCAGTGCCGCCCAAGTGATTCCGTGCCGCCACCGAACCTTCCAGGGTCAGCACGTCAAACACATCCGGTTCGATGGCGCTGGAAAACTTTTGTAACTCCGTGAGACTCAGTTGCGCCAGGTCCTTGCCATCCTTGATGCCCTTCTTGACCGCCTTGCCGACAATTTCGTGCGCATCACGAAACGCGACCCCCTTGCGCACCAGATAGTCCGCCAGATCCGTGGCGGTAGCGAAACCCTTGAGCGCCGCGGCGCGCATGTTTTCAGCCTTGACTTTCAACGTGGGCACCATGTCCGCGTAGGCGCGCAAACAGCCTTTCACGTTATCGATGGTGTCAAACAAGGGCTCCTTGTCTTCCTGGTTGTCCTTGTTGTACGCCAGTGGTTGCGCTTTCATTAAAGTGAGCAAGGCCACCAGATGGCCGTTGATACGGCCGGTTTTGCCGCGCACCAGTTCCGGCACATCGGGATTTTTTTTCTGCGGCATAATCGATGAGCCAGTGCAGAAACTGTCGCCCAGTTCCACAAAATCAAATTGCGCCGATGACCATAAAATCAGTTCTTCCGAGAAACGCGACAGGTGGGTCATGATCAAGGAACACACGCACACAAACTCGATGGCGAAATCCCGGTCGCTCACCGCGTCCAGCGAGTTCTCGGCGATGTCGTTAAACCCGAGCAGGTCCCGGGTGAAATTGCGGTCGATGGGGTAACTGGTGCCCGCCAGCGCTGCCGCGCCCAGCGGCATAACGTTGACCCGGCTGCGGCAGTCGGCCAACCGGCCGCTGTCCCGTTTCAGCATTTCAAACCAGGCCAAGAGGTGATGTCCAAAGGTGACCGGTTGGGCGGTCTGCAGGTGGGTAAATCCGGGCATTAGGGTGCTGACATGCCGTTCGGCCAAATCCACCAGGCTGGTTTGCAGCCGGTTGAGCAACTTACTGATGGCATCGATTTCTTCGCGCAGGTACAAGCGCACATCGGTAGCAACCTGGTCATTGCGCGACCGGCCGGTGTGCAGTTTCTTCCCGCTATCGCCAATCCGTTGGATGAGATTGGCTTCGATATTCATATGTACGTCTTCCAAATCCACACGCCAGGTGAATTCCCCGCGTTCGATCTCGTCCTTGATCGCTTGCAGGCCCTCGACGATGGCCTCGAACTCTTCACTGGTGAGCACCCCGATTTTGGCCAGCATGCGGGCGTGCGCCATGGAACCGGCGATATCCTGCGCATACAAGCGCTGGTCAAAACCAACCGAGGCCGTAAAGGCTTCCACAAACGCGTCCGTGGGTTCGTTAAACCGTCCACCCCAGGGTTTAACCACCGTTTTTTCTTTTTTCGTCATCTTAGGGTTCCAGCACAGATTCAGGTATGGCGCAGTATAGTCGATATTGGCACTATAACGCGACGTTACGCCACTTTCCGGATTGCTTTCAGGCTAGACTATAGAGCGCATGGAAAAACCTCAACCGAATCATGAATCCACCGAAAATGGGGAATCCCCCCCGGCGGACGGCTTTTTCCTGCCCGATTTTTGTAATGTCCGCATGGTTTTTGCCGTGATCCTGATTGCGGAGCTGCTCGCCATTGTCATTACCCTGTCCCCGCTGGAAACCGCCAGCAACCGCTGGGAAGATCTCGGTGTGATTTCGCTATTTATTCAGTGGGTGGCGCTGATT
>DATCIR010000166.1:0-13787 GCA_036507695.1 Gammaproteobacteria bacterium
GGCTTCAGCGAGCGAGATGGACGGGGCTTCAAACGCCGGCGTCGTATTATCGGGCGCCTTGCCTTGCATGACTTTGCCATCAAGGGAATTACCCAACTGCTTCCACAATGGTAAAAAGAAATGCTGATAGTGATCATGCGCTTCCGCTACGCGCCGAAAGTAGGCGCGTTTTCCGCAGGCGCGCGCATATTGCCCGGAAATAGTAACCTGCAGGATGTCGTTCTTGGTTTGAGTATCCAGTTCCAGGCGCTTTTGCCAGTCGCCGCAACCGCCATTGGTAAGCTTAACGTTGTTAACGAGGTGAATGTTGGGTGAATCAGGGAACGGCGTGATTCTGACTTGCTTGTCGTCCGCATGGAAGTGGAATTCCGTGGCTTGAAAACCCACCAAAAGCGCGTTCGGTCCGACGTTGTAAGTGCGATAGGGTTGCTCATCAAACGCCGCGTAATCGATCTGGCCCGGATTGAAATAAGAATTATCAAACACCACGTCACCGGAAATATTGCGAATACCAAAGATGGAAACCCGGTTTAACAGCAGCCAGAAACGTTCAGGCGTCAGGTAGGGATCACCGTTACCGCGAAAATACAAATTGCCTCTCAGGGTATCGCCATCGATTTTCCCGGTATAGGCCACATCGGTCGACCAGCGATAACCCGCGCCCAATCGGGCCAACGACGCGGCCGTGGTAACCAGCTTTATGACGGACGCCGGATTCAAGGGTGTGTCAGCCTGGAACGCAACAGCCGGTTGGTCATTGTCGACCGCCTGAATATACAATCCGATACCCTCGCGGCTAAATCCGGCGTTTTTTATCGCCGCCGCCAGATCCTGTGGTAAATCGCTATTGGCGGCACACACCAGCGGCACAGCGAAAAGTGAAATAATTGTGTTGAGAAAACGGGTCTTTTTCATAAATCCTGAACCCTATGACGCCTCCTCGCGCCTCGCCCTGCGAAAAAACCCCTCCGTTTTATTTTGTTCCCCTCTCTGGTTCGCGACACTAGTGACAAACAATCGGATATTAAAGTCTTTGCAGGCGGTATTTGCTGTTGAGACTGCGTGCCGCCGTGACCGTCAGCCTGCCAATGCATAGTCCTTACAACCAATTACATAATCCTTACCAGTTTCGGGTAGTAATTTAATTGTGGCGTTAACTGCGAATGCATTTAGGCTGTTTGCACCAAACCATTCACATACACATACTTGTTTTCGCCGGGTGAAAAAATATAACTAAGCTGTTGTTTGCGATTCCGCCCTCTACCCGGCGGCACTATGGAAACATGCACCCAGCCGGAATTAGCGCCTTGCGCGGGATTGTAACATTCACAAATCAATTGATCATAATCCAGGTTCTCCGCGATCCACATCGCCAGATCCAGCGTTGACACGCCCGGAATTTCCACGTCACAGGCCTGGCCTTTAGTGTGCTGACTGCTGCTGGTCCAGTCGTCCGGTTCCTGTTTCATGCCGCGTTCCAGTTCCTGGCAACGGTAAACACTGTTGGGAGAAAACCTGCCGAACTCATCACGAATCGGCTGCAGGATATTCCGGCAAAGATACACCGCCGATTGCAGTTCACTATCACTTTTAAAACCATTATCAATACTGTTCCGCTCGGCGAATTCCGATTTAACAAGTTCGTAAATTTTAAAATTCGGTGTAATACGATTGTTGTAGTTAGCGGGTAAAGAAAAAGATTCCCATGGGGCATTGGATAAATCGGCCATTTGCGTTCAATTCCTGTGTATGAATTCGTTGGAAAATATTCTTTGATATGAAGTTCCAGTATTAGCAACTTAGGCATAGCTTGGATACGTGAACTATTCTGCCACAAATAGGCAATTCTTGACAGAATTGAGCATTTTATTGGAAACACTTTTTTTGAATATAGAACTGCCGGTCACTGACTTTTTACACTATCCCGGCTCAGGCCGGAATTGCAAAGGGAAAGTCCAAGTTTATCCCGGCGGATCCGGCCTGCTGACCTCGGCCTGCCAGCCGCAGGTCACTTCCCGAAGCGCTCTTTTTGGCAACATTCAATTTTGATGAATAATCAGCCACAAGTCTATGTCACAACTCTCCTTAGCGCCAGACTATCCGTACTCGCCAAGATCCCCTGCTTATTCGACCAACACCGCAACAACAAGAATTGACAATTGGTAAGCGGCAGTTGGTTAAAACTGACTGGTTATCAACACAGACTTGGAGTGAACCTGTGGACTACCCGATGCGCGGATTGGTTTATTAAAGGTAACTACTCACCCCGTGTGCAGCATAGGTTAAAGCGGTGCTGGTGTTTCCTGCCGGGGGCGTCTGCGGCCAGGGATGGCCGCAGTCGAGCCTACAGGGACGTACTTGTGGCGTCCCCCGGCAGGAGACACCGGCGCCGCCCACGGGTGAGTAGTTACTATTAAAGTTTCATTCTGGAAGCACTTCAGATTCCATTTTTTTGCTGTTGAGTAACCGATGCCGCACACTATCCCCGGGACTAATATCCAAGCGTTGTGCTGTACCCGCGTTAACTTCGAGTACGGCGTAAACGTTGCCATCCGATGCAATTAACTCAGATGAATTGGGGCTTGTGTTTTTCACTACTTGAGTTACGACGCCTTGCGCGTCGGTAAAAACCATGTCCAGCGAAATTGGAGTGTCTTTCATCCACATCGTGACCTGCCGGGGAGTAGGTAACACCAATAACAAGCCATGGTCCAGGGGCAAGTTCGTTACGAAACTCAGACCTTGCCCCCGTTGCGCCCTTGTAGACGCCAGATAAACAGAAAAATGTAATTGCCGGCCATCACGCGTCAGTACTTCAAGATCAGAAAGTTCCTGGCTCGCTAACCAATCGGGTTGCGCAGGCTTATCGATACTTCGGCACGACATGACGGACAACGCCATCATTACGGCCAACAAAATTGTCAAATTATAGTCCCAAACCTTCAGGAGCTTCATCACATCCCAACTCTTCACATCCCAACTCTGCGTGCGTTACGGTAAAACTAAAACGATCAGGGCGGCTATTTTATTCAAGTCAGCTGATTTTTGCGAAAGCTTTTTATCCGTAAATGAACCCGGAGCAGGCCAGGATTATTAATTCGCATCGGCCCAAGAAAAACCAACCGCCAATTAAGTTAAATTATTTTGACAGGCGTTATACCCCCCCTGCTTGTTTGTTTACAGGCATTCAAGCAATCGAGTGCAATCCATTTTTTGGGACGGCAGGGATTGGCTTTGAGCTTTTGAAATCAAGTTTAATGACACAACCGGCACGGTAACTACCTACGTACGCAGATCATACGGTCCCGCATGGCGGCACAAATTAAAAACGACATAATAGATATCTATTACATATCGATTACATGCCTATCAATATCTCATGCGTGAATTTAACGTTTCCCATTCACAAAATAGTTAACGGATTCTAGCCATTTCACCCGCATACATGTATCTTACTCATACAAGGTAATTGCTGTTCGGGGTTAGATACTACTAAACAACAATAAAACGAGGTAATCCTGTCTTGCAGAAGTCCGCTTATGTATCTCATAAGTTTCAACTGCTTGCGCTGGATATTTCATTACTTTATAAGGAGAGCGCGGTGTATTCCAATAAAAAAAGCAAGCTGTATTCACGTATTCTATTGTGCTTATCCCTGGCGTTAGGCGGCTCCACATTAGCCTCGGCCGGAGATAACCAACAACTTAATCAACTAAACAAACATAAACTCAAATTTGAAAAGCAACATGTCACGCTGATCGAGATGGGTGACCTGCACGGCACCCTGGTGCCGCATGCCGCGGTATTAAAAAATCCCGATGGCACGGAGCGGCAGGTAGCCAGCGCCGGCGGCCTGGCCAGATTAAAAACCGTGGTCGATAGTATTCGCGCCGACAATCCCGACGCCTTGCTATTATCCTGCGGCGACCTGACCCACGGTAGTGCTGAAACGCTCTTCACCGTGGGTGACGCCATGATGAAGGCGATCAATCAGTTTAATATCGACGTGTTTACCCCCGGCAACTGGGATTACGGCTACGGCACCCCGCTGTTCCGGCATCGTTTTGCCACGTTCGGACCCAAACCCGCGATTCCGCCGAACATCGCGGTAATGGCGGCTAATGTTGATTGTTCAGACGGCACCTGCGAGGAAAGCGCTGGAATAATCAAAGCCAATTTTCCCGCCGTGGCGATCAACCTCTATAATGAAGCGCCCATTCCCGCCGCACTGCAAGGCCAGCGGGTATTAGACCCTTATGTCATTATCGAGCGCAATGGGATCAGGATCGCCGTGATCGGCATCACCGCCGCCATCGTGCCGCAGCAGGCGTTTGTATTTAACATCGGCCTGCGCTTTACCCAGGGTGTGGAAGAGTTACCCGGAATCCTTGAAATGGTGAAGACTGAAGGCGCGGACTTGATTGTGGTGCAATCGGAACTGGGTTTGTCGCAAAACCTCAAGATCGCCCAAAGCTTCAAGGATATCGACGTTTTGTATTCCGCGCATACGCATGAAATCACCCTTGGCGCACTATTGGCGGACAAAGACGGCGTAACCAGGACCATGCCCGGCGTTCCCTTGAGTGGAGAGGAAAAAAGCCGCCTCGCCAAAGGCGCCGCGATTGTGGTGGAAACCAATCGTGACATGTATGTGGGGCGCCTGGACTTGAAAGTCGCGCATGGCAAGGTTGTTAATTTTGAATGGAACGCGATTGCCGTGGATGACACGATCGAACAAGACCCGGACATGGCCGCGATCGTGGCCGGACTGGAAGAACCGTTTATTAACGGTGAAGACAACGCCGTCGCTCGTCATACCTATTTGCCAGGCGGATTCTGCAACCCCGGTTGCGGCGCCCCGGGTGGTGAGCGGGGATTGCAGTTGACTGAAGACCTGGATATGGTGGTGGGTTCGACCGATACGCTGTTGCTGCGCCATCACGCGCTGGAAGATACGCTCAACAATTACCTCGCCGATGCGATTCGCACTGTGACCAACGAAGTGGTGGCGGCTGAAAGCGTTAATGGCTGGGCAGGCGTGGATGTTTCCATGGCCAACGGTTACCGGTTTGGCAATGCCGTGCTGCCGGGCTCCGCTATAACATTACGCGACCTCTATACCTGGTTCCCCATTGCCGCCGCCGTGAATGTCGGCGATTTCTCGGGACTGGCGCTGCAAAACAGCATGAACGAAATCCTTGGCGCGGTATACGACCGCAATCCATTCAATCAGCGTGGCGGCTGGTACTCGGGCTTGTCCAATATCACCCAGGCTGTCGACCTGGATAACCGGCCTTTCAGCAGTTCCACCGGCCGCATCGTGTCGACAAAAATCGGCGGTGAGCCGTTAAACACCAGCCGGCGTTATGTGTACTCCTCCTGTTACGCGCATGGCGATTCCGTTGACCTGGTGTGCCGCACCTATGGCGGCGCCAATCACAAATTCTTCGAGCTGGCGGACGCGGATGACTATAACAGCGCAATAGCAACGGTTGATCCGATAGTGCCGGCCGTCGCGGGCTCGGTCGCCCGGATTGCGCCTTACCGCTTCCTGCATCCGGTTCACGCCGTGCGCCGGCATTTGCAGCAAATCGGCACCGTCACCGAGACGGATTATGGCGTCGGCCGCGTGCAGACGGTGGATTCAACCCGGGAAATAGCGCCGGGCGTGTACCCTGCCGTGCCGCCACCGGTTGCCGAACCGGATCCAACCTTCGTGCAGCCACCCCAGGGCGCCGGTCCGAAATTCCTATCCGGAACGATAGGCCACTAAGCTTAACATCGAAAACTGAAACTGGTAAAAAAAAGGGCTGGTGAAAATCAGCCCTTTTTCTTCCGCGATACGAATAAGTTTTAACTCTGTGTATTTTTCAAGCCTGGCTACGTGCGCCTTAAAAAAAAGAAATCCACTACCCGTCATTCTATTTTAAAAACCACTTGATCTTTTTCAGCGGTGATTCGCACACGGCTTCCCGGCGGGCATTCCCCTTTGACGATTTTCATGGCCAGTGGATTTTCCACCTGGCGTTCCACTTCACGCCGCAACGGCCGCGCGCCGTAAACCGGATCGAAGCCGTCTTTGGACAACTTCGTTATAACAGTCTCATCAATGTTGAGTGATATATTATGCGCCTGCATGCGCGCCGTCAGTTCCTTGATAAACAGGCGCGCAATCTGTTTCACGTGCTGTTCTTCCAAATAGTGAAATACAATAATGTCATCCAGGCGATTGAGAAATTCCGGTTTGAAAAACTTTTTCACTTCATGCATCACCAGGTCTTTCGCTTCCCTGTAATCCGGCGTCGCGGATTGAATGAATCCGATCGGCCGTTTATCCGGGGTCAGCGACTCAGTACCCAGGTTAGAGGTGCCAATGAGAATGGTATTACGGAAGGATACGGTATGCCCCTGCGCGTCCGTCAGTTGGCCGTCCTCCAGTATTTGCAACAACATGTTGAATACATCCGGGTGGGCTTTTTCCACTTCATCCAGAAGCACCACGGTATAAGGATTGCGCCGGACTTTTTCGGTAAGTTGCCCGCCTTCGCCGTAACCTATATAACCCGGCGGCGCGCCGATCATTTTCGACACCTCGTGGCGCTCCATATATTCGGACATATCCAGACGAACTATTCGGGATTCATCGTCCAGCAAAAACGCCGCTAACGCCCGCGCCAGTTCTGTTTTCCCAACCCCGGTAGGCCCCAGAAACAGAAATGAACCGATGGGCCTGCGCGGTGAAGTAATACCCGCGCGGTTACGCCGGATCGCATCCGCCACGGCTTTGACAGCGTCTTGCTGGCCGATGATGCGTTTGTGTAAATTATCCTCCATGCGCGCCAGCTTTTTCGCTTCCGACTCCACCATGCGCGCCACGGGAATACCGGTCCAGCGTGAAACCACTTCCGCGATATCCTCGGCATCCACCGATGTGTCCACCTCGCCGCGCTCCTGCTCCCATTTCTGGCGCGCGGTTTTCAATTTTTCCTCCACCTTGAGGATTTCCATTTGCAATTTCGCGGCTTGCTCAAAATTTTGCGCATTGAAGGCATCGGTTTTTTTGTGCGTCAAATCCTGATGTTGTTTCTCAAGCACCTTGACATCGTGCGGAATGGAAATCAGCCGGATGTGTTTGCGCGATCCCGCTTCATCGAGCAGGTCCACCGCTTTATCCGGCAGGCGGCGGTCGGTGATATAACGTTCGGAAAGTTTAACCGCGGCTTCCAACGCTTCCTGTTCATAATGAACCTTATGGTGCGCTTCATACCGGGGCGCGACGCCTTCCATGATCCGGATGCTTTGCTCCACGCTCGGTTCGCGCACCTGGATCGGATGAAAACGCCGTTCCAATGCCTTATCGGCTTCGATATGGCGGCGGTATTCATCCAGCGTATCCGCGCCGATGACTTGCAATGTGCCCTGGGCCAGCGCGGGCTTGATCAGGCTCGGTGCATCGAGGCCGCCGCCACCGGCCCCGGCGCCCACCACGGTATGCAGCTCGTCAATAAATAAAATCACTTTGCCTTTGGCCTGGATAACCGCGTCGCGCACGGACTTTAAACGTTCCTCAAATTCACCGCGCATTTTAGCGCCAGCGACAATCTCACCCATGTCCAGCAACAAAATCCGCTTGTTCAACAAAGTATCGGGCACATCCGCCGCCGCGATGCGTTGCGCCAGGCGTTCGACAATCACGGTTTTGCCAACCCCCGCTTCACCAATTAATACCGGATTGTTTTTCTTGCGGCGTGACAGTGTCTGGATGACCTGATTAATTTCCTCTTCCCTGCCGATCACCGGATCCAATTCACCTTTACGCGCCAGTTCGGTCAAGTCCCGGGTGTATATCTTCAGCACATCCTGTTCGGTTTCGGCATCCTGACTGTCAATGCTGCGGCCACTGCGAATATCCTTCAGCGCCTTAACCGCTTTTTCGCGCTTCAAGCCGACCTTTTCCAGATACTCATGCGGCCTGCCGGCTCTCGGATCAAACATCGCGATAAACAGGGCGCCGGTCGAAACAAATTCGTCTCCCAGACTTTTGGCTTCTTCATTCGCGCTGCGGAATAGATCCGACAGTTCCTGAGTACCGACAATCTGGGTGGCCTGTACCGGTGTTGCATGCTGGGAGTGTTGCGAAATCTGTGCCTTGATTTGTGTTATCGCATCCACGGCATCGGGCACAACGGCCTCGATTATCTTTACCGCTTCCGAGTCCTGTTGGGATATCAAGGCCAATAATATAAAATCGGGCGTTAACACGTTTTGCTTGAGCGCCACCAGCTCGGTCACGGCAATCTCGATCGTGCTCAAGACCTTTTTTGTGCTTTTTTGAACGAAATCCTGCAGCATGCTTATTATTCCCTGACATTAATATCGTGTGTATTGCGGGTGCTTTTCCGTAAGTTGGAAGGCTCGCTCGGAATATATTGTATTAGGAAGCAAGCGCAAACGGAAAGCCCTGATTTCCCCTAAAACGGCCTATTATGCAGGCTTTCCAACCATGGAAACTTCAAGGTTTCTGGACGGAATTATGCGCTCGCAGCCTGGAATCATCACCAATACAATGATTAATCGCCAGCGGCATTGCGCCAGGGTAGTACGCTATTCAGAAATCGTTATTGGGATTCGAAACGCACTGGGAAAAGATAGTTAAAAAAGGCCACGTTGTGTGCCGTTATCCTACATAAACCATTCTCCCCGCTGGAGAGAAGCTTAGCATGAGGGCATGCGACGAAGCCGCCTCAAACCTGACTTAAATAACCTGCGTTTTGAATCGCTTTATGGCAAGGATTCTTTGTGTATTTTCTTAAATTTTGTGATTTGGCGGAGAGGCAGGGATTCGAACCCTGGGTACCCAATGGGTACACTTGATTTCGAGTCAAGCCCTTTCGGCCACTCAGGCACCTCTCCGTACCCGGATTTTCAACTACGGCGCCGGAAAAGTCGAGACCTTTTATACCGCATTAGAAATAGCGGTTGCCGAGTGCTGGAGGCCGGTTGATGTTACCACGACGCACGCTATCGGGCGCATCCATGCGCTCGTTCGTGTTGCAGGAAAAAACAAGTTAAAAATTTACCACTGTCCATTCCGCCGGTGGAACACTTGCTATTGATCCCCCGCATCCACGGCAAACACCAGCACGCTATTAGCCGGGATGGTGATCGAACAGGAGTGCGGCAAGCCGTGCAGTGAAGCCCCGTTCGCATGTATCCTGCCCGCATTACCACTCACATTGGGGTTTGGCCAATGATCATAAGCATCACTGTTACATACTTCGAGCCAGGCGCCATAAACGGGAAATCCCAGTTCATAAGCCGGCAATGCCGATTCGTTTAGGCTGACGACCACAACCACATCGCGCCCGATGTTCTCAAGCCAGCGGTGATAAGCCATTACGCGATTGCCTTCGTGCACATGGAACACATTGATGGCTTCACCGCGCAAGGCCGGGTGCCGCCGCCGTAACCGGACCAGGTCGCAGGTAAACCGGCAATAATCGCGCATGTGCTGGTCCTGCTTGAGCCCTTCCCACCAGACCAGGGTGTCGGGATTCGGCGCGTCGCTCCAGTATTTGTCTTCCAGTATCTCCTGGCCCATAAACAGCATCGGGATGCCCGGCGCGGTTAACAACATGCCCATGGCGACGCGCGAACGGCTGCGCGCATACCAGGATCGCGGGTTGGACGCATCCGCCAGGGCGGCGATACGCGGCATACGGTCATTGATATTTTCCACACGCTGCAGGTCGTGATTTTCCAGATACTGCACCGTGCGCCAGGCCGCGGAAAAATTGTAGGGCTTATACAACTGATCACGCACTGCGTTTAAATTAACGTACGTATCCCTTCCCTGCGCGGCCTGGGCAACAGCGCCCCGCACCGCGCTGCGCATACCGGGGTACCAGACTGCGTCAAAGCCGGCGCCATCCTGATCGCGTTCCCGCAGCACGGCGGAAGGATCGTCGCGCCAATACTCCGCAATATGAATGGATTGCGGTTTATTATACTTTACAGTAGCCGTGAGATCCTGCAGAAACCGCCAGCCGCCATGATCATCTATCACCGTCACTTCGTCATAGCGCAAGCCATCCACGTGGTACTCGTTCAGAAAAAACATCGCATTGTCGATCAGAAACTGCCGGACTTCGTTTTTCCAGTACGCGAATACCAGGCCGCCCGCCCAACCTTGATCCGTGAAATACAGGCTTTCGTTGTTGTCGGGACTAATGGCTCGGTCAAAAAAGAAAATACTTTCATCATCGTCGCTGAAACGGCCGGCATGATTATATACAACATCCAAAATAACCGAGATACCGCATAAATGACAAATGTCGACCAGGGCTTTTAACTGATTCACCTGGCCTTCCAGTTGTTCGCGCGTCAATGGCGCGCAACCGCGTTGCGCCAGCAGATGATTCACTTTACTCAGGTACGGCGCCAGGTTCTTGGGTTCAACGCCATAGTCCATCTCGGGGGAAAAAATATCCGTGCCGTTATAACCCAGGCTGTGTGGCCCCTGAAATTCCACGATCGGCAATGGTTGAATCGCGTTTACGCCAAGCGCCACGAGATGCGGAATCTGATCGAGCACGTCCAGGAAATTGCCTACCCGCTCATGACGGACATCGTTGCCATTTTCATCCACGCCGTAGAATCGGCCGACGTGAAATTGATAGATCACCAGATCATTAAACGGCGGGGTGCGATGTTGTTGATCATGCCAGGGGTAACTATTGGGGTCGCGCACAATGCAATCACAGTCCGGATAACCATAGAATTCCAGTTCGCGCGCATAGGGATCGCGCTTGAAGGATTGCCCTCCCCGGTTGGCGAGATAAAACCGGTAATAGTCGCCGTCGCGCACGCCCCGCAGAAAACCGGTCCAGGTGTTGTCACCGTTGCGCTGCAGGCGTTGCGCCGGCGCGGGTTGCCAGTGGTCGTCCGGGCCGTTAATGAAGTCCGGGCTGTGCGATACGCGAATATAAACTTCAATGGCATTGTTGGGCGCCCACACTCGAAATGTCGCGCCGTCCGCGATTAAAGTGGCGCCCATTGGCGTCTGTGCATTGACATGCTCCTGAGTCACTGGAAACGATAATCGGTCTAATTCCAGCCGTTCGAGTAGTTCTGTTAACGCAGGCTCTTTACCCGCCTTCGTTGCTGCAGCTTCCTTGGTTTCTGTATGATCGGCCATAACACCCTCCTTTTTTGAGGATCTCTGAACAGCGTTTAGGTAACAAAAGAAATGTGAGTGAAAGGTTTAACTGATCTACTACAAGTTAGCAGAGTTTAGCGCATCAGCAAGACAGATAGCATACCATTTATGCGGCGGGGAATAATTAATTCCTGCTTGACAGGCACGGAAATAACTTTTCTTTATGACGCTTAAAAGATGGGAGATAGATCGTGCTTAGAAAGCACACAACACCAACTATGCGCAATGTATATTTTTTGTTTTTGCAGAAGTTGCCAGGACTAACATAGGCAGAAGGCTTGGTATTTTTTTATCTTCGTACAGCGCAAAGTCCACTTTCATACCACGGACAAATTCAAAGCCCCAAGTGGCCGCTGCTTGCTTGTTATAGTAATTACTTGAATTAAATCATTCCCAACTTGTTTTCCAGCATTTTTATTTGCTGGCTCATTGCTTTGGATATCTTGGCGAATTCCTGCCGCAGATAGATGTTTTCAATCGTCATTTGAATGTTGTCCGCAAGCCTTTCCAGCACTTCTATGTCCTTTTTCGTAAAAGGTTCCTGGCCAAGACCAGGGGAAAGCTTATTCAATACTTGAATTGCTCCCGTTGCCTTCTTACTCGAACTACTCATAATAGGCACGCATAACGCATTGCGGGGTTGGAAACCAGTCTTTAGCGAAACTTCGTAATGCTCCCCCATGCGTTCTTCGAGATCTGTTGCTATTAACGGTTTCCCGGTCGCGATGGTTTCACCGACCAGAGATCCGTCAACTGAGACATGAATTTCGTTTTCTTTTACGCCGGTTCCACATTGCAACCAGACTTGGGATGATTTCGGGTTCAAAATAAAAATACTGCAGCGCGCGACATTCAATGCCATCGGCACAAGCTCCACAAAGCAGGAAAGCAGGTTTCGGTCGCCGGCCTGCTTCCATTTTGCATCCACCAGCTTTTGCTTATCACGCAATTCCTTCAGTTTTTGGTGTAAATCCGATTTTTGTAACTTGGTTTCAACAAATTTGGCGTTGCTTGACGTCATACCTTTACTCTCAACAGATGAATTCTTTGGCTTACCTGCACTAACCGGAATTCCGCGTTAACGGCGGTAAACCGCATGCGCCTGTTTACCGAAAGCTTGTGAATGATTCGCCCCCTGCCAGATACCGGACAAATAGTCAATTTCCTATTATTGGAATCGGCCGGTGTAGACGCTTTATTTGTGACATATGTCACAAATTGCCCTGACCCGCCGCGTATAGGACTCTTTGCAGAGTAATGCCAAGCATTTTATCAGCTTAGTCACGGGAATATATGACAGCGCTACTTGTGAAATCCGCTAATTCTTCCAAAAATATTAACCTATTTCCGCAGGAATATATTAAAGTTTTTCAACTTAACCAGAACAGTGATTTTTACGCGCTTCAATCTGTTGGATTCCAGGTAACGATTTAAGCCTGAATCTCTGGATAAATTTCATCTCCGGACGATAAACAAAATATCTGAACCAGTCGCTGTAAACGTTTAGGAGGACGCTGGTAATGGTCCAAATCAGTATTAGTCAAAAAACCTGTATCGATATCTATGAAACTGACGCGTTTTATGCGGATATCTTTTTATTTGACACCCAATACAAAATCGGCCCCGAGTACGATCTGGCGGCATTAAACAAGAATGTATTGGATTACTTGTATGAGTTCGGCCGCGGGGCGCGAATCAAAGATTCCGAAAAACTCGAATTGCGCGCACTGGAAAATACCTTACTGAATTGTCAGCTTGAAGAAGACGCTTTCTATTCTGATTCTGTCTCCATTATTTAAGGAGACTCTGAGTGTGGCACTCTTGCAGATGCCTTAAACTCGCCGGCTTACTTCGTGGCAATCGCGTGAAATAGTGAATTGAGAATCGCGGCAAAAGCAATACACCCTGCGTTCTCCACCATTAGATCCTGGACAAATATGCCGTTGACCGTGATCGCAAAAGACACCCGCTCATTAGCAAAGCCCAAGCCATTTCCTGTGTTACCATCGGTTTTGCAAACATCGCGTAAAGCCCATAATCATCAACATATGGTCAAAGCAACAGATAATCCGATAAAGAATTCACGTATTATTGACAAAAAATGATCCATCGCACCGGCCTGACTTTACATCCTCACAAATGACGGCTGAAAAATTTCCACACTTCTTCCGCCATTTCCATGTCCTTGTTCTGCGGGCCGGCAATCAACTTATAGACACGCCCATAGTGTTCGGTCAAACTGGGTTCCGTGTGACCGCCACCATTTACATCGTATACAATCACCTCGGTATTATTTTTTCCGCCTGTGTATTTTCTAACTTTGACGCTACTGTTGTCACTCTTGTCCACGTCCGGCAGCTCGACTAATTCCGGTTCGCTTTTGATATTGTTATGCCGCACCCAGTATTGAACCTAGATTCCGCAGTTAACCACTTTATAAAATAGCTACCCATAGGATGTCATTCTATTTTCATGCACGAACGAGGTTCACCGGTTGGGTGAGCAACGCTACGCAGTGGATTGCACGATTTTCAAAGCGCATGGCGGCGTTGCAACTCCTTGGAATGGA
>DATCIR010000167.1:0-9080 GCA_036507695.1 Gammaproteobacteria bacterium
TAGTCTGTATTGTTTATTTCAACCGCGCGACGAGCTGCTTACTTGATTCGAGTAATTGTTGCACAATTGCTCGCGCTTCATTTTCCGGTTTTCCGTATGGATCCAGTATTTCCCCGGCGCGCCGCCCCAACAGCGCACCCAACCACACAGCCTTTGCTAATGCTTCATCGCCATAGTCCGCCAACGCATACCAGTTGTGCTTATCCATAATGACAATGCGATCCGCCCACTCAGTCAATTCCCGGCTTATCACGGTCGATCGATGTTTTGTTAAGTCAATATTGTATTCCGCGCACATTTTAACGTGCGCCTCGGGAGACGGCCGGTTCGGTTTGGGATGAAAACCCGCGGAACGGACTTCAACGTTCGTCTCAAGGTTGTCGAGGAGGTACTGCGCCACCAAGGGGCTGCGATAGATATTGCCGTAACATAGAACCAGTATTTTGTGAATTTTCTTATTCGCCAGGCGTTGTTCGGTATCGCTTACAGCGTGACGCAAAGCCTGCAAGACGCGCAACCGCTTGGTCATCTTGCGTATGATTTTAGCGATCATAGTACTAACCGGGCATCAATTGACGGGAGTGCGGTACAGCGATAACTCGATCCAATCACGCCCTGCTTTATATTCCACGCACATCCTCGATTAAAAAAGGTTTGGCGTGCAGGTATCGGGTAGTGCGGCGTTTGGCTTCGATATCGGCAAAAACCAGTGCCGCATGTTTTTCATCGATCGCCAGGACCTTGCCCAGCTGCGCGGGGCTCACGCCGTGGTTATACGCCCAGAGCGCCAGGTCCATTTTGTCGTAGGGCAGTGCAAAATAAAACTCATCCTGGCCTTGCGCCATGCTGTACGTATCGGTGGACGGTTTGGCGTTGCAAATCTCTTCCGGCAGTCCCATATAGCGCGCCAGGGAGTAGACTTGGGTCTTGTAGAGATGCGCGATGGGTTTGACATCCGCGGAACCATCGCCATTTTTGACGAAAAATCCCTGGTCGTACTCCAGGCGGTTGGGGGTTCCCACGACGGCGTAATTCAGCCGGTCCGCGTGAAAGTATTCCACGGTTTTACGGATGCGCTGTTTGAAATTGGTGGCGGAAACGATTTGCAGGTATTCCTTCAATCCCATGCGTTGTTCGGCGATGTCGCCATTGGGTTTTTGCACCACCAGGTTGAAATGATTGATCTTGCCTTCCAGGCCGCCGGAAATTGTGATCTTGTTGGGCCAGGCGCCATCGTAGTCCGGAAAGACTTTTTTAATCGCATCGTCACGCCACTGGTAGCAGCCAATGGCTTGCAGGGTTGGCGCGATATCATGAATCTCGTATTCAATCCCCAGGTGCTCCGCCAGCATTTTGCCGCGCGTCACGCTCTTGGAGGACGAATCGGTCTCCGGCAATAACAGTCCATAAACTTTTTTCACGCCCACCGCTTTGACGCACAGGGCCGCGCATACGGAGCTATCGATTCCGCCGGATATAGCGATGATCAATCCCCGGCGATGCAGGTCTTTGCTGAGAATTTCGCGCAGACGCGAGGTGATTTTTTCGATCTCCTGGTTTTCATCGAGCTTCAATACATCCTTTGAAAAATTCTTATCGGCATCATCGGCCATTTTAGTCTCCCGTTTCTTTAACCTTTTTAAAGTATCAATGTGAGCGCCAGAGTCAGTATGCAATATCGTGCGGTTTGAATTGTATCGGTATAACTGACGGTGCGCGATGCGCACCCTACGTTTTCCGGTCCCCATCGTAGGATGCGGTAAGGCACGAACCGCATCGAGAGACCTACCCTCCCGGTGCGCGACGCGCACCCTGCATATTGGCACTTAAATTGATGGCGTCCACATTAGCCTGCGCGTTGCGCCACTATCGCACGGATTTCACCCGCGGCGTCGTTGACGGAGCGCACTTGGGTAAACTCTTTGTGTTTGTTAAGCCGCTGCACCCACGCCGGCCCCTGCCCCAGCCCCACTTCGAACGCCAGCCAGCCACCGGGTTTGATGAATCGTGGCGCTTCCTGGATCAGGCGCTGCAAAATTCTTATGCCGAAAGGCCCACCATCAAACGCCAGCCGCGGCTCATAATTGGCGATTTCCTCGTGCATCGTATCGACTTTTGCACTGGATATATACGGCGGATTGCAAGACAGCAGATCAACCTTACCCAGAAACGCGTCTTCGTCGAACGGCGTTAATAGATCCCCTTCCCGGAACTCCACCCGGCCAGCAACGCCCGCGAATTCCGCATTCCTTTTGGCCAGGCTGACCGCCTCTCTTGATAAATCCGCTGCGTAGACCCGCACCTGCGGCGCATGCACCGCGTAGGCGATGGCGAGATTACCGGCGCCGGTGCAAATGTCTATCACAAGCGAAGCGCCCTGCCTGGCGTTTATTTTCTTCAATACATCAAGCGCCGCATTACACAGTATTTCTGTTTCCTTGCGCGGCACCAGCGCTTCAGGTCCGGCCAGCAGTTCCACGCCCATAAATTGTTGGCGTTGGGTGATGTGGGCCAGCGGCACTCCCGTAAGACGCGTCATCACGAATTCGTGCAGCTGATTTGTTTGACTACCTTTTAACGCAGGCAAATCACCCGTTTCAGCCGCCTGCACCGACTTGGGAACACCTGCGGCGTTAAACCACAGCGCGCGCAGAGTGGAGACCGGCGTCTCTCCGGGTTTGTCCTCTAATGTTTCCAGCCGCGCTTGCAACCGGCTTAACAGGGTTTGATACAGCTCTTGATCGTGCATTACGCGCCTCCCTGCATTAACAGTTTCTTGTCGATTTTGCCATTGGCGGTTTTGGGCAGCTCTTCCATGAACACAATATCCTTGGGCACCATGTAGTTTTCCAGATGCGCCATGCAGAATTTTTTAATCTGCTTGTCATTCAGTTCCGCGTCCTTTTCCAGCGCCACAAAGGCTTTGACGGACTGGCCAAACACGTCATCCGGCACGCCAATCACGGCCGCTTCCTTGATTTGCGGCATGCTGTGCAAGACGTTTTCCACCTCCACCGGACTGACTTTTTCACCGCGGGTTTTAATAATGTCATCACTGCGGCCGACAAAATAGAAAAAACCTTCCTTATCCGTACGGAACCAATCCTGAGTACAGAGCACCCGCTCACCCGGCAATTTCCCCGGTTTCAACATTTTCGCGCTGAGTTCCGGCTGTTTCCAGTAGCCCACCATCACATGCGGACCGCGCACGTGCAGGATGCCGGTTTCGCCGGGCGGCACAGGTTGACCTTCCGGTGTCAATAAATACATTTCCGTGCCGGGAATAGCTTTACCCACGGAGGTGAGTTTTGCATCCACCAGCTCCGGCTCCAGGTAACTCACCCGCTTGCACTCCGTTAAGCCGTACATCTTATAGATCAGCGCATTGGGAAATATTTCTTTTAGATACGGCACAAAATCCGCGGGCAACGCGGCGGCGGTGTTGGTAATCCGGGTGATGCCGGGAATACGCAGCGGTTTCTTTTTGTGGGACGAAATCATCATCGCGAAGATGGTTGGCACGCCGGGAAATACCGTCGCCCCGAATTCTTCAATGCGCTTATAAACCTGGGCGGGAAAAGTAAACGAGCGTTCCACAATCAGGGTTGCGCCCAGCTTCATGGTCATGATCAGTTGATAAAGCCCATAGTCAAACGCAATCGGCAACACCAGAATAATGCGGTGATCCTCCGTCAGGCGCTGATATTCAATCAGGCTCCAGGCGGCAAACACCATGGCTTGATGGGTTTGCATCACGCCCTTGGGAAAACCGGTGCTGCCGGAGGTATAAATCAATGCAGCCAGATCGTTGGGAATAATGTTAACCGGCTCCGCCAGGGATTCGCTTTGCTCAATCACCGCATCAAACGCCTCGACTGACATGGACAGCTGTAATGCTGCTTGACTGAGATCGCCGGAGGAAATTATGCCGTTTAGTTTGGTGTTGGCTTTTACCGCGTCCGAGAACACAGTGGCCAAATGTACATCGGTTAATAATAGTATGGCGTCGCTGTCATCCAATATAAATTCCAGCTTGTCGGCCTTGGTTTGCGGATTAATCACCAGGAACACCGCGCCAGCCAGCAATGTGGCATAGATCGAGACCACACAGGGCCAGGTGTTGTCCATGTAGATGGCAACGCGATCGCCTTTTTTCACCCCGCGCTGAATCAGCGCCTGCGCCAGCCGGGATGCTGCGTCGAGCAACTCGGCATAGGTGTAAGACTTGCCTTCAATAACCAGCGCCACTTTATCCGGATGGCGCGCCACCGCCGCGATCATGCCGTCCCGCAGCAGGCGCTGCGGGCGCGCTGCCAGTTTTGCCGCATCAAGCTTCATATTAACCGGCGGCCTGCTTGCGTTGAATATAGGAAGTAATGTTCTTCACCGAGTCGAGATTCTCGGGCACCATTTCCTCGTCCTGCACCTGGATGCCAAACTGTTCTTCGAGGAAAAAGATCACTTCCATAATACCGGTCGAGTCAATAATACCCTTATTGAGAAAGGAATCCTCATTGGACAAGGCCGATTGGTCATCGGTGAATAAGTAATTGTCGAGAATATAATCCCTAACTTTTTGTTCAATAGACATCGTTTACTCCTGAGATTTTTTGCCTTCTTTACTTACTTAACTGTCTTAAATGTTATATTTTTTAGATGCGTTATTGGTTTACTTCAACCGCCGCTCTTGAAATTTTTGTTAAAGTTTTTAATAAAATGGTTGTGCCAGATTTGGGTCGAGAGAATTCCCACCAGCGCCATATTATCCTTGTAACCGATCGCCCGCCCTTGCTCGATTTTTTTCAGCAGGCGCGGTACTTTCGCCGCGTCAAAATAACCGCTGTCCCGTAACGCGGATTCTCCCAATAACTCACTCACATATTCAAGCGGTTTATTGTCCATGAAAAACGCGGGAATGTCCGGCGCCCGGTATGGTTGTTTATAACGGTTCACGATGCTTGGCGGCAGATATTTCCCCATGGCTTTTTTCAGCAGGTATTTTTCATTGAGTACCTTCATTTTCAGCTTGGGATGCACGCGGTTTGCGAATTCGATAACGCGATGATCCAGAAAGGGAAACCGGCCTTCAACCGAGTTGGACAACAGCATGCGGTCCCCCTGGGAACACAACAGGTATCCGCCCATCAGGGATTTGGCTTCCAGATACTGCGCACGATTGAAGGGGTGCCAGCGGGTTAATGCGCGCGGCAGGCTTTTCGCGATTGTCTCGATGGCATCGTCGCCGAGCTGCGCTTTCAGTGACTCGGCAAAAAATTCTTTACATTTTGCCGTGGTATTCCAGCGCGGTATATGGGAAAACCAGGCGGCATCCGCCTGATCCAGTCCTGCACCAAAAAAGCTCTTGATGTAAGTCATGCCCCGGCCCTTGGACAGATCGAGATAAGGATAAAGCTTTTTCAATAACAATGGCCGGAACTCCGAATCGGGATATTTGGCCCAGAACTGGCGGATCTTGGCTTCTTTAAACAAGTCGTAACCGCCCAGCACTTCATCGGCGCCTTCGCCGGTTAACACCACTTTATAATTCTGGCTGCGTACATGTCCCGAAAGAATACCCATAGGGACCGGCGCGGTTCTCATTACCGTTGATTCGGTATGCCAGATGGTTTTTTGAAAAGCATTGCCAATGTCCTGGTTGGCGCAGTGCACCCGGCTATGATCCGCGCCCAGATGCTGAATCAATTCGTTCTGATAATTGCCTTCGTCGAATTCGCCTTCTTCGAAACGGATCGAAAAAGTACGCAATGGCACATTGCCGTAATGATGGATCAACGACACCAGCACTGAGGAATCCAGGCCGCCGGATAAATACGCCCCCACCGGCACGTCGGACCGCAAGCGGATCTGGGTGGCGCTGATGAGTAAATCATGCAATTCATCGGCAAGCTGCTGCTCGCTGGCGCTAAAATATTCGTCCTGGCTAACCGGAAACTGCCAGTCCCAGTAACGCCGGCTTGTCATTTCACCATGCTCCACGATGAGCATAAATCCCGGTGAAACTTCATAGACATTCTTGAACAGGGTTTCCGGACTGACGGGTGACCAGAAGGTCATGAGCTGGTCCAACGCCTGGGCGTTCAATGTGGGAGAATGCGCAAGCGCGGGTAATATGGCTTTCACCTCCGAAGCAAACAGCAGGCGGCCGTTCTGTTGGGTATAAAAGAGAGGCGCGATACCAACGCGGTCGCGCAACAGCACCAGGCGCTTTTTATTGCTATCCCACAGCGCAATCGCAAACTGGCCATTAAATTGCTGGGCAAAATCATCACCATACTCTTCATAGGCATGCACGATGACTTCAGTATCGCTATGGGTGTAAAACCGGTGTCCGCGCCGTTCCAATTCCTCGCGCAATTCAATGTAATTGAAAATTTCGCCGTTAAAGATCACCCAGATGGTTTTGTCTTCGTTGTGAATTGGCTGTTTGCCGCCTTCCAGGTCAATAATGCTCAAGCGCGCGTGCGCCAGGCCCACATGATTATCCGTATAAAAGCCCGTGCCATCCGGACCGCGGTGATTGAGCCGGGTAATCATCTGCTGCAGCAGTGGTTCCCTGACCGGTTCAGCACTGCTTAAATTGAATATGCCTGCTATGCCGCACATGATGGTCTAATCTGCTTTATTTCCGTTACGCCACGGCAACGCCCGAATTGTTGTCCGGGGTTTTAGCGTTGCGCATTTTTCCGGTTCCCAGTAATTGCAGATCGGACAACACCTGCTTGACGGTTGAAAATCGAAAATCGGTTAACAACCGTGTCAAACGCTGCTCGCATTTGCCAAGATTATTGTAATGCCGGAACGTCGACAGCCAGCTGGATTCAATGCGCGGTTGATCCGGATCGACTTCCCAGGGGTGTAAATAAAAAATAAATGGCTGGCGCAGATCCTTGTTAATACTGTTTAACGCCATGCGGCTGAACGCATACGGATAAATCCGGAAATAACCGCCGCCGCCGACCGGCAAGCGATACCCGAAATAAGACTTGGTGGAAATGGGAAACTCAACCAGGGTATGACCGGACGGGGTGGTTAAATGATGCGGCTTGTCTTCCGCGCCCGGGATGCCGTAGCGGTCGTGGCGCACGGGAAAAATACTGGAATCATAGGTGAATCCGCACTCGGCGAGAATATCGAGCGCCCACAGGGATTTCTGGGTAATGGAATAACTTGCCGCCCGGTAACCGAGAACTGGTTCCTGGATTATGTCTTCCAGGATTTTTTTGGCTTTCACCGTCTCGGCGGCGAATTCTTCCGGCGTCTGGTTATAGATGAGTTGATGGCTGTAACCGTGGCAGGCGACTTCATGGCCTTGTTCATGGATGGCTTTGACGATGTGCGGACAGCGCTCCGCTACCCAACCCAAGGTAAAAAACGTCGCCTTATAATCGAACTGCTCAAATAAGGCTAAGAGCCTGCGGGTATTGGCTTCAACGCGCGATTCATGGGCATCCCAGTCGGTGCGTTTGACATTCGCTGCAAACGCGGACACCTGAAAGTAGTCTTCAACATCGACTGTTAATGCGTTGGTAACCGGATTTTTCGTCATCTTCTTGCCATTGTACTGTTTGTAATTGTACTGTCTGTAATTGCACTGCTTGTAATTGTAAGCGTTTAGAATGCCGCCCGGATGCCTATGCTTAGGAGATTTCTATCATATTCGGATGTTGGTTCAGTGGAGTCTCTCTTCAGCCAGCCGTAAGCAATCACTCCGGTAAGGGCCGGGCGAATCAAGCGTTCGATGCTAAGTTCAGCTTGGGATGTCTTGTCGACAATCTCAGTAGCACGCGGTTCCTGCCGATACCATTCCGCATTAAATAATACACTGGTCCGGGTGAATATACGCCAACGCCAGTCCAATGTGGCGCCCATAACCTCTTCTTCCCCGCCGTCTTCCTGGTAAGTGCGGAAATCATTGTACATTCTGAATGAGGTTTCCGTCTTTGCGGTAGTGCCCGTAAACGTCAAAGCAAAACGCTCCAGAAAAATAACTTCCACGGTTTGCGAATATATTGGATTAGGCAGGGGTAATGGGTCATTCTCGTGGTCCACCTGTAGCTGGGCAGTCGTCACGATATCTTCCAGGTATTCAATACGCCACGTGGTCCGGCGCGTCCGATGGGTAAACAGAAATGAGCCGGTGTTGCCAAAAAAACGCTCGCCCACCTTCACTTCCATGGACGTTCTTATGCTGGGATTCCAGCCGAATCCCGCCGCCCAGTATTCACCGGATGGGATTTCCGAGGTGTCCACGCGCTCGTAGACATTGTCTTCATAGCCGATCTCGCCAATCACGCGTAATTTTGGCCTGACACGATAACTGAGGCTTAACAAGGATCGCTGGAAGGTGGTATCCAGTTCGTTGTCCGGTTGGACGTTGCGGTAGCTGTAGGAAAGATTCCATCTAAAGTCATCAAAGCGGGGGCCGCTTTCGATTAATACACTTGCGGTCTTAATCGCTGTGTCTGATTGTGAAATAGTCTCTGTGCCATGATAAGTAAGATTTTCATAACCGATTCGATAATCCCCCGTAGCAAAAACACCGTAGCGCTGGCGTATATAGGGACTAATGGTGTAGGTCGATACGTCCGCAATATTGTCGGTAAGTGACAAATTATCCAGGGAGACCGTCCCCAGGGGATCAATAAACTGTTGCGAGTAAGTGGCGCGGGCATCCAAATAAAACAGCTCGGGCGCCAACGTCGTAGTCGTATCCGCGAATAATTGCTGGTAAGTTTTCGTGTCGTCCACGTCGCCGGCGAAATTCAGAAACTGCACATCGTAGTCAATCCGCGCGTCCAGACGCCGGCCGTCCAGCTCGATCAATATTCCGGGTTTCAGTTCGGTGATGATGGAATATTTTTCCAGCCCCGGCGGATCTAGCGAGACGTTGTCGTTATAATGCACATACGTTTCCAGGGTCGGTGTGATTTCCGCCTGGACTGAAGCGCACAGCAGGCTGCCGGATAAAATCAGCGGCAGGGTAAGCGAGTTTCGGTGGTCATTGCTGTAACTGAAATAGCAGAAAAATTTGCAGCATTGAAAGCCCCGGCGGTTATCCA
>DATCIR010000168.1:0-9448 GCA_036507695.1 Gammaproteobacteria bacterium
AACCTGGTGGAAGTGCATTAAAAGCATGTGCTGAAATTCGAAATCAAGCTGGCAGTAATCAAGCCTACATCGACTTAATGAATAAATTTCCAGATATAAAAACAATGTGCGCGAAGTTTGGGCTAGAAACGTTACCTGAACCAAGAAGAGGCCAATAACAAAATTGCACGCAACAAAGGGTGGGCATTGCCCACCCTATAACAAATAAACCTTATTGAGCTACCACCAACGCGTCAATACTTGCATATGGAACTTTACGCTCTGTTGAATCGTTGCGTTTGTTCGCATATATCTTCTGTAGCGGATAAATTTCCAGGTTTGGCGCGATACGGTTAATGGCATCCATTGCCACTGCCCTGACGACATCCACGTCTTCCAAACAAATAGTAACCAGTGCAGGAATAGCAAGCTTGGCTTCGTTGCCCATTTCACTGAGCGCCGCGGCGGCGCACCAGCGCACCGCGTCGGCCTGGTTAAAAAAGGCAGTGTGCTAGGCGGCGGCGTGCAGGTCGTTGGACTGGCTCAACGCCAGTGCCGCCGCCGCGTGTTCCCGAACCTTGGGGTTACAATCGGTGAGCGCCATAGCGAGGGATTCATGGGTTGACCGGGGTAACGGGGATAACGCATGCAAGGCGTGCGCAGCGCTTTGGCGCACGCCTATGGTTTTGTCTTTCAGCAACTGACATAACCCGGTCACCGCGAGTATGGCGCCGCTGCCCATCACGCTCAACGCGTCGCAGGCGGCCAAACGCACATTGAACTCCTGGTCCTGCAATAAATGGTGCAGTGCAGGCACCAATGCGCAATCCGCCTGACCGAGGCGCGCCATCGTTTTGGCCGCGTAGTAACGTTGAATGGGATCCGGACTTAGTGTCTGCTCAACAAGCGCTTGTATGCTGTTTTCCGGGCTGACTAAAGTGCCGCTGACTGAAGTGCCGCTGAATGAAGTACCGCTGATTGAATTACCAGAGTGTATTGCGGTTGTCGCTATCGATGTCTCGGCATACATACGCAGCCTCCTTGTACAGGTTTTTATTGGCATCTATACTTAGCGACACCGCAAACCGGTACCAGGTTTAGTGAACGACAGCAATGAGACAGCAATGAATAGTCAGGACAACCGAATCACAACCAATTACCAATCAGCAGAAACGAAGACCAATAACCGGGATGGCGGTAGCGTACATCCTGCAACAGCATTTGTTGGGCGCGTTGCAATGCTTCGGCCTTGGTGACGTGCTCATCCTGTAATTGCCGGTAGAACTCGGTTACCAGCATGGATGACGCCTTGTCATTAATAGCCCACAACGACGCCAGCGCGCTTCTGGCGCCTGATTGCACGGCGATGCCTGCCAATCCTAAAGCCGCGCGGTCGTCCCCCGCGGCGGTGTTACACGCGCTCAGGGTTAACAGCTCAATGGGTTTATTTTTGGACTGCCCGATGGATATGGTCTGGCCGAGTTGATTCACCGATAAACGATCATCAAAGGTCAGGATAAACGACTTGCCCACGTCCCCGGAAAACTCGGCATGGGACGCGAAATGCGCGACACTGTAATTCGTTTGCTGGAGTTCGTTGGTGACGCTGGTTTTATCAAAGTTCTGGTTCAATAACAGTGTGGCGCCGTATAAATTCCGGATTTGCTCCAGTTCCACCGGCACATAGTCCAGCGGCGGATAACCCTGCACCGGTTCCGACACACCGCTTAACAACACTTTCATATTTTTGCGCGTTAGCGGTCTTGGGTCAGTCAAGGTTAATCCGGGTATCGTCGCCACGGCGTACTTGTCAATCAGAAACGCGGAGCCATCGTGCAACACCGATATGGGAATAGTGCGTAAGGATTGCCCCGGCACAAAGACCAGCGTTTTCACCTGCTGTGCCGCTAAGTCTTTTTCAAGCGGCGCAATCAACACCTGATACAACTCATTGGCATAGATTAAATAATCCCGCGTACTGTGTTTTTCCAATTTTAGGCGCAAGTTCCTGATCTGATCCGTGACGAAATCCTGCGGTTTGGCAACCACGTATTGCTTGATGCCGGTTTTGTAACTTACCAGCAGCTCCGTGCGATCCGGCAACAACACGGGATAAATCACCGCCGTTGCTTCATCAATCGCATCCTCGATACTAACGGTCTTCGCCTGGTTTTCGATCGCGCATTGATTCTTGAAATAGTCCTGTAATTCGCCTACTTTTTGCCGTTCCAGCACATTACGGGCTTCAAACAATAATTCCTGTGCCGCACCAGGGATGTTGCTTTGGTGCGCGCGGCGCAATAGCAAATCGGCAAACTGCAAATAGACATTGCCCTGTTCTTTTTCATAGGACACGGTCTGTAGTGGATCGTCATATAACAAGTGGCGAATGGGATGCAGGGTCTCGATGGCCCTACGGTAAAACGTGACGGCTTCCGCTTCATTTTTCAAAATGTCGTTGATGCGCGCCACCTGCCACTCCAGGCGGTAGGTCAAGTTATTGTCATTGATCAGCTGGGAATGGAAGATGGCCTTTTTGGCCAGTGTCAAAGCGTCGCCATACTGGCCGGCGAATTCATAAAAGTTCGCTTGCGACATTAGCAGTTTTGCCGCCAGCCAGTCATTATCCAGTCGTTGCGCAAACAGCGCTTGTTCGGTAAGTTCATTGACCATTTTCACAACTAATGAAACATCCGCGGTTCCATATTTTTCCAGCATGCGATAAATAGCGGAAGCAATTTTCTCGATGCTAACCGCTTTCTGATAGGATGGCGCCATTTGCCCGATAAAGATAAAGGATGCTTCAAAATCGGACAAAGCCTGATCCAGCAAGTTTTGATCAGATGCCAATAGTATGGCGTTAGTAAGCGCCTGCAGCACCAGATAATGATCATCAATGGCTTTGGCGATGTTGGCGCTTTCGTAAAATGCGTCAAATCCCTTTTCCGGTTGCCCGGTAAAGACAAAGTAATTTCCCAGGTCATTTTGGATTAACGCGCTTAACCGTTGGTGACCGGTTTTTTCCGCCGTGTAAAGCGCATCCACTAACAAGGGTTTTGCCAGGTCGTACTGACCCGTATAGAGGTAGGCGCCACCGAGATTGGCCCGGATCATCAGGCTGAAGTTGGCATCGTCGGTCAGGCTTACCAATTTGCCGGCAACTTCCAGCCCCTGAATCGCCCGGTCATGGTGGCCCAACATGCGTTGCGCCGTGGCGATTTTATACAGCATGGACACCTGGCCGTAAAGCTCCTGCGCGTCACGGTGTTGTTTGTATTGCTCGCGCCAAACCTGGATGGCTTGCGCGTAAAAACCCCGTTCAAAATAATAATCGCCCTGCTGCAGTGACGGGGAATCTTTCTCCAGCGTGCCTGAGCTGGATTTTCCAATCGCGGCAAATGCGGGGTTTGCCCCATTCGCTAACACATAGAGCACAGCGATGATAATAATTTTGTTGCCTTGAGATAGCATAATTGACACGCCTTGTTATTAACCTTTTAGTTAGTATATTGACCAGGAGACAACCTTGCCGTCTGTCAGTTGAAAAGATACACCCTCCTGCGGATACAACAAATTCTTACCACTGGTAGAATCCAGTTGCAGCGCCGGCAAGCCGTAATTGGAAATCACATGATTCCGGGAACTGCCGATATGCACACTGCTATTCTCGCCGCGCGCCCGCGCCGCACGGTATTTTTCATTAGCGGTTATGATTCTAACCTCGCCGCCTTCCGCGACAATGCTGATGCCATTGGGGTATTCCATTAGCACATGTTCAGAGTCGCTGAGGATAAACTTCTTAACACGCGGCTTACCCAAGGATACCGGCAGTTCGTCCAGGTAAAGGCCGATTTTCACCCCCGCCAACGCTTCTAGTTGTTTGGATACCGGCTGTTTGGATATCGCATCCATTACTTCCGGCTTCGGACTCACCGCCACAGGAAGATTAAAATTCGCGGCCAGGTGCTGCGACCAGCGATGTTCGGGAGCGGCGGCCATGAACTTTTTCCAGTATGCATTCGCTTTTGTTTTGTCACCCTGCAAAAACGCTATTTTTCCCAGGTTGTAGTAAGCCGGTGCAAAACCTTCATCAATAACAATCGCCTTATTCAACAGGGTTGCGGCTTTATCCACATTATCCGTTAAATAAAAACCCACGCCCAGAATATTATTCAGCATGGCGTTTGGCGGGGTGCGCGTTACGATGTCCTGCAGGGCAGCGATCGCCTTGTAAGGTTCATTATTCACCAGATAAGCGCTGGCCAGGTTCTGATGGGCCAACAAGTAATTGGCATCCTGCTCGATCGCCAGCTTGTAGTTTTTGATCGCCAGTTCCATATGCGTGGCAAACGCCTGCCGGTCTTTTTGATTACCCCGCGTCACACCAAATGCCGCGCGCGTATAGGGGTCGGCCATAACCGGCAAATAAAAGGGCAGTAAGCGTTGTTTAGTCTGTTCCGGATCCGCGTGATAAAAGTTCAAGGCAATTTGATGCTGCGCCGCCGCAAGGTTATGGTAAACCTCACGGCTGGGGAAGTATCGCAGAAATTCGCCAAAAGCCTTGGCGGCTAGTTCAAACTTGCCGGTTTGATACAGGATCAACCCCATTTTGAACAGATCCGCTTGCTCACTCACCTGTTTGAGCCGCGCCAGTACCGCGGTGGAACGCTGTGATGATGTCGGATGCGTAAAGGACGAGTCCGGTTGAACATAGGTCTCAATGTTCAGCAACCGGTACCATTGGTGAAAAAAGCTTCCTTGCTGATCCGCTTGCTCATTGACAATGGCAAACGGGTCATAGCCGGCCATGGCGGAAAACAGTATCCCCCGTTCGTCAGCGCGCAGTTCCTTGGCTTTAACCTTGGCGTCGGGGGCAAAGATACCCTGGATTTCGTGCACCACCTTTTGTTGTTCCAGGTTACGGCTTTCTTTCAATAAACTCAGGGCGCTGAAAAAATTCATATGCCAGAAATCATCATCGAGCAAGTGCGCGATCTCATGGGCGAGCACGAACGCCAGGCGGTCGTCACCCTGCTCCTGGTTCTCGTAGCACATATCCATGACTTGCTTGGAAAGAATAATCCAGCCGTCGGGTATGGAAATGGGCAGCACCACGTTAAACGGGTTTTCCTTGATGATGTGCAGGCGCGGCGTAACACCATAGCGGGTACCGGCGGCCTGCAATATGCGCCCGAAAATATGCTGCGCACCCGCCACACGCGGGTCATCATCCGCAGTCAGCTCACTAAAATTCTGCTGCCAATAGTCAATCCGCTCCTGGGGATTGGGCAACGCGGCGAGCATGCCGGCATACAGGATAGCCATGCACCCCAGCGCGGCGGCCAGTAATTTGCAATGGCGATGCGCGCTTGTTTTATTCGCCAGCGGCGTTTCCATGAATGCTTGAGCTCGTTTAAGTTTCACGTTTATCCCAACAGGCTGCGGATATTTTCAATTTCACCCAGCAGCAGTTGATACTCCCTTGGCGTCAATGATGGCTGATTCGCAATAGCTTGGATTTTGTTAAGCGACTTGATCACACCCGGCGGTACACCGATTGTTTGTAAATCCATTGTTAATTGCGCCAGCTGGTTGAATTGCCTAACGCTGGCATCATCCTGCGCGAGCACCGCCAAAGCATAGTCAAACAGCCAGGCGCCCGCCCTGACCATGGTATAGCGTTGACTATCCTGCCTTTTGATGGCAGCCGCATATTCGTTCAGTAACCGCGTTAGTTCCTGATTCGCCCTGGCCAAGTCATCCGGCGATTCCAATCGCTGTTGCAAGCGGCTGAGCGCATCAATAATATTGTGTTGCGGATCGGGTTCGTTCGACAAAGCGGCTTTGATCAAGGCCAAATAGGATTTCAGCTCTATCAGCTTACCGGAACTTGCATACGCCTTGGCTTCGGAAAACATCGAGCCAACAGCGAACTCGTTAAGCAATGCCTGTTGCCGTGCGAATCCAAACTGGTTGGAGGGGTGAGGTAACGGCGCGACTTTGCCCACCAAGTCCGCCAGGGATTGGCCCGAGTGAATCTGCGCCTGGAAACCAATAGTATCCGGCACGGCAATCTCACGCTCTAACAAGGAAAGCGTCGCCGCTATTCCGATAAGCACCGCTGCGGCGATCGGCAGGGCGATCCTGGGCCAACGGTTGGCCTTTGCTTGCTTGTCCTGCTCCGGGGAAACCGGCGCGCTATTCCCGGTGGCCGGTGTATCAAGGCGGATTGCCCTCGGTTTGCTCTTGCGATCCTTAATCCGGGAAAACGCAATGACTTTTTCATCATACCCAACAGCAGCGCTATCGGGGTTGACCCCCGCCTTGCCGTCCGGCGCTACATCATCGGGTAGCTGAGCGGTTGTTGATTGCAGGCGTTTAACCTCTTGCAGCACGTTTTCAGCAAGCGCTTGCCAATAAGCATGTGGGGGATAAACCACGTCAATGCTTTTCGCCTCGGTCAACACCTGCTGCAGTTCATCATGCACCGCGCGGCATTGGGCGCACCGCGCCAAGTGTGCGTGGAATTGTTCGCGATCGGTTAACGGCAACTCGAACTCAAGATATTCCACCAGGGAATTTTTTACTTCGTCACATCTGAGCGGGTTCATAAGCGTCCTCTTTTAAGGATTTCGTTAACGACATAACAGCCTGATGATAACTCGCTTTAACGGTGCCAATGGAACTCGCCATGATCTCGGCGATTTCCGCAAAACTGCATTCCTGGTAGACGCGCAGCTGCATGGTTAATCGCTGTCTCGCCGGCAGGCTGTTAATCGCGTCCCGCAATATCCGGCGCTTTTCCATGATATAAACATCATCCAGTTTATTTTCTTCAAAAATAAATTCTTCGGCATTTTCGTCAATCCCTTGCTCCTTGCGCCGGTCATTGGAGCGAAACTGGTTTTTACACTGGTTAATGGCTATTTGATAAAGCCAGGTTTTGAAACTGGATTTCGCTTCAAACTGTTTGGCTTTAAGAAACAAATTGACAAACACCTTCTGGGTCACATCGGCGGCATCCGCCTCATTGCCCACCTGCCGGTAAACAAAGCGGTAAATGTCCTTTTGGTAGCGTTTCACGATCCAGGTCAATGCCGCATCATCACCATTGATGTAGCGTAGTAAAAGAGTGTTGTCGTCCATTTGCTGTCGACCTTTGTGACACCGTGATAGGCGGTGGGGTTTAGTTTGGAAACCGCAGGACAAATCATGCTAATCGATTGGCTTATAAAACCACAACTGGCGTTTGGCGGCTATGTATTATTACCAAAACATTTAACAACCATTCACGCCCGCTTTACGCCCGCTCTTGGACTAAACTTACACGCCCGCAGCCGTGTCAGTGCTTTGGTAATGGACTAACAGAAATAGGTGACCGATTATGAAACAACTGGTATTTGGCAGTGACGGCGGTAATAGCACGCGCAGGGACCTAGACCAGGGTGAGCCCTCGCCAATGGACGCTCTGTTCAGTGCGCCGGATGCGGCGGGTGTGATCGGTTATTCGCCAGCTGATATTACTCGTCTCTGGCAACAGCTAAGAACCTGTTTACAGGACTATTTCAATACGGCCAGCGAGGAACTCGACTACCCCCGCGTCGTGGCGATTCAGACCCATCAACTGTTAGATTCCATAAAACAACTGCCAGAATTCCGCAGGCAGTTGCAAAAGGCGAAATCCCGATCCCGTTATGATCACCTCTGGCACCGTCAGCGTTTTGCGTTTGATAGCGTGATGGAAGCGGAATTAGTGACCGTGTACGGCGAACAGTCTACGCCCTTACATAGCTATGATGGACCCGTTGGCATCATTTATGTCCTTGATGGTGAGCTTACCGTCGGCCGATACACTGAAATCAACAACGCCATCAGCGCTTGCAGTGGCATCACCAAACTGAATTGCCAGACGATTAACCGTTACCGGTACTCGCAGGGAACCTTGATTGATTCCATTTCAGCACCCGTGGTGGAATTGCAGGCGAATGCCGAGCGTTGCGTATTTCTGAATATCCACTTAATCGACCTGCCCAGCCACCCGCATTATTGTTATTATCCGTCCTATATTTCCCGCGAGAACCGGCAGTTCTTTACCCGCCGGGTCACCGCCGAGTGGTAGAAGGTCCTCTGCTAAAAGCGCCCATCCGGCCAAAAAACCAATAAAGTTGACCGGCTACTACCGATTTTCCGTAAAACCTATATAATAGGCGCCCTGTACGTAATTTCCGTAAAAACAATGGGTTATCGAATTGATTGGGCATATTGCTGAATTAATATTTAAGCAATGACTCCGCAGCGCCCCGCCATCCAGGCATAATATCTGGATGGAAAATGGCGCAGCCTGGTTTTCCCGCACTCTGTAGTGGTTATCCATCGACAATTACAACAATTTATTCAACGGCTGATAATTTTATAGGAAGTACTATGGCTGAACAAAACAAGGCTGAACAGAACAAGGCTGAACTAAAAATGGCGGAACTGAAAAACGATCGGTTCCTGCAGGCGTTACTGCGCAAACCGGTTGACGTCACCCCGGTTTGGATGATGCGCCAGGCGGGACGCTATCTCCCCGAATACCGGGCCACCCGGGAAAAAGCCGGCAGTTTTATGAACCTGTGTCAAACGCCGGAATTGGCCTGCGAAGTCACGCTACAACCCTTGGATCGTTACGCGCTGGACGCGGCCATTCTGTTCTCCGACATCCTGACCATTCCCGATGCCATGGGCCTGGGTTTGCGCTTTACCACGGGCGAAGGCCCCACCTTTGACAAACCGGTGCGCACCGCCGCGGATATCGCCGCGCTGGGCGTTATCGACCCTCACGCGGAACTTAAATACGTGGTTGACGCCGTCAGCCTGATTCGCAAGGAACTCAACGGCCGCGTGCCCTTGATCGGTTTTTCCGGCAGTCCCTGGACCCTGGCCACGTATATGGTGGAAGGCGAATCCAGCAAGGAATTTTCCAAAGTCAAAGGCATGATGTTCGATCAACCGGACTTGATGCATAAGCTGCTGGACGTACTGGCGCAAACCGTTACCGAATACCTGAACGCCCAGATCAAGGCCGGCGCGCAGGCGGTCATGGTGTTTGATACCTGGGGCGGCGCATTAACGCCGCGTGATTACCGCGAATTTTCCCTGCAATACATGACACAAATCGTCGACGGCTTGATTAAGGAAAACCAAGGCCGGCCAGTGCCTTCGATATTGTTTACCAAAGGCGGCGGCGCCTGGCTGGAAGATATGGCCTTGAGCAAATGCAACGCCGTGGGCGTGGACTGGACGATCGATATCGGCGATGCACGCCGGCGGGTGGGCGATAAGGTCGCCCTGCAAGGCAACATGGATCCCTGCATCCTGTACGCTTCGCCCCAACGAATCCGTGAGGAAGTGGCGGCCGTGCTGGCCAGTTTCGGCACAGGCGAAGGCCATGTGTTCAACCTGGGGCATGGCATCCACCCGGGGATTA
>DATCIR010000169.1:0-9880 GCA_036507695.1 Gammaproteobacteria bacterium
GGCTTGCAAGGTTAAATAACGTAAGTCAGCGGAGAATTTGTATAACCGACAGCCGATAGCGTCCGGTTTTCTCGGGTGTTAAGTCCAGGTAACCGCAGCGACAATTTTGAAGTAGTAATTGCGGTATTGGTGTCATTAAAAGAAGCTTAAAAACTTGCTACTTCATTGATTATTCTATTTTTTTTCTGGACTGCACCACATTTTTCAAGGGTGAGAGGTTTATTTCATCGACGTTCAGCACCGTACGCGTGCTCAATATGTAATCTATTGTGAGCGCGACATCCTCCGGCACCAGATAATTCTCCGGTTCCTTGCCCGGTTGAAAATCAAGCGCATCATAGAACGCCGTATCCACCATGCCCGGGTTCACCAAGGTGACACGCACATTACTTTTGGAACACTCATCCCGCAGCGCCTGGGCCAAACCCCGCAAGGCAAACTTGGTCGCACAATAAATGGCGCCCTTGCGGCTGCCTTTTAACGCCGCTTCCGAACCAATAAATATCAAGTGCCCGCTACCCCGTTTTTTAAACAAGGGTAAATAGGCTTTTGCCAGATAAGCGTGGCTTATAAAATTTAATTCTGTCAGCGCCTTGATTTGCGCATAGGAAAATTCTTCCAGGGAGCCAAACTGTCCGCGGCCGGCGGCAAACACAATGCCCTGTACATCCGGATATTGTTTTACCAGCGCGTTGAGTTTTTCCGGCAACGTGTCAACCTCGGCCAAATCCAGCGGTAGAGCAATAAAGCGATCATGCCGGATAGGCTCCTGTTGCCGGTAGCGCGCAATGCCGATCACCTGATAATTACTTTCCAGCAACCGCAGGGTTATCGCGCGCCCGATGCCGGAACTGGAACCGGTAATAATAATGGTTGGTTTACTCATAGGGGTGTATTCCGCAAAACTGATTCATAAAACCATTCCATAAAACTATTTCACAAAATTATTGCATAAAACAAGGATAATAAATTTTTTCCGGGATATGCTCTAATAATAATGACTGGCAATCGTCAACCAGCCGTTTTTCAATCTCCGCTTGATACGACACCATGCCATTACTATTTGCCAGTTTTACCGCGAACAGTTGTTCTCCGGGATAAAGCCGCTGCATGGTGCGATAATACGGCTCGGGAAGCCGGAAAACACCCAGGCTGACCGAATGCAGGCTGCCGGCCTGTATCTGTGAAAACACGCTTTCAAACAAACGTTGATAATTGGCCCGGTAATCATCGGCATAAATCAGAGGATCAAAGCGTAAACCGACTTTCCACCCGCGTTGCTGCAGTTTTTTCATTGCCTCCAGGCGTTTCTGATTGGAAGGCACTTTGTGTTCGAGCTTTCGCGCAATATTTTCCGGCGTAAAACTGAATGCCACAACACAGTTCTCCATCGGCGATCGATCCAACAACGTTCGCACCTGGGTGCTCTTGGTGCGCAATTCGAGAACGGCATTTAATTGGCCGGAAAACAACGGCAAAAAATAATCGACGAACTGCGTAACAGGTTCCAGCGCCAGACTGTCACAGTCATAGCCGGAATAAAAATAACAGGTCTCACCGCGGTGTTGCTCGATTTTTTCCATGACGGCCTGCGCAAAGTCCTCGTAATTCGCAAACCAGACGTAATGCGCCGAGCGATACATGCCTTGCAGAAAACAGTAACGGCAATCATAAATGCAATTTAACAGGTGTGAGAAGTAATAATTATGCTTGCCGCCCAAACCGTATTGCTCCGGTGTGGGCAAAACATGGTTTTTCTGTTTGCCGGCGATGATCAAGGCAGGCGCGCGTTTTTGCAGGCGGAAATTTTGCGCCTTGCGGTTAAATATCTCACCATAACGATCAATGGTGATTAAAGGCAAATTACTAAAACGGGCCAACAGCGTCTCAACGCGCGGATGGGATAACAATTGCTTTTCAATATAAATAGCGGAATACATACGCGGATGGCTTAATAGGCCACCGGAATCTCATTGATTTGGATTCTGAGCGCATTCAAGACGGCCGCGGTATTTTTTAACGCGCCAAGCTCCAGCATCGCAAGCGGTGATGCGTCCGTCAGGGCAAACCAATTTTGTATTAACATCCTGAGTTGCGCTTGCTGGGCAACCGTGCAATGAAAACGGGAACTGATCCATTCGATCTCTTCATCACCCTTGCTATCCCTATCGAGGGCTGCGGCCATGTCCAATAAAACGGCGGCGATAGCGGCAATTACTTCCATCTGCTGTTCCACCAAATGCACGACACCGGAACTGGAAACTCTATGGATGGGCGAAGCTTCATTATCCGAAACGATTTTAAGGCAATGGATCAGTTCCAGGGTGCCAAAACGCATTGCGGCTGAAAAGAATCCCGCCGCTTCCATGTCATACACATTGTCACAGGGGTATTGAATTTCCGGTATGGGAACGGTTCTTATGTTGCCAGTCTTGCAAGGCGGGTCGAAACAAATGGCAGGATAAAATACTTGCCGGCTGACTGTATCGATAATTTTATGCGCTAACACGGTTTCTCCTACCGGCAGACTTTTGCATCCCGCGATTCCCGCGTTTAACCAGGCCGTGGTTCTTCCGCTATCACGAATACCCGCCAGGTACCCGGTTGCCACGGCAGCCCGCAAATTGCCGACACCCGAAACAATCAACTGGATATTATCGTTGCCATAAACGGGAAAGGCATGCCGGTGGTGCAAGCGTTTGAGCCGGTAATATTGAATGAAGGGCCGGGCCTCTTCAGACAACGCAACCACTATGTTTAACATACGATGATCTTAGCGCAATGGTTAAACACAATCATATCGGTTTAGGCAAAAGGATCATTAAAATTGCGGGCGTTTTCGATACCCGAATTGTCTTGTTAATAGTTTCTGACTGACTGGCAAATCGACGCCGAACCACTACCTTTGGCGCATCACCAGCCCTATTATCCGCTACCTTGATCTTGCTGGTCCTGCAAGTGTGGCCCAGCACCAATGGTGGTTCCTGCACTCTGCGTCCGGCCCGGTACAATGCCGGAATCACGACACTGGTGCTAAAATCACCGTGACCCGCATCGAACTGGTAACTACTTGTATTTTCTGCATTAAAACTCACTGCTCACGCCAAGTTGCCAACCGGTTATTAGCGTTTTAATCATTACGGCGCTTCCGGCAATAGGCCTGATTATTGCAAATTTCCCAGCAGTTAATGCCAGCTAGCGAAGTAATTCTTTGATTCTACATCCTATTTCAAACAATGAATACGCGTTTTGCGCAACCCGTCACGGCCAGCGCACCGGTGAACCGTTATGCTTGCAATGATTTAATACCGCCATGCTGCTGAAAGCCGACAATCCCATTGTATTTAGCTCAGTTGCCAAAGCTGACCCCGGCATCTGGAAGTCATTGAGCTTCCTGAACCTGTACCGCATTATCCTCGCCGGGATCTTCGTTACATCTATCTTTATGGAAGACAACCTGCAGGTGCTGGGCAGCCTGGATCCGGTTGGCTTCGCCATCGCGGCTTATCTTTATCTTGCCATTAGCGTACTTTCCAGCTTCATAATCCACCGGCGCTGGCCCAACTTTGCAGCCATTGTGCTGCTGCTCACCCTGGTCGATGTAACCGCGTTGACTATCATCATGCACACCAGTGGCGGCATAGAAACCGGGCTCGGCATGCTGATTGTGGTGGCCATCGCGGGCAACAGTATGCTGACCAGCGGCAAGGGCGCCAGCCTGTTTGCTGCATTGGCGGCCCTGGCGATTTTGACCGAGCAGATAATCTCCCATATCAGCCAAACCATCGCTCCAAATTATTCCCATGCCGGATTTCTCGGCGCCGCGGTGTTTGCGACGGCGTTATTGTCGTATGTGCTGTCCAAACGCATCCGTGAAACGGAAAAACTGGCTGAACAGCGCGGCGTGGATCTCGCCAATATGGCGCAACTCAACGACCACGTTATTAAGCGGCTCCAGTCCGGCGTGGTAGTAGTCGATAAAAACGACCGCATCCGGTTAATGAACCAGTCGGCCTGGCACATGCTGGGCTTACCTATATTGGATAGCGCCAACAACAAATTATTAAAATCCATATCCGATGAGCTTTATCAACAGCTGCAGAAATGGAAATTCAACCCGTCTGAAGACCTAAAAATATTCCGCACCAACGGATCCGGTGTCGACGTTTTGCCAGGTTTTACAACCTTCGGGTCAGGGGAAAATTCAGCGACCTTGATATTTTTGGAAGACACGGTTCGCATGCGGCAACAGGCGCAACAAATAAAGCTGGCGTCATTAGGACGGCTAACCGCCAGTATTGCGCATGAAATCAGAAATCCTTTGGGTGCCATCAGCCATGCGGACCAGTTATTATCGGAGTCACCTAATATCAACCCGGCGGACAAACGTTTGACGGAAATCATTCACACGCACACGGAACGCGTCAACAATATTATCGAAAACGTGCTGATGTTAAGCCGCCGCGGTAATACGGCTCCGGAAAATATTATGCTTGACGACTGGTTAAAGAAATTTGTCAGTGAATTCGTGATGAGTGAACAGGTCGCGGAGGAGGTGGTGGTCTATCGCAGCGGTCCTGGCGCCGTCACCGTACGTTTCGATCCCACGCAACTGCATCAGATTATCTGGAACCTCAGCCACAACGGCCTGCGCTTCAGCGCCGGTTATCCAGAAAATCCGAAACTCGAATTGCGCAGCGGCGTGCTCGATGAAAACCGGCGCGCGTTTCTCGACGTCATTGACCACGGGCCCGGCATCGATTCGGAAACCGCCCAGCATATATTTGAGCCATTCTTCACCACCGATTCCAAAGGCTCGGGACTCGGCCTGTATATTGCACGCGAGCTGTGTGAGTTGAATAAAGCGATAGTCCGTTATATAGCGATACCGGCCGGTGGCAGCTGTTTTCGTATCGAATTCTCCGGTAATCCAACTACCCATTAAACACCATGAATGATAACTCGTTAACATTAATCGTTGATGACGAACCCGACATCCGGGAATTGCTTGAGCTGACGCTCGGGCGCATGAACGTTGAAACCAAGGCGGTGGCCAATCTCACCGACGCCAAAGCAGTATTAAAAGACTATCCGTTCCATATGTGCCTGACCGACATGAAACTGCCGGATGGCAATGGCATTGAGCTGGTTGAACACATGCAACTGCAGTATCCGGATGTACCCGTGGCGGTCATTACCGCTCACGGCAACATGGAACTGGCGATCAAGGCGCTCAAGGCGGGCGCATTTGACTTTGTTTCCAAACCGGTGGACTTGCAAGTACTGCGCAACCTGGTAAGTACAGCCCTAAAATTTTCGCAGGCATCCCCGACAATTGACCGGCGCTCCCGGGATGTGTTGCTAGGGGAATCGCCGGCCATGAAAAAAACCCGCGCCACCATAGCCAAAGTGGCCCGCAGCCAGGCGCCGGTTTATATCAGTGGTGAATCAGGATCCGGAAAAGAACTGGTTGCCCGGCTTATTCATACCAAGGGACCCCGCGCCAATGAAGCGTTTGTACCGGTGAACTGCGGCGCCATTCCCAGCGAACTCATGGAAAGTGAATTTTTTGGCCATAAGAAAGGCAGCTTTACCGGCGCGACAGCCGATAAGGAGGGACTGTTCCAGGCCGCGAACGGGGGAACCCTGTTTTTCGATGAAGTGGCCGACCTGCCCTTGCATATGCAGGTGAAACTGCTGCGCGCCATCCAGGAAAAAGCGATTAGGCCAGTGGGTGCGGCCAAGGAAATCCCAATCGACGTGCGCATCCTAAGCGCCACGCATAAGGATCTTGAAGTGCTGGTTGAGGAAAGCAAATTCCGCCAGGACCTATTCTATCGTATTAATGTCATTGAAGTGGCAGTGCCGCCCTTGCGCGAACGCGCTGAAGACATCGAACAGCTAACGGAACAGATACTATCTCGCCTCACCGTAGGTCCAGAGTTGGGTAATCCTGTACTGAGCGTTGAAGCACTAAGCGCTTTGCAACAGTATGCTTTTCCCGGAAACGTGCGCGAACTGGAGAATATCCTGGAACGCGCGTTGGCGCTCTGTGAAAACGACATAATAAGGGCAGACGATCTGCGTTTACCAAAGGAAAAACGAGTGGAAATTCCTATGCAAACCAGCATTGCCGTGGGTGATGGCATCTCGCTTGAAGCACAGCTCGGCAGCATCGAAAGAGAAGCAATCCTGCAAGCCCTCGTACAAACAAATCACAACAAAACCGCGGCGGCAAAACTGCTGGGCATGACCTTCAGAGCGCTTCGATACCGATTGAAAAAGCTTGGTCTCGACTAATAATTAGCGAGTAGATTAACATCGATGCTTCTTAATTCCAACAGCCGGACCCTCTTCAACCCTATGCACCGCAATAAACAATCCGCCAGGCTTTGCGTTAGTTGCGGCCAATCATCGTTTACCCGGTTGATTGACGGTTACGATTTTGATACTGGAGAAAAACCATTTGCGCTGGAACTATGTGATCACTGTGGCCTGACACGCACTTCACCCGTACTCAACGCAGATGAACTGGGCGCTTACTATGAAATTGACTACTATGGATCTGCGGATAAAAAGTTTAACCCGTTCATCGAATCATGGACCATCTGGAGCAACAAACGGCTTGCTGACAAAATACTGCATTCCGCAAGAAATAGAAGCGGTGGCGAAGGTGAGTCAATACGCGTGCTGGATATCGGCTGCGGACGAGCCAACCTGCTAAAAGCATTTAATCGCCGCGGCTGTCAGTGTTTTGGCGTTGAAAGGTCCGACTTCCCGGATGATCCGGGGTTGAACAACATTACAGTCTATAAACAGGATTTCCTCGATATCCCTTTGCAAGAAAATCACTTTGATATTGTAGTGATCTGGCATGTGCTGGAACATTTAACCGATCCAGCCGCTACACTTAAGAAAGTGCAAAAGATTCTAAAACCAGGCGGTACCCTGGTAGTGGCGGTTCCCAACTTCGGCAGTTTGCAAAGCAGGCTATTTGGGAAACACTGGTTCCATTTGGATTTACCCCGGCATACCTACCATTTCACCCGGCAATCGCTGCAGCGTATGTTAAACAACACCGGTTTTTCGGCGACACTGCTTGCCACCCGCAGTTTTGATCAAGGGGTATATGGATTTGTGCAAAGTGCCATTAATTCGCTTGCTATTGGCAAACCGAATGCTCTTTATACCATTTTGAAAGCCACTCATAAAAAACCCGGCACTACCGTGGTCGCCTTGCAATTTTTGCTGGCTGGCGTCCTGGCACCGTTTGCCCTAACCGAATACATTTTATCTGGAATAACCGATACCGGTCCGTGCCTGATATTTCAAGCTGGAAAATCCCCTGCCTAGCAATTCAATTGAGAATGTTCTGTTCTCACAACGGCTTAATACAATCGCGACTTTTGCGGGTGATTCGCAATGAATATAGCGAGTTTTAATTTGATTTAAAGCAACTTAAGGAACTGGAACATAAGTTGCTTGTTTCCGTGGGTAAATCTGTCGGACGGACCGAAACTTAATTCCTATTATGCTTAATGGCAAAAAAATTGTTGTTGTCATGCCCGCCTATAATGCGGCAAAGACTCTGAAGCAAACTTATGACGAACTCCCGCATGACATCGTCGATGAGGTCGTTCTGGTTGACGATCACAGCAAAGATAATACCGCCGAACTTGCACATTCGATTGGAATAAATCACGTCATTGTGCATGACAAAAACAAAGGCTATGGGGGTAACCAGAAAACTTGCTATCAATACGCACTAAATCTAGGCGCCGACATAGTCATCATGGTACATCCTGACTACCAGTACACTCCTAAGCTTTGCACAGCAATGGCATCGTTAATTGCTGAAGGAGTGTACGACTGTGTACTCGGCTCTCGCATTCTTGGTACAGGCGCATTGAAAGGCGGAATGCCATTTTATAAGTATGTAGCAAATCGATTACTAACAGCGTTTCAAAACATCATGTTGTCTTACAAGCTTTCGGAATATCATACCGGGTATCGAGCCTTTTCCAAAACTATTCTTAAAGAACTACCTTTATCGGCAAATGATGATGACTTTATTTTCGACAATCAAATGTTGTTACAAATAATATACCGTGGTCATGAAATTGGCGAGATCACCTGCCCAACCAAATATATGGAAAATTCTTCGTCGCTAAGTTTTGCTCGATCGTTGAAATATGGCATCGGTGTCATCAAGACCACAGTAGACTACAAGTTTTCGAAGCTGGGACTCAAAAATTCTAAGCGATTTTAAATGACTAACAACCTGGTGCTTCCTATGCCTCTGTTTTACAAACGCCTCCCAATTACAATTGCAGTATTTAGTTTTCTTTGCATCATTACCATAGCGTTATATGGAAGCATAAACGAACATAATTTTTTATATTGGGACGATAAAGATTACGTTGTCAATAATGACATGATCAAGCCATTGTCTGTGGATAATGTTATTTCAATGTTTACTAAATTTGACAGCGCTAACTGGCACCCAATTACCTGGTTAAGCTATTCAATAAACTTTGCGATTTGGGGTGACTCCCCGGCCGCATTTAAATGGACAAATGTTGCAATTCACCTATTGAATAGCCTACTTATTTTCTTACTAACGATTGCGTTACTGGGAACGATGAAAACATCTAATGAAAGTGGAATCCGGTTTAATGGGCCACTTATAGACTTTCGGTGCGCGGCTCAAGGAATTATTGCCGGATTAATTTTTGCTATTCATCCACAACATGTTGAATCTGTCGTTTGGGTATCAGACCGAAAAGACTTGCTATGCACGTTCTTTTTTCTAAGCGCATTACTGGCTTACATATATTCATTTTATAGCAATAAAAAAACTACATGGAACCATATTGTCCTTATTTTGTTCGCGTTTTCATTAATGTCAAAATCAATAGCAGTTACACTACCAGTGGTACTGTCCATAGTGGACATATTAGTATTGAAGACAGTCAATTTGACTCAAACTAAATGGCGGATTATACAAGATCTACTGAAAAACAAAATTGCACTGATTTTCCTTTCGATCGCAGTATCGGCTATTACAATAATTACACAAAGCAGTCAAATTCAAAATGTAGAGACATATGGAATGTTGTCTAGGGTCGTTAATTCAAGCATTAACTATTTTTACTATTTAGGCTCTATATTGTACCCAGACATCTTGTCCCCTTACCATCCATTTCCCTCCTTGGCAATAAATGTTAGCTGGGCCAGCGCACTGCCAGTTACGGCCTTAGCAGCACTGAGTTTTTGTCTCTTTAAATACAGAAATAATATTAATGAGATGCTTGTTTTTGCAATAACAATTTATTCAATCATGATTCTTCCGTCATTAGGGGTTATACAACTTGCGCATGCTGCCCGGGCTGATCGTTATGCATATTTGCCGACGTTCATATTCTATGTATTGATTGGGGTGGTAATTTTCGAAGTCTTCAAAAAACTAAAATTCCAACGAATCTATCTGTTGATAGCCAGTGTTACAACTATAGGCATGTTTATTTATTTTTCAGCTGCAACTTTTAAATATGTTGGCGATTGGAAAACAGATGAGTACCTGTGGAAGAAGGTAGTTTATCAATATCCGGAAACCGCGGCACCTGCGTATAATAATCTTGGTAATGTAAACTACGATAGGGCGCAATATTCAGCCGCCATTCAACACTATGAAAAAGCTATCGAAATAGACCCAAGTATAGTCGCCGTATACCGCAACATTGGCAACGCTTTTATAAATATTAACAAATTGGATTCTGCACTGAAATACTACAATTTGGCAATTGCAAATAATCCAGATAACCCTCAGGCATACGAAATGCTCGGAGACTACTATTATAAAAAAAATGACTTTGCAACC
>DATCIR010000170.1:0-2837 GCA_036507695.1 Gammaproteobacteria bacterium
CCGGGGGCGTCTGCGGCCAGGGATGGCCGCAGTCGACGGATTCGCCGGGAGCGAATCCGGTCGCACGCAGTGCGCCCGCAGGGTGTGGGCCAGGGATGGCCCACAACAACCTACAGGGACGTACTTGTGGCGTCCCCCGGCGGGAGACACCGGCGCCGCCCACGGGTGAGTAGTTACCATCTGAAAATATTTTCCAGATTAGTCCATGAGCGATCTGAATGGGAAGCGGAACTTTGAATTCATGAGCTATCGGATTCTCCAGCGCTGGTTGCCTTCATTGCAACAAATTGCGGATAGCTCAAACTGTTGGTTCGTTATCTGGTGTAGAATACGCGATTTTCATCATAACAGGGGTGGTTCGTAAATGCGCATTGCAATGGGTATCGAGTATGACGGTACCAATTATGTGGGCTGGCAAATGCAGGATAACGGCCTGAGTGTGCAGGCGGTCCTGGAGGAGGCGCTAGCCAAAGTGGCGGACCAGCCGTTACGGACGATTTGCGCCGGCCGCACCGACACCGGTGTTCACGCCCTGGGACAGGTGGTGCATTTTGACACCGATGCCGACCGCACCGAACGCTCCTGGGTGTTTGGCTGTAATGCGAATTTACCCAAAGATGTGGCGGTCACCTGGGCTCGGCCCGTGGAGGCGCATTTTCACGCCCGGTTTTCCGCCAAACAACGCCGCTACCGCTATGTGATACTCAACCGGCCGGTCCGGCCGACGTTTTTGGCCTACCGGGTGGCTTGGGAATATCGGCCATTGGATGAGCAGCGCATGGCGGCGGCATCCCGGTTTCTCCTGGGAGAACATGATTTTAGCGCCTATCGGGCGGCGGGCTGCCAGTCCAAAACGCCCGTGCGGCGGGTGGATTACATCGATATTAAGCGCCAGCACGATATGATTACCATTGATATCCAGGCCAATGCATTTTTGCACCATATGGTGCGTAATATCGCCGGGGTGCTGATGGCCATTGGCGCGGGTGAGCAGCCCGTGGACTGGACGCGCCAGGTACTGGAATCCCGCGACCGCAGCCAGGCGGGAATTACCGCGCCACCGCATGGTCTTTACTTTGTCGAGGTAAATTATGCGCCGGATTATGATTTACCAAGGGTACTCCACACGCACATGATCTGGTAAGCTACTGGATTTCCTTGTTTTCAGGTCACTGTCGGGATTAGGAAATACACACTATGCGAACACGCGTTAAGATTTGCGGCATCACCCGGGCGCAGGACGCGGCCAAGGCGGTGGAATTGGGTGCTGATGCGATCGGTCTGGTGTTTTACGGCAAGAGTCCGCGCGCGGTAAGCATTGATGACGCCCGCGCGATCATTCAGAAAATACCCCCCTTTGTCACGATTGTCGGCCTGTTCGTCGATCCTTCACCGAAGGATGTGGCGGCGGTATTACACCGCGTGTCATTGGATCTGTTGCAATTTCATGGGGATGAACCGCCCAGCGAGTGCAGCGCCTATGGCAAGCCCTATATCAAGGCGGTCAAGATTCGCGAGGGCATCGACATCGCCGCGCAAGTCAAGCAGTACGCCAGCGCGCGCGGCATCCTGCTGGATACCTATGATCCCAAGGCGCCGGGCGGCACGGGAAAAGTATTTGATTGGTCGATCATACCCAAGGGTTTGAACAAACCGATTATTCTGGCCGGTGGCCTGACGCCGGAAAACGTCTGGCAGGCGATTACCAAAGTGCGGCCATTTGCCGTGGATGTCAGCGGCGGAGTTGAAGCCGACAAGGGCATTAAGGACCTGGAAAAAATGGCGGCGTTTATGCGAGGTGTACAAAGTGTCTAAAACCAAACAGGCAAAACCGGCAGAGCGTATTATCGGCAGTGTACCGGATGCCCGCGGGCACTTCGGTGTCTACGGGGGCAAGTTTGTCTCGGAAACCCTGATGGTGCCGCTGGAAGAACTGCTGGCCGCCTACGAAAAATATCTCAAGGATCCGGCGTTCCTTAAAGAGCTGGATGACGACCTGCGGCACTATGTCGGCCGTCCGTCCCCGCTGTATTTCGCGGAACGCTGGACGCAAAAACTGGGCGGCGCCCGGATTTTTTTAAAGCGGGAAGATTTGAATCACACCGGCGCGCATAAAATCAACAACACCGTGGGTCAGGCGCTGCTGGCCAAACGCATGGGCAAGACCCGTATCATCGCGGAAACCGGCGCCGGTCAGCACGGCGTGGCGACGGCAACCGTCGCGGCGCGTTTGGGCCTGGAGTGCGTGGTGTATATGGGCGCTGAAGATATCAAGCGTCAATCCATCAATGTTTACCGCATGCGCTTGCTGGGCGCCGAAGTGCGCGCGGTGGTGTCCGGCTCGAAAACCCTGAAAGACGCGCTTAACGAAGCGATGCGGGATTGGGTCACCAACGTGGATGATACGTTTTACATTATCGGCACGGTGGCCGGTCCGCATCCTTACCCGGTGATGGTCAGGGATTTTCAGGCGGTGATTGGCCGTGAAGCGCGGGAACAGTGCCTGCAGCAGGCCGGACGGTTGCCGAATCTGCTGGTTGCCTGTGTCGGCGGCGGTTCCAACGCCATCGGATTGTTCTATCCATTTCTGGATGATAAAGACGTTGCCATTACCGGCGTGGAAGCGGCGGGTGATGGCCTGGAAACGGGGCGTCATGCCGCGCCTTTGTGCGCCGGAAAACCGGGTGTATTGCACGGCAATCGCACGTATTTGATGGAAGATGCCGACGGTCAGATTATTGAAACGCACTCCATCTCGGCGGGGCTTGATTACCCGGGGGTTGGCCCGGAGCATGCCTGGTTAAAAGACTCTGGCCGCGCCACTTATGCGGCGGTAA
>DATCIR010000171.1:0-3238 GCA_036507695.1 Gammaproteobacteria bacterium
TGAGGTTGTATTCGATGTAAAGGGAAAACCCTATGACTACCGCTACCTGCAAGTTAATCCCGCGTTTGAACGAATTCTCGGTCTAAGCCGCCAGCAGGTAATCGGCAAAACCATGATGGAAGTGCTAGCAGGCAGCGAACCCTATTGGCTGGAAATCTTTGGTATGGTGGCGCTTACCGGACAGGCGGCGCGCGTTGTCGAGTATGGGCAATCGCTTGGCCGGTACTTCGAAATCACGGTTTCCTGCCCGGAGCGCGGCCTGGTCGCCGCGCTGTTTGCGGATGTCACCGAACGCCAACAAAACGAAAAACAACTGCAAAAATACCGCGAACAACTGGAGGAAATGGTGGTGCAACGCACCGCCGCGCTGGAAGCAAGCTATAAAGAGCTCGAAGCTTTCAGTTACTCCATTGCCCACGACCTTCGCACGCCATTGCGTTCCATCACCAGTTTCAGCCAAATATTAAAGGAAGAAGCCGGGCCGAAACTTACTGAGCAGGAACGTCAGGATCTACAGCGCATCGTTAACGCCGGCAGGCACATGGCGCAGCTAATCGACGATATTTTGGAACTCGCCCGCATCAGCCGCAGCAAATTCACAATAGAAACGATTGATTTGAGCGCTATGGTAAGAAGCATTGTTGAAACACTGGCGCGGGTTAATTCGCAACGCTCAGTTAAGGTGGACATAGCTCCGGGTTTGCAGTGCAACGGTGATGCGCGGTTATTACGTATTGCATTGGAAAACCTGCTGGGAAACGCCTGGAAATACACCAGTAAACGCACTGATGCGCATATTGAATTCGGGGTAACAGCCAAAGGCTACGAAAAAGTGTATTACGTGCGTGACAATGGCGTTGGCTTTGATATGCAATTCATTCAAAAATTGTTTACTCCGTTTGGACGCTTGCACAGGTCCGACGAGTTTGAAGGCACCGGCGTTGGCCTGGTGTCAGCGCAAAGCGCCATTCACCGCCACAACGGAAAAATCTGGGCCGAATCAAAAGAAGGGGAGGGTTCGGTATTTTATTTTACCCTGCATGTGTTTCACGGCGGCGGGTAATTGACTCCCATTTATAATGCGTGATTTAAACAGCTTTCAATCATACTGAATAAAAAATATAAATACATCGGTCAGTTTAGTCGTATGCAGTCAATGATTTGCGCCGTTGCGGCGGGGTCTCGTGCCCGGGAATTTATAAGAACCGGCCGTTTTTGTTCAGGTGATACAAGGGGAACTCCTGAAGTATATCGTTTTCAAAATAATTCGCAGCAGTCAGTTCTTACATATTTACAGGTATTTACAGGGAACAGCCCAATGCCCTACACAGAGCAAATCGTAACATCAACCCACCGTTGGTCGGATAAAACGTTCAGTTTTAAAACCACGCGGCCAGCGGATTTTCATTTTGAAAATGGCGAGTTTGTCACGATCGGACTCCGGCCGGAAGGCAAATTGATCGCGCGGGCGTATTCGATCGTCTCCAATAATGATGCCGATCATCTGGAATTTTTGAGCATTCATGTGCCGGACGGGCCCCTGACCAGCCGCCTGGCCAGGATCGAAACCGGTGACAGCGTATGGATAAACAGTAAAGCGACCGGTTCGCTGACGCTAAAGCATGTGCAGCCCGGCCGGCATCTTTATTTGCTGGCAACCGGTACCGGGCTTGCGCCCTTCGTATGCCTGGTCAGAAGCCCGGAAATCTATGACGCTTTCGAGCGCGTGATTCTGGTGCACACGGTGCGCACGGTGCGAGAGCTGGCCTATAAAAATGAAATTGAATCGTTAGCCAGCGGGCGCTTTCATTATGTGCCCTGTGTAACCCGCGAAGCGTTTCAAAACAATATACGTTGCTCGGATCTTTTCAAATCGGGCAAATTGTTTTCAATGACGAACTCGCCGCACGCAGACCCGGAACAGGACCGCGTTTTAATCTGCGGTAATCCCGACATGGTGCGTGATATGCGGGAACACCTGAACCAACAGGGATGGACCATGACAAACCACAGTGGTGTCGGCAACTATTCCGTTGAGAAAGCGTTTGTTGTTCATCATTCGTAGAGTTGCCAGCCTGCGGTGGATGTTTGCCGCAGCCAGGTTTGCCGTAGTACCGCCGGAGCCGATAACCGGGTGACGGCAGCTTCTTTTGCTAAATTGTAATTTTGAGATAGGCTCTAGCCTGCATTTCTCACCAGGCGGCTGCTAACTATCAGGAATAGGCAAAAAAAAACAAACGACTATGCACTATACGCCAATAACACACAGTTATGACTCAACTCACCATAGGGTTTCAATTGGGCGGGCAGGCTTTCAGTCAGATTATTTTCTTTGAGGATAAACGGGCCTATGAAGAATTTATCAGCGGTAATTTTGAGTTTGGCGCCCAAGCGAGCGCGGTGGGCCATTACTGCCGGCGCCCAAGCCCAGGCGAGCACGACCGGCGCTTCGGCGGGAGCGATGATAAAGGTACGCAGGCGCCGGTGTCCTACCATAAAGGTATGGCGGTATTCACAGTCGCCAAGGGCGGTTTAATGTATGAGGCAAGTATCGGTGGACAGAAATTTTCTTTTGAACCTGTCGGTAAAAAATAAATTTGCGGTGACTTTGCCGCGAAACAGCTGCAGTCAAGCCGGAGGTTGTGGGGACTATTTTTTCGAGCTTGCGTTTGCCGTGTAATGTCGCGATTATAAGATCTTGTAGTCGGGGACAAAAATAAAATCCCCCGCTTTTGCAACAATTTAAGACTGTATATTGTCACAGAATATATGTAAAAAACGGAAGTACATCATGGCAAACTCAAACCAATATCTCGCTGAGCTGGCACTATACCGCGATGATCCCGAATTGGCGCAGGTCATTGAAGAGTGTGCGTTGCAAGGGGATCGAAACGCGCAGTACGCCCTTGGATTGATTTATGCGGAAGGACGTGGTGTGCAATATAACCCGGTGGAGTCCTACGCATGGTTAACGGCGGCGATACTGCAAGGTGACCGGGATGCAGTGTTACTGCGTTCCATGGTGGCGGAAATCCTTTCCAGTGAAGCGATCGAAGAAGCGGAAGAACGGGCGGGCTTATTAATGATGCATGAAAATGGATTTTCGGTTCAGCACTGATTTTTTCCGCAAGGGCTTTCAATTTCTATTTGTAACTACTCACCCGTGGGCGGCGCCGGTGTCTCCTGCCGGGGGACGCCACAAGTACGTCCCTGTAGGCTCGACTGCGGCCATCCCTGG
>DATCIR010000172.1:0-9331 GCA_036507695.1 Gammaproteobacteria bacterium
AGTACCACGGGCTGACCCAAGATATTGCTCAAATACTTTGTTAACGGCAAGAGCCGTTTTTGCATGATTGCCGGTATATCCATGGCAACAGAGCCAAAGCGGAGTTCATCGCTGTTGGTGCTTGCTGCAACACTGTGTGAAAACAGCAGCAACAGCCAGCAAAGGGCAACTATACTGGAATAGCAATGGGTGGTTCTTACCATGAGAGTCATCTGAGTAGTCCTACACTTGCCAAAGCCTATTGCCGGGGCTTTGGCTGTGATTAACGTTTACCAATCGGTTCTGGTGAAGCCGTAGGGCAAATTATTTAAAACATAGAAAAGGCTATGGCGTTAAGCAAAATATCGGCAAAATTCCGATTTTTTATAGGGGGTTATTAAAATTCGCCGCCACCCGGATAAGGGTTCGCGGGGCTGAGCTGGCCCGGGACATGGATGCTGTACACTATTCTAGAATGGCCAAAGAATCAGTCGATTGCGGTGCTTTAAGATGTGAGTTAAGCGAGTTATATGAACTAGTGGTGGAAATTAACGCGCCGGGAGCGGCTGAATTAGCGCCAGGACGCATCGCCGATATTAAAATTATTTATGGGTACCGTTGATGACACGGAAAATTGATAATGGATAAACAGCCGGAATTTGTTGGGAAAATCATTACCGTGGAAGTGCGGCGTATTACTTTGCCCAATGGGCATCAAATGGAAATGGAAGTGGTACACCATCCCGGTGGCGCGGCGGTAGCCGCGCTCAATGACAGGGGGGAAATATGCCTGTTGAAACAATACCGTTGCGTGTTTAACGAATGGCTATGGGAGATACCGGCGGGTAAACGGGACCACCAGGAACCGCCTTTGGCCACGGCGCAACGGGAACTCGCCGAAGAGGCGGGTGTGCTGGCACGGCAATGGACAGCGCTGGGGTCAATGCTCAGTTCGCCCGGTGTGTTTGGTGAACGCGTTTATTTGTACCTGGCGCAGCGATTATCTAGCACCACCGCCTGCGTCGCGCAGGATGAGGTCCTACAGGTGCATTGGGTTGCCCTGGCCGACACGGTTCGCTGGGTGATGAAAGGGGATATCATGGATGCCAAATCAGTTATTGCTATTTTAAAAGCAGCTCAACTGATTAAAACCGGCGAAATACAAGCACCGTAGTCAACGCAATCAACGTAGCCAAACTGAGTCTGGCAACGGGTATTGAATCGGGTGAGTCTATCTGGCAGCTTAAATCACTGTCCAGTCGCCAGGGAGCCCGGATTACAGGCTAGTGTCGCGAACCAGAAATATCGAAACATAAAACGGTAGCTTTTTCCGCATGGCCGCGTTGCTCGTCGTTGCCATAGTCCCCGCTATGACGCCTCCTCGCGCCTTGCCCTGCGAAAAAATCCCTCCGTTTTATTTTGTTCCCCTATTTCTGGTTCGCGACACTAGAATTGAATACCAAGACTGATAAAGTCTATATCGTCGTCAATTTTGGTATATTCCAACTCGAATTTTACTATTTTTAGGTTGAATCCAAGGCCGGCACCGTAAGACGCGCCGGTATCGTCGTCGGTGCCGTTCTGATTGAAGTCAGCGTCCCATCCCACATAACCCGCCCGTCCCTTGAGATAAATGAATCCCGGTGACCGGTAAGTGACATAGGCGCCTGCAGTGTCGAGCTTTAGTCTTTGGATTCCAATCTCACCTTCCTTAACGGTTGTGGTAAATTCTCCTTCAAGCCCTATATCTCCCAGTACGATTCCAAATTCATAGCCTACGGCGACCCCGGCATTGATGGGGTCTTCTACGCCGTCCGTATCCAGTTGCATGGGTCCGGATTTCGCGCCGAACGTGATGCCCGCCGCCATGGCGGAATTTGCCGCAAGTAACAAAACCAGCAGTCCAATAACCGTCAAAACCATTTTCTTTTGCATCTGTTACTACTCCTGGAATGTTTGTTACTTCATGCTGAAATACTTATATAGTGAAATTCGCCTGCGCGGTACCGGTTTTTATACATTCTAAAGTTTCGTTGTCATTCACCCGACAACCACGTAGCCACGCGACTGAACCGGGTGTGCCACTATGCCGGGTTTTGGTGTCAAATTATATCCCAGTTTGCATTGGAGGCATGGCTGTTTTATGCTGCGAGTTACCTTTTCGGCCCGCGGTACTGAGTGGATCGGAGAGGCGCAGACCGAGGGAGCGGGTTAGACAGCCTGTGGCAGGGGACGGGGCAGGGGATAAATAGACCTGTGAGGTTATCTTGCTTTGGTAGTTATTGAACAGTGGATACTTTTGAGGACCTTTGATTATGAAGAAACCCAATAAACTTTACGCCATGGTTGCGATGATTTCCGGTATTCTTGCCTTGCCGGTTGCCGCTTTTGTGAACATGATACTGGGTATCGCGATGCTTAGTTTACCGGTATTGTTGATCTATCAAGCCAGTGAATAAGGATTTGCCGGCGTAACGACTATTTTCCGTTGCGCCAAGTAAAAGCGCTACTGCCCCGCTGAATGTGTTCAGTCCGGGGCATTTTTATTTCCGGCTTATGTTATGTGTAACTACTCACCCCGTGTGCAGCATAGTTAAAGCGGTGCTGGTGTCTCCTGCCGGGGGCGTCTGCGGCCAGGGATGGCTGCAGTCGAGCCTACAGGGACGTACTTGTGGCGTCCCCCGGCAGGAGACACCGGCGCCGCCCACGGGTGAGTAGTTACTATTATGTATAGAATAAAATTAGCACGCAGGTACTTGCACCGGCGCGTAGTGATTAAAAGTACCTGCGCCAAAGGATGAAATTATCAAGTGCTTTGCGGATTAGGCTAGCAGGTTGCGGCGTGTGGGCCTGCTTAAACCTTACATAGCAGTGGAAGTATCAATAGCGCGCTGGCGCGTGTAACCGCGTTGTCCGAACTAAGCCGCATTAATACACTCAGGTTGGCCGGCAATCCGCAAATGTCCTGCCGCAGTCTGGAGTTGGTGCTTAATCAACTCGGATGCCCGCCTGTCGATGTCGATGGCAATGTGAACACCGTGGACAGCATCAACCCTGGTGCGAACTGCATGTGATGCGACTATAGGTCCTTCAAAAAGTCCTTCAAACCACCCAAAATATTCCAGCTGGTCGAATATTGTTCATTGTGCTGGCATTCACCATGCATCGCTGGCTTGGCTGATTCCGCGCCGGGAAAAAAATTTTGGGAATCCGCGAAATTCCGCATAAATAAAAATAAAGCCGGCATTACACTTGCTATAATACGGCCCGCGACTAAAACCATGGTTAGCGCGTCAAGATGTACGAATTTTTGTGGAAGGGTAAAACATGCAGTTAACGATAAAAATATTGCTTATCGGATTCGGGATCTGGGTGACGCCGGTGTTTGCCGGCAGTATCTATACCGGTCTGGCCGGTGCGCAGACCATCATTGATACCGGTGCAGGGGAAGTTAAGCCGGTTATCGGCGTGTTTAAATTAGGCTATGAGCTTACCGGTAATGTCGCGCTGGAATTACAGTATGGCGCCGGTGGTGGTGACGATGAGCTGGATAGCCAAAAGTATGAGGTTGATTCGTTTGGCGCCGCCTTTTTACGCTTTAGCAGCGGTGGTGGCATTAGTGGTGTGCGGCTTTATTTGCTGGCCGGTTATGCGCAGTCCGAATTGAAAATCGACGACGTGGCGCCGACGGATGACGACAAGTACAATGGTTTTGCCTGGGGCATTGGCGCGGAGGAATTTTTAAAATCAGCGAACAATCTCGCGGTTGTAGCCGAGTACATGCGGTATTATGATCGTGACGAACTTGGTATCGACGCGATTACTCTGGGTTTACGCTATAGGTTCTGACGCAAGCATGCCGGCTGCTGATGGATGGGTCATAACGCACGATATCTGCCGCTCGATACCATGAAAATATTTTCCCGAATTCTGGATCGCCCGCCTGAAGAACTGAACAACGCCCACTCCCAACAACCAATCCCGCGGGTAGAAAATATTTGTTGCGTTGTTTTTCGTTCGCGGCAGGTTACATGAAAACCGGTGAGGCGACGGGTTACTCCAGCTGGTTTACGGGCTAGCTGTGGCAGTTTGCCCGCTGCGGGCTGTGTGGTTCCCGGCTGGGCTGGTTTTTCACGGGCTATCAGCCGTTTTATGGGTTGATTCAGGAAAAGTTGGTTAGGTGTGACATTTAATGAGTTATACCCGATTGGGAGGGAGTTCTGATTATGTTGAGCAAGCTAACGCTAATTCTAACGGCATTGCTGCTGGTTTCATGTACCTGGGTCAGGCTAACGAGTGCGGGTGAAGGCGTGTCGGTTCGTGCGGCGGACCAGGTTGCGGATTGCAAGAAAGTCGCGAACACCACCGCGTCCTTGCGCAGCAAGGTTATGGGCATGGAACGCCATAGGGATAAGGTGCAAAAAGAACTGCAAACACTGGCGAGAAACGCCGCGGTTGACTATGGGGGGAACGTGGTTGTACCCACGTCGGAAATAAAGGAAGGTACGCAGACATTTGATGTCTACCGCTGCCCGTAACTGTACGAGCTACTGGGTTAGCGCAAAAAAAAGCGGCTATTTGAGCTTGTCATAATTATTGCAAGCTAATAACCGCTTGTACTATTCTTTTGTTGGTAGATTTTGGACATGAATTTTGTATATGTTTGACATACCGATTTAGTGACTGTCGATTGAAGATTCTATTGGCGGTAGGTATCAGCACTTTGGAGAAACACATGTTAACCCAGCTTCGTTCAGTATTATTTGGTTCTATCTGTTTATTATTTGCCGCTAATAGTGTGGCGGCGTCCGATATTATCGATGAAAAAGATTCACAGACGTTCAATAGCCGCTTCAAGATATTTACCGCTGAACATGAAGCGCTAACCAAGGGCGGCGCGGTGGTGAAGACGAAGAGTATTTTCAAAATAGACCTTGAAACCGGAGCCGTATGGCGTTACCGGCAGGGCGTTGACCAGAAAGGCAAGCCTTTTGAAGAGTTTTTTGAGGTACCCAATCAATAGTACCCGGGAAACAGTTGTTAACGTCAATAATTTAATTTTCAGCGGCCATTCGCAACCGGATCGATGCCGGGATTCAAGGGCAATCCGCTCAGTCCAAGCTTTGCAGGCCAGATACCATGCAGCGCATAGGTATTGACAATATTTTGTGGATTGGTCAGAACCCGCGGGATTGATTTTAAGCCGCTGCGTATTTGCAGGCGCCAAGGGGTTCCGTCATGGCTGAGCGCCCGGCCAGTTTTAATCCGCGCGATTAACATGACTTCGCCAAATGGATTTAATAGCCGAACGTTATGAAAATCGCCGCCAGGCAAAATCAAGGTTCCATTTACTATTAACGTACTATTAACGGCCTTGTCGCAATCATCGGCCCATTTGCGTGGAGTCAAGCCGATGGGTGCATTCTTCCATGAGTTGTGTCGCCAGTTCCTGGAACTCCGGATCCAGCGCTTCGAATAACCAGCACTTCGAATAAATAGTCCAGTTCACCAAGCAATTTTTCCAGAGTTGCCCTGGCCTGGGCTGATTTTAGTAATTCAGAGGCAGTAATTCAGCGGCCTGGTTTATAAACAGTTATGGTTCGCAACGGAGACCGAAAAATATCATGCGTTAGGCGCTTACCAGAACCAACAAAATGTATCCTTGGCTTTTGCTGAGCCGCCCCAAAAATCAATGTGCTATAGTATATACAATTAATTTACCAACAAAAACATATGATCAACTTCAGCCTGTTGTTAAAACAATACTACAATTTTGTCTGGGGCGCCAATCGCCAGGGGATCTCCAAAAGCAAACATATCCTGACGCAGGCTTTGCGGATAACTCATCTTGTTATCAGAGACATGATGGATGGTATGTTGACCCTGCAGGCGATGAGCTTGGTCTATACAACCTTGCTGTCGATTGTTCCGTTGTTGGCAGTGAGCTTTTCGGTATTGAAGGGCTTTGGCGTGCATAACCAGGTCGAGCCACTGTTGTTGAACTTTCTTCAGCCGCTGGGCGAGAAGGGTGTCGAAATAACCCAAAAAATTATTGAATTTGTCGACAATACCAAAGCCGGCGTGCTGGGTTCGCTGGGCCTGGCGCTGCTGTTTTACACGGTGGTGTCGTTGATCCAGAAAATTGAGCAGACATTCAATTTTACCTGGCGCATAACGGAACACCGTCCCTTTGCCCAACGCTTCAGTGATTATTTAAGTGTCGTACTGTTAGGACCGTTGCTGATTTTCACCGCCCTGGGTATCAGCGCTTCCATAGGCAGTTCAGCTGTGATGCAACAACTTTATCAGTATGAAACCGTTGAATGGATGATTCGTTTTGCCGGCCGTTTGGTTCCTTTTTTACTGGTTGTCACGGCGTTTACTATTGTCTATATTTTTGTTCCCAATACACGTGTACGGCTGAAACCGGCATTAACAGGCGCTATTGTTGCTGGCGTGCTTTGGGATACCACGAGTTGGATTTTTGCGGCATTCGTCGTTACATCCGCCAAATACGCCGCTATCTATTCCGCATTTGCAACCTTAATCTTTTTTATGATCTGGTTATACGCGTGCTGGATGATCCTGTTGATTGGCGCCAGCATTGCGTTTTATGTGCAATACCCTGAGTATCGCACGTTGCAGAAACGGCATTTTAATTTAAGTAATCGCATGAAGGAAAAGATCGCGCTGTTGACAATGGCGATCATCAGTGGCAACTATTACCGCAACGGCGAGCCGCTGGATGTGCGCTTGGTGGCGCGGCGCATGAACATCAGTCCGGAACTATTAAAACCCATCGTCGACCAATTACTGGAATATAAGTTGCTGGTTAAAACCAACGGGTCAAAGCCAGGTTTGTTACCGGGCCATCCACCGGAGACACAGAAAGTTATCGATATCTTGCAGATCATCAGAAAAGCGGAAGAGAGTGCCGGCGACCCCGTTGGGTTGTTACCCCGGTATGACCCCGTAGACGCGTTATATTCAAAAATGAATGATGCGCTGACCGAGAGTTTTGGTGACATTACACTGAAGGATATTTCCAGGGATGAATGGCTGGCCCCGGCAGCGAGCACTTCAGGAATTGGTCAGGAAAGTGTTGCATCGAAAGTGTCCGAGGTAAAATGAATTGTTTCATTCAATGTTATTACGTGATTCACAATTTGGGATGACGCCCTGTGGCAATAAACCGGACGCGCCCGCGCGACTGACACATCAGCTAAGCTTATAACGTTCATTGTCTAAATAATTTTTCGTGATTGCGATCGAGATTGGCTTAGCTACGGCGGTGAATATCTGAAGCCGCCGATAGCTATTAGAAGCAAATGGTATATCTAGGAGCAAGTTAATTCGCAACAATAATAAAAGGTTAAATAAACTTAGAATCAAGACGTTAACACTCGTAAGTGATCCCAATACTGCGCGATTAAGCGACTTTTGTGCCCTTTTACAAATACCCAACGCATTCAATTTTCCGCCGGCAAACTTCCTTTTTACATGCAGTACAAAATCGGTTATTGTTTAACCAATTATAAATTTAATGCGACAGCTAAAAGGTCTTGGGTGTGGACAAATTGCCTGAAATACGGATTCGAATTTTTATCAATGTGAGTTTGATACGCTTCGGCGCTTATACCAAAATTGTATTCCTGCTGTGTTACGCGCCGGTAACGAAATAAGCGGCAAGTCACTTCCTTTTCAAATCTTTGCTGGCCGCAAGCATCATATCCTCCGCATCTGACCAACACTTCTTAGTCAAAACAAAACAAGCTACCAATCAAACAGCTTTCGTTCCTGTGCGGCAGTGCGCTCACAATTGAGCAGGTGCCCTGGCCGTGCCGGATATGGGGGCTGAACGTTTTGGTCATTGTTTTAAGCGGCGCTAATTCCAGGACGTTTTGAATGGAAATGGGGTGCGTTGCTCAATGCCTGCCTTGCTAAGCGCGGTTTTTGACGTTACATTGAGTGCCGGTGGTAATTAAACCCAGAGTAACCTGGAACATTCAACGTCACGGCAACGCATGCCGCTGAAGTTAATTAGCATCAATACCATGACATCACAAATTCTCTATACCATTGGTCACAGCAACCGTCCCATGGAACAGTTCCTGGCGTTATTGCGGGGAAACTCGATACAAATTCTGGTGGATATCCGCGCCAATCCATATTCCAAACGGTTTCCCCACTTTGCGCAAGAAGAACTACGGCAAGCGGTTACCGGAAGCGGAATTACCTATCATTGGGCCGGCCGGCAATTAGGGGGAATGCGGCAACCGAATGATCCGGCCTCCCATTCCGCGCTGGCTGACGAGAGCTTACGGGGTTTTGCCGAATACATGGAAACCACGCCGTTCGAGCGGGCCATTGCGCAATTAATAAATTTAGCCGGCACCGGTAAAACCGCAATCATGTGCGACGAGAAGCAGATAGATCAGTGCCATCGATCCTTGATCTCCGATTATTTGACGTTGAAAAATGTTTCCGTGGTTCATATTATTGACAGTCACCAGTTCGTGGAACATCAAATAAACCGTGCAGCCCGTACCGAGTCGGCGAAACTGGTGTACGACCGGCATAGCAATGCGCAACTCGACTTGCATTAGTGTTGTGTGAACAGATTACCGATGTGCAGACATCTACATAATATATTAGTAACGTGGCGTGCGGGATTTCGCGGCCCGGTATCACGCGCGCATGGCATTGCTCCGCCATTCTGACCTGAATTTTTCATTTCGTTATTATTGGACACCATCATGTTTGGTTATCGTAAGAATAGTGAAATGCCAACGCCGGATAGCGCGTTACCGGGCCGTGCTGTGCCCGTCAAGGTGCGTGAGCGCCATTATGTAAACGATCATCCACTGCAACCACCTTTCCCCGGGAATCTGCAACAAGCCATATTTGGCCTGGGTTGTTTCTGGGGCGCAGAACGCAAATTCTGGCAAGTCGATGGGGTTTACACTACAGCGGCGGGTTATTCGGCGGGCTATACGCCCAATCCGAGTTACCAGGAAGTGTGTACCGGCATGACAGGGCACAACGAAGTGGTGCTGGTGGTTTTCGATCCCGCCATTATCAGTTATCAGCAATTATTGAAAGTCTTTTGGGAAGCCCATAATCCGACGCAGGGCATGCGGCAAGGCAATGATGCCGGTACCCAATACCGGTCTGGCATTTACTATTTTAGTGACGAGCAACGCAAGCTTGCCGAACAGTCATTGGATGTCTATCAGGCCCGTTTAAAAGCGTCCGGCTTTCCGGCCATTACCACGGAAATAAAACCCGCCTCAGCGTTTTATTATGCCGAGGACTATCATCAACAGTACCTGGCCAAGAACCCTCAAGGTTA
>DATCIR010000173.1:0-18778 GCA_036507695.1 Gammaproteobacteria bacterium
ATGGTGATGGTGATGGTGATGGTGATGGTGATGGTGATGGTGATGGTGATGGTGATGGTGATGGTGATGGTGATGGTGATGGTGATGGTGATGGAGGGGGTGGCGTGGTGCCACCGCCCGAAGAGTTGTCATTGGGGTCAGGACTTACGGGCGGCGCAGTAAATGCGTCGTCTCCACAGCCAACCAATGAACCCATTAAGATTAACACGATGCACAAAGCCAACAATTTCAACCGGGAACTAACCAGGATATTTCCGTTACACATAAACTCTCCCTCATTACGTCATTGCTTTCAAAAACTTGTTTCTATGAAGCACTTCCAAAAAATGCTGAATAATAAAGTCACGGGTGCGGACTCTTCGATTTTGTAATTTCCTATATAAAGACGCGAGCTACTCATTGCATCCAAGGCGATCATTAGGGTGAATGATAACCAATTTACTCAGTTTTAGAAATTTAATTTCACTAGCCCGTACCCTGCTGATCTAAAAAGCGCCAGCCGGGTTGCATAATAATTATCCAACCTCCATTCGATAACGAAAAGCGGACAACCAATATGTAGTCTAATAGAACGAAATTTCCGGTCTCGCTGACGTGCGCGTTATTTGCTCCTGACGCATATTACTAGCTGTGATAACGGAATCATTGAAAGGCATAATTCGTGAATTCGAGTGGTTCAATTCAATAAATCTTCAAGATGCCGCCCATTGCAAAAATAAGAGTCCACCTACACTCCCCTGCTCCGTTACAAAACGTTAATCCTTGAGCCTGTCGAGGATAGTGTCGGCGCAGGTAATGGGTAACGAAAAATGCGCCTGCCCCGGCATGGCTGTAAACGTGGAAGTGGGCAGGTGTTGATGCAGGTATTGGCCGTGTGAAATAGGAACAATATCGTCGGCATCGCCATGCCAGATATCCACGCGGGATTTGATCGCCTGTAACGGAAATCCCCAATCGCGGGAATAGAGTTGCATGTCCTGAACGGCGCCTTTCGTGCCTTGCCTGAAGGCTTCTCTTATATTTAGAATTAATTTTGCGCGCACTTCGGCGGTTTTCAATACTTGCCGGTCTGGTCCGCCATGCAATAATGCCATCATATCCAGTATTGCCTCCGGGCTGGTTTTCACCAGGGCCAGTACCGGGATTCCATGGGTGATCATGAGTAATAACGGAAATCGCCGCGCCAGAAAAAAACCGGCGCTGACAAACCAGCGCAGATCGCGCGCAAGCCGGGTGTGATAAAGCGGACCTAGTCCACACACAATGCCAACGCGGCTAATGCGTTGCGGCATGGTATAAGCGCAGCTCAGCGCGCAAGGCGCGCCGCCGGATATGCCGATAATACCAAAGGTGTCTATATCCATGGCATCCGCGAGGCAAGCAACATCCTCACCCCAGTTGATCAGCGCGCGGTTTGCTTGCCACGCCGACAGTCCGTAGCCGGGCCGATCGGGCGTGATGATTTTGATATTGTGTTTTTTCGCCGGCACATCGAGCAAAAGACATTCCATGCGGGAACCCGGCAAGCCGTGAAAGCTAAAAAATGGCGTGCCTTGTTCCGCGCCAGCCACGCAGTACGCCAAGCTCCGTCCGCCGGGAAGTTTTATTATATTGGATTGCATTTTTATAATTGTAACAGCATATGGTTAACTGCGAATCTAAGCCGTTTTTTGCCGCTATTAATTACCGCCTTAAGGCAATACCAAACCAAAAATAATTAAAATTTGGTATTCACAATAATGCGCGGGTAACAAAAATCCCAACGAGGGAAATATCGTCATTTGGTTCTTTCCACGAGGGTTTCCCGCTTTGCTCGAAATGATCCTTGATCAGAGCTTCCCTAATAGGGTTCTTGAATGGGCTCATGGATACAACCAACGGAAACAGGTTATCTTCAAATTAACCGAGCCGCTATTGCTTTGCGGCAGATGAACCGGCCACTTTGTAGCTCGTTACGGATATCTACGAGCAACTAAACTAAGGTTCCAGTAGCCCATGACCCGCAAAGTGATACAAGGTCTGTTCGATGGTGGATTGCAATGCGTTATTTATCATGCTTTCACTGATACCCTGATTGATCACTCGCTGGTGAAATTCTCTATCGTGCTCAAGCTTATGTTCAATAGCCTGTTGAATGGCACCAAACGTGTTCTCACCATTGAGCAAGCCCAATAGATACTGCTCCATGGGATCCAGCCTCAGGCTCGCATGATGGGCTGAAGCAACACAACATTTGCTGTGCCGCGCGTAAACCCGGGCCAGCTTATTCGCCCTGGGTTTGCCGGCATAATTATCCGCAAAGGTTCTTTTCACAGTCGACAGGCGCAGTCCTTGCGAAAGATACAAATTAAACAGTTCGCTTAACAGTTCATTGGCATTGGCGTCAGCGTAAGTACTTTCGACTTCTTCCAATATTGTTCTGGCGCGTTGCAGCAGGTCGGGCCAGGAACGGGAGTTAGGATAAATGTAGGCGAGGTCCACCACCGCTGCCTTGGTGAGCGGGTGCGAAATATCAAACGACGCGCCGGATTGATCCACAAAAACCTGTAATTCCGTGGAATACAAGTCAATCTCATCGCGGCTTTTCAATTGGGAGTAAAAATACCAGTCCCGCAATTTATCCACTTCCAGATCACGGGTCAGCTCTACCCGATCGTGACAAAGTAAGCTGGTCCGGAAATACCGGACATAGAAAAAATCCAGGTATTGCTCGTATTCAATAAAGTCGTCGAATTTATCCAGCTCCGCTTCCGCTTCTTTTGATAAAGCCGAACCCAGCATGGTATAAAGATCGGCATCACCTAAATACTGCAATTGATGTTTGGCTACGCGTTCCATAAATTCGTGAAAATACACCGGTGAATTATTTTGCGCCAGGTAATCGTGCAGCAAATAGTTAGGCGAACGGCTGAGTAAATTCGTGACTTCTTTTTTCAACCACTTCTCGCTCAGACTGCTGGATTCGGGTATTCCTTTTGCCAGCATGTGCAGCATCACAATACTCTGGTCCAATTTTTCCTGAGGAGAAGTGGCATGGCGGCTGTGGTACAACATCATTTCGCGGATCGGTAAACGTAATCTCCAGCCGGGAAGAGTGTTGTAACTGATATAGGCGATACCGTTCGGGCTGAGCAATTGCCGGCAAAGTCCGACCAAATGCTCCTGAACATCGGCGGGGACCCAGGAATAAATGCCGTGCGCGATAATATAGTCAAACTTTCCCAGGCTGGCATCAAGCGCGAGGATATCGTTTTGTATGATAGTGATGTTTTCCAGTTCCAACTCGCGAATCAGGCGCATGCCCTCGGCGGCCTGTTTTTCCGACAAATCCACACCGACATACGTGCTCCCCGGCCAGTAATAGGCCATAGGGATAAGGTTGCCACCATTGGCGCAACCCAATTCCAATACCCGGCAATTGTCTGGCGGGGCGGCGGCAAGGCCAAATAAGCGGCCAATCACCGATAGATAGTCGGGATGAGCCTCCGTGAACGGGCAATCTTCATAGGGAACCGCATCATATTCCAGTGAGGTGGACATAACTTTCCTGCGCTCGAGTAATGGTTATGCGGGCTATTTTGAATTTAAACGGCGGTCAATACAAGATGCCACGTAAGATAGTCAACCAGCAAAAAAACGGCGATTTACCATGGTGGTTGCAAATCGCCGTTATATGCCTATAGAGCATGTAAAACCGGAATTCGTCACACCTTATAACGTCCAAACTCACCCAATAGTTCTTGCCCGTGCCAAACGCTGGCAACGGATACCGGGTTCGTCAGGCGGCCGAATATTTATACAGTTTTCCTTTTTTCTGCGTGTCGCCTGAGTTTAACGATTCGTTGTCTTTTGCATTCAGAATGGCATCAATTTGACTAATCGAGTTTTGCAGGACCGTACGCCTTACAACATCGCGCCAAACCAGCATCGCTGATGAATTCCCGCCGGCAAACATCAGACCCATACCCTCCTTGGCATGGTGCACAACCATAGCCGGTATGATATGGGATTGAGTACCTGGAGTTTTACCGGCATCAAACTCAACTTTAAGCATGGTATTTGTGCCGTATTTCAACGCGCCGGTCCTTACAAACATTCCGTCGGCGCCGATGTTAAGCGTTTTACAATGCACCACCGGAATGTTGTCATGATAAAGCAATACATTCATTGAAACGGGAAGGCGAATACTGCAGCGATGCTCCATTTAATCCTCCTGTAAGTTTGTGATATTTACCCTACCAATTATTCAGCGACTAATTTGCAACAGTTACTGCGTTGATTTTCTCTTGACTATCTAGCCCATCCTCCTAAAGTCACTAGTTAAGCGGCTTGCAGCTGATATCCCAGGTTGAGCATCCTTCATTAGCGGTCAACTGATGAATTTTGGGTTATGCTCTATGCCGCTTCATGGGTATGCGGGAACGGCTGTGGCACTCTGTCCACGAGTAGTTGGTCACTGCATGCGTGCAATAGGTTGCTAACGCAACAGAACAAGTGGCTATCATGATGATGGAAAACCATTCCCACGCCGTTCTCCGCGATACGCGCCACCTTGACCTGCACCGCATACCATTTTTCGGTTCCATCCCGATGGTCTGGAACCGCCAGCGACAATTCATCGCCGACTTTAAAATCCGCCTGGTGGCAACGCAGGAACATGCCTTTTAGACTGAAATCCGTGGCCAGCGTATGCCGCACTAGATTAGCGTCACGATACAGGTTTACCCTGATCGTGAGGCAGGAGCGGCTCACCCATCGCCGTTCCTCACCCTGACCTGGTCCTGACATGCGTAACACGCTGGCGCCATTGCGGCGAGTCTGAAGGGAAACAAAGAGCCATTTGCATAACGAGCGAATCATTATCCATGCGCCTGTTTTAAGCCGATTGCAACGAGCACCACCCTACCGTGTCTTTGTTTCAAAACGAGGTATACACAAAAATAATTCCGTATTAGCGTCTTAGTAGTAAGTATTAATTTTTTCAATAGCATATTCGTATAATACTTGATCCCGCTCTGGACTAGCCTCGCTGGGAGGAGGTCTTTCTTCGCAAACGCCTCTTCTGACAAAAGTTTATTCCTGTAAGAATTTTCCGAAGTGATGCGTGTTTTTAAATTTAGTAGGATTTTTTTGTTCTGCCTATTGGAAATTGCTTTAATCGACTAAGCAATTTCCCTATACAGGATGGTGTGGGGGCAATCACCGAAATCGGAACGTTATATCGACAACCTGTAAATCGAGGTTTTTGCGGAAAGAACTACGCTACAAAACAAACCCTGCGCTGTGGCGAAATTCTCGTTCAGCAGCGTTGCTGCTGAGCATAAACCTCACGCACAACAAAGCTGAATCGTTTACCGGGCGTTTTCAATCACCATTGTTATGTTTTCAATCACCATTGTTATTAAGTGTCAAACGGGCCAACTCAACCACGGATCGGACCTGCATTTTTTCAATCACATGAATGCGGTGCACATCCACCGTTTTTCGGCTGATACCCAGTTGAGCGGCAATTTCTTTACTGCCTTTACCCAAAATCAACAACTCCATAATTTCCCGTTCCCTTGGCGATAACAGGTGTGCGCGTTCCTGAAATCTGACCCGGTCTATTTGCTCCCGGTAAGCGGCGCTGCTCCGGGTCACCGCCTTGTTAATGGCGTCCAGCAAGGCTTGATCATTAAAAGGCTTTTCCAGAACATCCAGAGCGCCCGCTTTCATCGCGCGCACCGCCAGCGGCACATCGCCATGTCCGGTGACAATAATTACCGGCAGCTGAATCCGCCTGTCATTTAATATACGCTGCAGCTCAAGACCGCTCATTTCCGGCATGCGTACATCAAGAATCAAACACGCCGGGCTCGACGCATCATAGCTATTCAGAAACTCCCGCGCGGAAGCAAAACATCTTGCCTTGAGACCCACCGACTGTAAAAGCAGGTAAAGTGAATGCCGCACCGCCTCATCGTCATCTACAATAAAGACCGTCACTTCAGTGTGCATGCTTCCTACTCCACTTTATCAAAATCACATCAGGTTTTATAACATCTGGCGTCAGTGTTAATTTACAGCGGCATCGCGCGCGAGTATCGCGATTATTCCCGCGGCCGCGGTTTATATTTCATCCGCGCGGGAATTAACCCCAAGCCGTTTCAGCGCGGCGGTTATCTTTTACTGGGTGGCAAGGTAAAACTGAATCTTGCCCCATGTCCCGGTTCGGACTCCACCCATAACTTGCCTTCATGGGCTTCAATAATGGACCGGCTTATTGACAAACCCATGCCCATGCCCGCGCCGCTCTTGGTGGTCATAAATGGTTTAAATATTTCCCGCTGCGCCTGCTCATCCACGCCTGGGCCGGTATCCGACAGGGTAACTTGAACAATCTGCTCAGCGTTTACGCCGGTGCGTATGGTGATTTCCCGGACCTTGCTATTCGCCTGGTTGATCGCCTCAATGCTGTTTCTAACCAGATTTAAGATAACCTGTTCGATTTGTATCGGATCAACCCTAACCATTGGAATATTCTCAGTCAATTCCTGCTTTATATTAATATGGTATTGTCGTGTATCCGCCTTGATTAATTTAACCGATTCGTTGATCAGTTTATTGAGATTGACATATCGACTTTGCGGCGCCTGTTTACTTACCAATTGCCGCAGATGGCGGATAATTTCCGCGGCGCGCTGCGCCTGCTCACGGACACCCTTGATCGCGCGCTGGAGATTCTCCCGTTGTTCAGCTCCGGCGGTTACCAATCTTGACGCGACATCCGAATAGGTCACGATCGCCGACAAGGGCTGATTCAACTCATGCGCCATACCCGTCGCCATCTCTCCCATAATGTTTAACCTGGCCATATGGGCGATTTCCGCCTGATGTTGCCGTGCTTGTTCTTCGGCTTGCCGGCGCTTGGTTATATCTTGATGGGAAATAACCACGCCTCGATAACTGTTGGTAAAAGGTGTTACATACATAACAAGCCAACGCTGTTCACCCTGGACATGATAGATATATTCAAGGTAAAACGAATCACGCTTTCCTTCCAACACCTCTTCCACACCCACCACGGCCAACTTCACTTCTTCCAGGGTTGATTTACTGCCCGCACGGCAAATATCCAGGTAATCGTCCCCGATAGTGGAATGAATTAGTTTTGCATTGCTATTTTCCCGGGCGAAACGTCTCCATGCTTCATTGACGGAAATGATAATCCCTTGCTGGTTAATCACCGCGATTTTGTCCGGAAGCGAGTCCAGGATAGATTGAATAAACCGTTCTCTTTCCCTAATGGTGGCTTCCGCTAGTTTGCGCTCCTCGATTTCAAACCTTAACTCTTTGTTGGCTATTTCCAGTTCGGCGGTACGTTCCTGCACGCGTTTTTCCAACTCGCCGTGCGCGTGGCGCAAATCATCTTCTGAATGCTTACGGACGGCGATATCCCGCATTACACCGGCCAGCTTTACGGCCTGGCCAAATTCATCGGTAATTACCTTCGCCGTGAATGAAAATGGCTTTTCGCTCCCGTCTTTAACAACCAGTATTGTTTCAATATCGTTAATCGTGCCGTCACGATAAATCCGGGATAAGAGTTTTTCCCGGTCACCCGGACGGGCATAGAAATCGCTCATCATCCGGCCCAATAATTCTTCTCTTGTATAACCGGTCTGCATTTTCACGGACGGGCTCACTTCCAGAATGGTGCCATCGAGCGCAATTTCCGCGTAGACATCGAGTATGGAATTGAAGATTTGGCGGTATTTTGTTTCGCTTTGCCGAAGCGTGTGTTCCGCGTGCCGCCGCGAGGTGATATCCGTAAAGCTTGCGACGGAACCGGTAATCACTCCATGGCGAAAAACAGGATTGGAGCGATACTGCACTTCAAAGCCGCTGCCATCCGCACGCCACAGAATTTCATCATCGACAAAAAAACTTTTACCTTGCCGGTAAGCTGCATATATTTTGCAGTCTTTATCGGGACAAGCGCTGCCATCGGGCCTCGTGTGGTGAATAATAGCGTGCATATTTTTTCCAACTAACCCGGAATCATCCTTGTACCCCAGCAAGCGCAGACCGGCGGAATTAATGAACGTACAATCGCCTTCCAGGTTTACGCCAAACACGCCTTCCCCCACGGATTCGAGCAACGAGCGCATGCGCGCTTCGCTGTCGGTTTTCTGCTGCACCGCCACTTTCATCTGTTTATAAAAGATTTGCAGCATCACCAGCCCTATGGTCAGAACAATGGCCAGTAAGGTTAAAGTGAGTATTACCACCCGCGTGTTTCGAATGGATTGATACGCTTCTTCCACGTCCTGTTCGGTTGCAACACCCAATCCCAATTGATCATCCCAGAGCCATGCGCCCACCACCTGCACGCCACGGTAATCGCGGTAACCTTGCAGATCGCTGGCGGACTCGCCGGCCAGCGCGCTGAGCGCCATTCGGGTGAAGGGATATTGCTGGCTGGAAGGACTTATTGTTGTACGGTTTTCAAGTTGCGCACCGGGGTCTTGAATTTTGACATTGAGCAAGGCCAGTTGATTTTTTTCCAGCAGGCCGACATCACGCAATTGGTCAACATAACGGCTATTGCTGATCAACCGGCCTTGTTCATCAAACGCGTAGGATTCCCCGGTTTTACCAATCCGGCCCTGCTGTAAAAGACCCGTAAATTCCTCAACCGGGTTGATGCGAAAAGCCAATACCGCGATGATAGCTCCGGTTGCATTTCGGACCGGCGCCCCGACAAACATGGTAGGCATATTTTCACGTAATTTACCTTCGCTATCCATTAGCGATACCGTTGACCAATCCGGCATGCTAATCGCCGGTGATCCAGCAAAGGCCTTCTCATAAAACTTTTGATTGCGAATAAGCGAGTTGATTTCCCCTACGGCGTGCTCCTGGTTGGAGGCGAGATTTATATAATCCGGGCCCATGATGTAAAATCCTTCGTAGCCTTCACCAGTCCAGAGCGGCAATAAAAATTTACGAAATTGATGCTGGGCGGACGATGCCAGCAACGCTTCCCGGCTGCGCGGTAAATTAAATAATTCTTCGGTGAGCAGCCTTACTTCCGGCGTGTTCGCCCACACACTCACTTTGGATTGATGCACTCTCACCCACGACTTAACGGTCTGATGAGCCGTATCCAGCACCGCATTCAGCGACTGAGCCACATCCTGCCTGGCGGCGCTATGTAGCTTGTGCTGTATCGACCACGACGCCGCCGCTAAGAATAAAATAAACAGCGTAGCGCCAATAATCAGCAATTTGTAGGAAGCTTTCATCAGGATTAATTAAAATTCAATTTATTACCTTAATCATATATTAGTTGTCATTTACAACCCGGCGCTTGATTCTGAACAATAACCTGGAATTTATTCCCATGCTTTCCGGATAAGCAATCCCAGCATAACGGCAATATTGCTTCATTAATCCCGGCGCCAGATTAAACGTCCGTTCTGATGGATTTCCCTGACGCGATGGTAAGGAATTGACCGTAACTCTCCCTCGGCATCAACAATTTCAAACAGAAAATGATGGTCTTCGGGAAAACGGATTTCCTTGAAAGCAACCTTGATCAGCTGATTCTCGACACGATCGTAGAAGCCGATTACAAACGCATCCGTCGCCAGCCGCTGATCCCAGCGGATTTTATTCAGAATTTCTTGCGCCGTTTGCATACCCAGGTTTGAAGGGGATTTAGTCAGTTATCGCAATATGACAATTATAGCAAGTTGCCAGCCTGGAACCTGGCTCACGAATTCAATATCACATTCTTGCGATCCGTTTTAAGCGGTCACTAGCCGCAATATTACGGTCTAGCCGAACCAGAATTGCCGATTATAGAGGTGCCCCGGCGCGGAGTGACGAGCCGGATCCTGCGGTGGGTCAGCCCATTTTTCTTGCGGAATTCTGGAAAAGCTATTAGACTTTATGGCGCTATATTGCTGATGTTAGCTTCTACAGTTCCCGGCGAACCTATTATTAGAAATTCATGCTGTTAGAAATCCACATGAACTCATCGCAGCGCTATTGCTACAAACCCCATAAAGCAATCATTTTTGCCTTAGGCTTTTTGCTCGCGCAAAGCGTAGCCGTGTTCGCGGAATTTGAACACCCGCTGCATAAAGCGGACAGCACTTGTAATGTTTGTCTTGCAGCTGATCATTTATTCAACGGACTGCTTGGGGCCAATCAGATAACTCTTCCATTTTTTCATCACGCCTTCGCAGACCATTTTCATGTTTATCCAATTGTCTCCTCCAGCACCGCTAGCTATAACATTCGCGCGCCGCCTCTTCTCTAAAACCATGCTCGTCAATTGACGTTGACTTTTTATTACCCGGTACTTCGCTATCGCGCACATAGCAGCGCGGTAAACGGCACCGTGTATAACAAACTTGGTTAGGAGAGGCTCCTATGAAAACGCATTCCCTCGTTATGCTGACAACGGCATTACTGGCCAGTGAGATATCTTACGCACAAAGCTCCGGACGTATCAGCGGCAGTGAATTCAATCCGGCGCTCAGCCTGGTGCTTGAAGGCCGCTATGCGGATTATAACGAAGATTTCGAGTTACCCGGGTTTCAACTGGGTGGCGAAGCCGGCATTTATGAAAAAGGCTTTTCAATCGGTCACAACGAACTGACGTTGAGCGCCAATGTGGATGACAAATTTTATGGCCTGTTTAATCTGGCAATCGCGAGCGAAGCGGGCGAAACCGTTACTGAACTGGAGGAGGCGTATATCGAAACACTGGGCCTGGGCAAAGGATTAACCGTCAAAGGCGGGCAATTTTATTCCGGTCTGGGTTATCTCAACACGATACACGACCATGCTCATGATTTCGCGGATGTGCCGCTGGTTTATGCGGCGATGTTCGGCAATCATTTGCTCGAAAAAGGCATCCAACTGCGCTGGCTGGCGCCAACTGACTTTTTCCTGGAGTTTGGCGCCGAACTCACCTCCGGCGCCGAATTTCCCGGCGGGGAAAACGAAGACAACAATACGGGCCGTACCTTGTTTGTGAAAACCGGCGGTGATTTTTCGGTGAGCTCCAGCTGGCAAGCCGGCCTTTCCTATTACACCGCGGAATTTGACCTTCGTGAAGGCGGCGGCCACGCGCACGGCGGCGCTACGGCCGACACCGACCAGGAAATCCTGGATGGTAAAACCTCCATATCCGGAATTGATTTTGTTTACAAATGGGCGCCCAATGGCAACCCCGCCCAGCGCAATCTGAAAATCCAGTTTGAATATTTTCTGCGGGATGAAGAGGGTCAACTGGAGTACACCGACAACATCAATAGTCTTACCGGATCCGCGGACTATGACGGTGACCAGTCGGGCTTTTATATCCAGGGGGTTTATCAATGGATGCCGCATTGGCGTGCCGGCCTGCGGTATGATCATTTGAGTTCAGACAACCAATTATCAAATGCAGTGGGCGGCTTTACCAATGATGAACTCGGTGAAGCAACCGAACTGGTAACCGGCCACACGCCCAAGCGCACCAGCCTCATGATCGACTACTCCCCCAGCGAGTTCAGCCGGTTCCGGATTCAATATATGAAGGACGATTCCGGCGAGGTTTCCGATGACCGTATCTATCTGCAATTTATCGCCAGCCTGGGTTCTCATGGCGCTCACAAATTTTAGCTTAGGGAGTCCGTCATGAAGAAATTAGGCAACTTGCTAGTCGTTATACTCGCGCTTGGCTTTTTCAATGCAGCGCAGGCGGGCCTCGGTATTTTTGCCTGCGAACCGGAATGGGGCTCATTGGCCAATGAATTGGCTGGCGGCAAAGTGGATGTTTATACGGCGACTACCGCATTCCAGGATCCCCACCGTATCGAAGCGCGGCCATCCTTAATCGCCAAAATGCGCCATGCTGATCTGGTGATATGTTCCGGCGCGGATTTGGAAGTGGGTTGGTTACCGTTACTCATTCGCTCTTCCGCCAACAGCAAAGTGCAAATCGGCCAACCGGGATACTTTGAAGCCGCCATGCAGGTTGAACGATTGGGTGTATTGGAAAAAGTGGACCGTGCAATGGGTGACGTGCATGGCAAAGGCAACCCCCATGTGCACCTGGACCCCCGGCGTGTCGCGGCCATCGCGAAATCACTCACCCAACGTTTGATCGAACTCGATCCCGCCAACGCCTCCGTTTATCAGCAACAGGGTGAAAAGTTCCAAACGCGCTGGCAAAGCGCCATGGCGCAGTGGCGGACAAAAGCGGCGCCACTCAAAGGCCAACGCATCGTCGTGCACCATAAAGACTGGGTTTACCTGTTTGACTGGCTGGGTATTGAAGAAGCGGCGTCCCTGGAACCCAAACCCGGTGTTTCACCCAGCACCAGTCATCTTGCCGATATTGTGTCGGGTTTAAAATCCAATCCCGCAACGCTGATTATTTACTCCAACTATCAGGATGACAAAGCGGCCAGATGGTTGAGTGCGCGCACCAATATTCAAGCGGTTCAGTTGCCGTTTACCGTGGGCGCTCACGATCAAGCCAGGGACCTGTTTTCACTTATGGACGAGTTGCTGGACGCTCTGCTTATAGGTATTCAGCAAAAATGAACGCATTGGAACTTGGTATTCTGTTGCCCGCCCTGCTGGCGGGAAGCCTGGTGCTGTTGACCCACGTACCCCTCGGCCAGGAAGTGCTGCGCCGTGGAATTATTTTCATTGATCTGGCAATCGCCCAGGTCGCGGGCCTTGGCGTAATCGCGGCACACAGCTTTGGTTGGCAAGCCCATGGCTGGGAGGTCCAACTGGTTGCCATTAGTACGGCATTGGCGGGCGCCTTCTTTTTATATTGGTGTGAAAAGCGCTGGGCGGATATTGAAGAAGCCATTATCGGTGTGTTGTTTATCCTGGCGGCTACCGCCGGCATCCTGTTACTCGCCAACAATTCCCAAGCGGGTGAACATCTCAAAGAACTGCTCGTAGGGCAAATATTATGGGTTACCTACGAATCGTTAATCCCCGTCGCCATCGTTTACGCGCTGATACTTGCCGCGTGGTTCATGTTTCGCAAGCGCTTCGGCAGCCTGGGATTCTATGCCTTGTTTGCAATTACCGTCACCTTGTCGGTTCAACTGGTAGGAATTTATCTGGTGTTCGCCAGCCTGATCATTCCCGCGTTAGCCACCCGAAAGGCAACACACTATCGTCTAGGTATCAGCTACGCGATAGGGCTCGCGGGTTATACCCTTGGCTTGGTTGCTTCCGCCATTCTTGATCTGCCCACGGGCGCGGTGATCGTTTGGTCGTTGACCGCTGTCGCCTTCCCGGTGGCAGGCTTGATTTCCGTGATGAATAAAACCTAAAAGAAATAGTACACCATTCCTTTGCCCGGCATTTTTGTCCCTGACAACCATTAAGCGCGGCTTTTCCGAACACAAATCTTGCGGTTCCACGATCAAGCCAGGTTCGTCGGGCGTGCAAAGCTACTTGAATTGACCATTTAACAGCATTTATTGATTTTCTTTGGAAAATTGACGCAAGTGGGTCATCAGCACGATTGATACGGCATTAATAAAAGCGAAATTGTTGTTGCGATTAGGGACTGTTACGACCAAAATAAATAAACAGCTTAACGTAGAATCCCCGTGTAGCACGGCGGTTTCATGGTGGCTTGTGACACTGCGTCTAATATGTATCTGTAAGCACGTGATTTCCGCGCTGAACGTTCATTGAAACATTTTGCCTTGTTGATCCTCCACCTGAGTTTTTGCCTGATCGGATATGGAATCAATAATTACTTTTGAGCACGCTCTTAGCACCCTATTTGACGCATCGCATGATGCAATGGCGCTGGTTACGGTGGATTCCGGTGAGTTTATTGCGATCAATGACAGCCATTCAAAATTATTCGGCTATTCATTAAGCGCACTGAATAAAGTGGGCTTGGGCAAACTCTATCAATTTGCCGGTAAATCCAGCACCCGCAAGGCGCTAAACCAGCTCAACCAGGCGGAACCTTACGAAATTTTCCTCTGGCGCGCCAACAACCACCTGGATGGAACGGTTGATGTCGAATTGACCGCGACACCTTTCACCCTATCCGGCAACAGCTATCTCTTGTTGGTCAATAAGCCCATTGCCGAAACCAGCAGCACCACCAAATTTTCCGGTATGACGTCGATCGCACAAGCCTTTCAGGATTCCGAGGCCAAGTGGCGTTCCATCACCGAAAATTCAGCCGACCATATAATGCTGCTCGATACGGAAGGAACCATTCTCTATATTAACCATACCGTGCCCGGCCTCAGCATTGACAAGGTAATCGGACAGTCCGTTTACAATTTTGTCAAACCGGAACAAGTGCCGATGCTGGAAATCGCTTACCAATATGTGTTGAAAACCGGACAACCAACCCGGTTCGAAATTGATTATGAGGCAAACGACAGCGTGATCTACCTGGAAAATCACGTGGGCCCTGTAATCCGCGATGGGAAAGTCATCGCATTGACTGTCGCCAGCCGCGATGTTTCGCAGTGGCGCAATACGCTTAAAGCCTTGGAAAAAAGTCAGGAACATTTACGGCTCGCACTGGAAGCATCACAGACCGGCACCTGGGAATGGGATATCAAGGCCAACAAAGTCATCTGGTCGGATGGCGTTGAAGCCATGTTTGGCATGGAAGCCGGTTCTTTTCAAGGCACCTATGATGCGTTTTTTAATCTGGTCCACCCGGATGACAGGTCAATGCTGAACACCCGCATCCAACAAGCGTTCGAACATAACACCCCCTACTACGCCGAACATCGGTGTATCTATCCCGATGGCTCATTGCACTGGTTGAGCGGCCGGGGAAAAGTTTACCGTGATGCATCGGGAAAACCACAACGCATGGTTGGTACTGTCACCGATATCACCCAACGCCGGGAATCGGAAGAAGCGTTAAGGCAAAGCGAATTTCTATTGGCAAAGTCCCAGGAAATCGCCCATATTGGCAGTTACCACTGGGATGTAAAAACCAACCGGTTTACCTGGTCCGATGAGATGTTTCGTATTTTCGGAATCACAAAGGATGAACTTTCGAGTAAAGGCACGGCGATAATAGACAAATCCATTCATCCGGATGACCGCGAAAAATTAATACACGCACAACAAGTAATAACTAATGAGAAAAAACCCTACCCAATCGAATGCCGTGTTGTGCGGCCTGATGGCTCTATCCGGCACGTATGGGCTGATGGATACCTGCAATTTGACGCCAGCAATGCAATCAGTTCGGTTATTGGCACGGTGCAGGATATTACCGAACGCAAACTGGCGGAAGCCGCGTTACGTGAATCCCAACAAAAACTATCACTGCATTTCCAGCTTACCCCCCTGGGGGTCATTAGTTTTGACAATGATTTCAGGATTATCGAATGGAATCCCGCCGCGGAGAAAATATTTGGTTATACCCGCGAGGAAGCCATTGGGCAGGTTCCGGTCGGACTTATAGTCTCCAAAGAAATCACCAGGGATATCGATTCGATCTGGAATGCTTTGCTGAACCTGACCGGCGGCGCCAGAAATACCAACGAAAATATCACCAAATCCGGCAAAAACATTATCTGTGAATGGTACAACACACCGTTAATTAATGAAGCGGGCGATATAATAGGCGTTGCCTCCCTGGTGGAAGATGTTACCGATCGCATCACCGCGCAACGGGAGCTGGAAAAACACCGCCGTCACCTTGAAGAACTGGTAAACGATCGCACCACCGAAATTCGTGAACAAGCCCAGATAATTAACCAGATTCATGACTCCGTCGTCGCAACCGACCTGAACGGAATGATAACCAGCTGGAACCGGGGCGCCGAAAGAATGTTTGGTTACTTGGCCAAGGAAGCCATTGGCCGCTATATCGGATTTGTCTATCCGGAAGACCAGCAGGATTCACTGCTAAAAGAAGTCATTAACCCATTAAAGGAAAAAGGCATACACGAAACCGAAGTGCGCATGCGCCGCAAATCCGGGGAAGAATTTTTTGCCCTATTATCCTTGTCAGTAATCTACGACGACCGGGGGAAACCTAAAGGCTTAATCGGGTACTCGATTGACATCAACGATCGAAAAGCCGCGGAAGCAAAAATAATGCGGCAACAAAAAGCCCTCGAAACCGCCAACCGGGAACTGGAGGCATTTTCTTATTCCGTATCCCATGACCTGCGCGCGCCGCTGCGTTCCATTGATGGGTTCAGCTCGGTTATCTATGACGACTATTATGAGCTGCTGGATGAGGAAGGCAAAAGAAACCTGCAGCGCATCCGTCACAACGCCCAGCGCATGGCGGCGTTGATTGACGACCTGTTACAGCTTTCCCGCGTTACCCGGCAGGAATTTCACAAGGAAAATATCAATCTCAGTCTGTTGGCCCAGGACGTCGCGCAAAAATACAAATACGAAAATCCGGACCGCGATGTGACGATCACGATTGATGACAATATGAAGGCCGAAGGAGACGCCGGGCTGTTGCGTATCGCCTTGGACAACCTGATCAGCAATGCCTGGAAGTATACGGAAAAACTGCCTCACGCTGAAATCGCGTTTCATAAAATAAAACAGAATGGTTCTATTGCTTACTGCATCGAGGACAATGGCGCCGGATTTGATATGCGTTACGCCGGCAAGTTGTTTGGCGCGTTTCAACGCCTGCATTCCCCTGATGAATTTTCCGGTAATGGAATCGGACTTGCCACGGTGTCCCGTATTATTCATCGCCACGGTGGAAAAATCTGGGCGGAAGGTGAAATCGACAAAGGCGCTAGATTCTATTTCACCCTGAACAATCCACAACAAACGCCTTAATCCGTTTAGAATTCAAAGTCATGTTAAGTGTTGACGCCGTGCCGCTAAGCTTTTTGTTTCCTTGCCCCCACAGAAAAGCTCACTCCCGCATCTTCCGCGGCTTGTAAACCAATAGCAAGCTGGCTCGTTATATAAGTTGTTAATTGGTCCGGCGCGGGACTTGTCTTTATTCTGTTATGAGAACTGGTTCTCGGTTGATATCGCATTTTAATTTATAGCTGCTCTATACCGGCGCCACGCGGCGCATAACTACGTAGGGCGCTTGCAATTTCAAGAATCAGCGGGTAACTGAGTTCCATATTCCTCCCGTTAGCCCTATTCGAAGCAGTTATCCTGAGGTCGCCACCATGAAAAAAACAGTTCTGCTCGCTTTTACACTTTCTTTGCTTTGGTCCTGCGGGGATGGAACCACAATGGGAACCCCGGATCCCATGAACGGGAATCCAGGCATTACCGAAAACCCGCAGCAACCGATTAGCGTTCCAGATGCACCGGCCGCGCCGGTACCCAATTTGTCAGACACAATGGATAACACCAAGGCCAGCGCCGCCGCCGGCGGTTTTTGTGAGAGCCAAAAACAACTGCAAATTCTTTCCACCAGCCTGTTAAGCGCCTACACCTCCAAAGGCAATGGCGCTGACGTAAATTACTGCGGCGGATCCGCAAACTTTTCCAGCGAGGGCGGGCAATTTTCCATCGAGCTCGCCGATTACTGCGTCAACGCGCGGGGACAGCAAGTCACGTTAAACGGCCTAATCAACGGTGCAACGGAAAGCGGCGCCAATTTCACTTCCGATATTGTTGAACTCACCATAGAAGGCGCCGGCGTGAACCTGTCGCTGGATGGCAATACCTGGGACGGCCGGGCCGATGACATGTTCATGAACCTGAATATTTCGGATTTGGTAAACACCATCGAAGCCGGGCTGGAAGGCGTTAACATCAAGAAAGGTGAATTTGATCTTGGCTATCTGGTGATTCCCAATGTGGGCCGGTTCTATTTCAAGTTTATTACCCATTTTAATGCGGAATTAACCGAAGGCATGCTGTTCATCTATGGCGAAGCTGAGCAGGTCATCATTATTTCCGCGGATAGCGGCGCCCTCACCGTGGTTTACAAGCAAAACCGGCAAGACCCCGGCACCCTGTTAACACAAACCAGTTGTGGTTCCTGATTACACTGCGATTCCACGTCAGGCTGAGCGGGATCGAACGGCATCGAAAATAATTCGCGGCAGCGCGGGCGGCGTACCCAGATGCGGCGCGGCATGGATGTTAACATCCGGGTATTTCGCAACCACCGGAGCCATTTCATTCGGGATATCTCTTCCACGACATGGCGCCCGGCCGCGAGAAAATAGGGAAACACAACCACTTCCGTGGCGCCGCGTTGAATACAAGCCTCCAGGCCATCGGGTATGGAAGGTTCGGCCAATTCCAAAAATGCCGCGCTGACCTCATCGAAATCCGTGCTGGGTAGTTTGGAAATCCGCTCCGCCAGTTGACGCACGTCGTCGTTCGACGCCGCGCGGCGGCTGCCGTGGGCAATAATCAATAAACTTTTCATACTGGATCTCGTGAATTATTGCCGCTCATGATAGGCCATACCCGCTATGAAGGAAATTTACCGCACTCTGCGTTCTTCTGAAGCTTCAACTTTTTCTTTGTCGGAAAACTTTACAGTTGCTGTCTATTAAAAGGCCACATCCCCGCTTTAATCCCTGTAACTTGTTGTAATTCTATGCTGTTTATTTTTTAGGCATGGGACTTGCTGTATAGTAATAGTAATGTGGAAAGTGATCGATTAAAAAGAACAACTTAACGATAAAACAATAACTCTATCCATAAGAACCGCTCTTTAGTAACTGTAGTGTTAAAGTGTTAAAGTGTTACAGAGACGGCAACGACAAAAGGCGACGACAACAATGCGTAAATTAAACCAGATCGTGATGACTTC
>DATCIR010000174.1:0-2361 GCA_036507695.1 Gammaproteobacteria bacterium
AAGGAGTTGCAACGCCGCCATGCGCTTTGACGATCGTGAAGACAAGCGTGCAATCCACTGCGTAGCGTTGTTCACCCAACAGGTGAACCTCGTTCGTGCATGAAAATAGAATGACATCCTATGGGTAGCTATTTTATAAAGCGGTTAACTGCGGAATCTAGGATTATGGCTCGTTCGCGGAATACGCGGCCGGTCACCCGTCCTCATTATCGCAGTGGCGCACGCACGGCTTTTGCCGAGGAGCCTTATTTATAACCCGCCGCTTTGGCAGTCCTGGCAGGAGACAGAAAAGCGCTGGCCGGCCGGCCAACATAAAATCCTTGCACGTAATCCACCCCGCATTCCTTTAACAGCTTGAGGATCTCGGCGTTTTCAACAAATTCCGCCACTGTTTGCTTGCCAACCGTATGCGCGATCTGAACAATGGACTGAATGATGGCGCGGTCAACGCCGTCCTGCAGCATACCCTGGATGAATATACCGTCGATTTTAATTTGATTAACCGGCAAATATTTCAGATGGGAAAACGAACAAAATCCGCTGCCAAAATCGTCCAGCGCGAATTGATAACCCAAATTCTGCAAACTGGAGATAAATCCGTTGGCGACTTCAAGATTGGCAATCGCGGAGGTTTCCGTAATTTCAAACAACAGGGATTGCGGCTGCACGCCATATTGGTTTACCAGGTTGTGTATATAAGCACCCAGACTTTCATCTTCCAATGTTTGACCGGACAAGTTAATCGACAGGCAGGTGGATGCGCCTTGTTCTGGGTGGGACGCCAGCGTTTCAATGACATGCCGGATTACCCAGCGGTCGATTGCAGGCATCATATTGAAGCGCTCCGCGGTAGGTAAAAATGCGTCGGGGCATATTAGCTCACCGCGCGAATCCTCCAGGCGCAGCAAAACTTCGTAATGAGAAACCCCACCGAGATTGGCTTTGCTTGCCATCTGTTCCCATAACCGCCCATTTTCCTCCGGTAATTTACTGATATCCAGGTCTTCCAAACTCACGATGGGTTGAAAATACAGCTGAAATAAATCGTTGCCCAAGGCATCATGCAGCCTTTGCGACCAGCCTAACTCGATGTCCATCGCGGCTTTCTGGTCGCTTTCACTGGCGAACAAATGCGTCTGGTTGCGCCCCTTTCCTTTTGCGATGTAACAGGCAATGTCCGCGTTCGCCAATACCTCCCCGGAGGACTTGCTTTCCTCATCAATCCGAGCAACACCGATGCTGACATTGATTTTGTAAGTCTTCCCCGCGAAGTTGAACCGGTAGCTATCCAGCACTTCCCGGAATTCATCGGCCACCGCGTACATCACGTCCGGGGATATATTGCGCATAATAATGGCGAATTCGTCCCCACCAATGCGCGCGAGACTGTCCGTTGCGCGCAGAATTGTTAGCAGCTGCTTGCCAACGGCAACCAGCAACTTGTCGCCGGCATTATGTCCTGCCGTATCATTGAGGTACTTGAAGCGATCCAGATCCAGGTATAAAAGGCAACTGGTGGCCTGCTTATTTTTGACGGCTTTTACTTCCTGCAATAATAGCGACTCAAAATAGCTGCGGTTCGGCAATTTTGTCAATGGGTCATGGGTCGCCTGCCATTTAAGTTCTTCCAATAGCAGTTTGCGTTCCGTAACGTCCCTGAACGCAACCACCGATCCATGCAGCTTGTTATCCAGGTAAAGGGGATAGACCGTGCATTCTACCGGGATGGATCTTCCATCCGCGTGCATAAAACCGGTCGCCCATGCCGTCAGTTGCATACCCTCCTGATAAGTCTTTTGTAATTCGCAGGTATCAGTCGGATTGGGACTGCCATCTTCCAGGGAGTGATGGAATACCGTATGAGCCAGCTGGCCAATCAACTTGTCACTATCAATATACCCCAGGATCGATTTCGCCGCCGGATTGATAAACGTAATTTCGCCATTGCGGTTAACGCCGTAAACGCCATCACCCACCGAACGTAATATTCCTTCAAGACGTTTGTGATCGTTTCGGATATTGTGTATCGCATTGATGGAACGGCTCATTGAATCAATGCGCGCCAGAAATAATTCCTTGGCTTCATTTTTAAACATGCACTCCACGGCCCCGGCGCTCAATGAGCCGATAATGGCTTTGTCGGAATAAGTGCCCGTGATAATGGCGGTTGTAATATTGGAAGTACGCGGGTCATCGCGCAGCATGCGGCACAAGGTATCACCGGTACCGTCCGGCATGTAGTAGTCGATGATCGCAATGTCATACTGGTGGGTGATGGCTTTTTCCATGCCTTCTTCAACACAGGATGCGGTATCCGTAACATAGCCGGCCTGAGTCAATAACCGCCGGTAGGTTACACGC
>DATCIR010000175.1:0-9856 GCA_036507695.1 Gammaproteobacteria bacterium
AGCCTGGGTTAACAGCCGGGTGTCACTCACAAGTTGTTTCTGGTTAGCGTTATCCATATTTCTCTCCTGGTAGTTTCTTCTGCAAGCAACAATTACAATACGCCAACACGGTAGATATTCACAACACATAAACGTAACAAGCAAGCTCAGCAAACAAACATAGCAAACAAACATAGCAAACAATCACAGGTCAGGATGCGATGGTGAAGGTCATTTATCGAAGTATTTTTTGTATTCTCATAATTATTGCTGCGGGACTTTCCGCGGGCTGTTCATCCTCCAGTGAGGATACCCCACCCGCAAATAATGAATCGCCCATCAATGAGCAACCCGGTGATCAGACACCGGCACCAACCCCAGAGCCAACGCCGGAACCCGGTCCCACGCCAGTGCTTGGCGAAGACAGTGATGGTGATGGTGTCGTCGACGCCAATGATGCGTTTCCCACTGATCCGGTTCGCGTGGCGCCATTGCCAGTTGAGTTTGATATGGGTGTCACCTATAGCCGGCAAACCTATGTTTCACCCACCGGTAACGATGACACCGGGGATGGCAGCATTGGCCTTCCCTATCGAACGGTTGTAAGGGCGGCGCGTAACGCCACGCCGGGCACACGTATCAACCTGCAGGCGGGTACTTATCCTGTGCAAGGTTCTATCGGAAACCTGCAAGGTACCGCCAATGAACCGATTGCCATTGTGGGTAGTGGTAACGTGGTGTTTGATGCCGCCGGCGCGAATCAGGTTCTGCATTTTAGTGATCCGCGTTATGTCGTGCTGGAAGGATTTACGATACAAAACGCCGCGCAAAACGGTATTAACATCGATGATGGTGGCAGTTATGCGACGCCGGCGGAATATGTGATTATCCGCAATGTAAGATTCCACAATATCGGCACCGGCGGTAATCATGACTGTTTGAAACTGTCCGGGGTGGACCGGTTTCTGGTCCTGAACGGTGAGTTTGAAGATTGCGATCACGGGGAAGCGATCGACATGGTGGGTTGTCATGCGGGCGTGATAAAAGGCAACTTCTTTCACAACATGCCCATCAACGCGATCAACACCAAAGGCGGCAGTTCGGATATTTTAATTCAGGGCAATCGGTTTTCCGATATCGCTTCCCGCGCAATTAATGCCGGGGGTTCCACCGGCCTGGACTATTTCCGGCCGATTGATGCGCCCTACGAAGGCGCGCGGATTCGCATACTGGCCAATATTTTTGAGCGCGTGGGAAACAACAGCGGCGCGTCAGTGGCTTTTACCGGTTGTGATCGCTGTGTGTTCGCGAATAATACGATTATCGAACCCAGAACCTATATTGTGAGAATACTGCAGGAATCGCGGGACGCACGCTTTGTGCCGAGCCGCAACGGCTATTTCGTCAATAACATTATCATGTTTAGTGAGTCCGACATCCGCAGCTATGTCAACATAGGGGATTTAACGGCGCCGGCGACCTTCACCTTCGGCAACAATCTTTGGTATGCGCTGGATAATGCCGCGTTCTCAGGTCCGGGTATTTCCAGTCCGATACCGCCCGAGACCGGTTCCATTATTCAGCAGCATCCACTGCTTGACCTTGCAAATGCCAATTACGCCATACCCGCCAACAGCCCCGCGGCCGGCCAGGGCCGAGCCGTGCCGGGTAGCATTGAAAGCGATTATGCTGGAGTGCTGTTTGCAACGCCGCTTGATATCGGGGCGTTTAAAGCGCAATAACTGACATGGCGTGGTAAATATGCAACTTGAAAGAAACGCGTTATGTAGATAGAAAGCGTGAAACACCCGGCTACCCGGCCGAACGGCTTTATAATTTAATTCCAAAATGACCCAAGGCTGAAATCATAAGCCAGTAACACCCAATGGTAAGACCGATAGAAATACCGAGGCTGAGATAAAAATTGACACCCTGTTTCAACAGCACCGGCAAAGCTATAAACAATGCTAGAGACGGTAAAACCAGCCAGAATACACTTGATGCCAGGGCGCTTACTTTCGCGGGATCTTTTGTATCGATATAAAGCCAAATCATCGCTAACACAGACACTAGCGGAACAGATGCCAAAATAGCGCCGAGCAGTGAACTGCGCTTGGCAATTTCAGAAATGAGCACGATCAGCGCTGTTGTCACCAGAATTTTTATTAGGTAATAAGCCAAGTTATTTCCTCCGCTATTCTCGCCGCGGGCCCGCGATTCAGCCAGCAGCTAACTGGCGCCGCCCGCTCGATGTTGCTGTTAAGCGCCATGTTTCGCCTGCCGCGCGATCGAGCGGCGATAGGTAGAACTCCATCACCCTTGGATCGGCGTTTAGCGCTCCAAACAGCTCGAGGTCGGTGGCGCACCATTGGCGCAGACGAAGCCGCACCGTTTCCAACATAATAGGCATGTTTCATTCGGATTAACGCTTTTTCTTGATGACGCGGCATTTGGCCGCGCTCAATCGCAGATGGCCATAACCACTACACAACACAATAGTCCGTTTCCTTTTCTTAGGCTTGCGGTCTGTTACCTATATTGCATGACATGTTGTGTTACCTATATTGCATGACATGTTGTGGTGGATCACTCAAGTTAAATCCTGGTTTGCACGGCCCTATATTTCTGCTTAATGAGATCTTTTTGTTCCACACCTTATTAGCAGTGACGAATCGTAGAAACAATTGCTTTCTGACGCGGATTTTGCTTAGAAACATCGTAGCGAGCCATTTATAAACTTCGATTTATCCACTGAAAGGGTAAAAGCTACCATCGCGCTCGAAATAAACTCCCCGCTTGCATTCGTTTCATTCATTTCAAGCTTACAATCCCATGCATCCACGATAACGCCACTATTGTCATGTTTCGACAAAGCACAGGACGACGTCAGAGAAACAATATTCTTGGTTTCATACGATACCGATAGGAGCGTTGCAAGATGCTGCCCAAGAGTAACGTCTACGTTTTTTCTGGTGCCCGACTTCATATTGCAAAGCGGTTCCTTGCTTAGGGGCCGATTGCTGTTATTAAGAAGAATGTCGAATACAGCTTCTCCGCTCGGCGGCTGGGGATTGTCAACGGCAAATACCGAACAACCATGCAGCAGGATAATGAACGTCAGTAGTTTTTTCATATAAACTTTCCGTGTAACTACTCACCCGTGGGCGGCGCCGGTGTCTCCAGCCGGGGGACGCCACAAGTACGTCCCTGTAGGCTCGACTGCGGCCATCCCTGGCCGCAGACGCCCCCGGCAGGAGACACCGGCACCGCTTTAACCTATGCTGCACACGGGGTGAGTAGTTACCTTTCCGTAATAGAATTCAACAGTAGTGCCGGCGGTATTATATGCGCTGGGGAACTTTGATTGAAACGTAGCGAGCGTATCTGTAACCACTTTGTTGTTTGTATTGCTGTAGTGCCAGACTTTTCCGTTTGTTAAGATGCCTACATGTTTTCTGGGATGATTTCCCATGATGAGCTGGTTGCCAACAGTCGTTATATTTGACGCCAGTGTAACGAAAACCAAACACTCTGCAATTGAGGCGGGTTTATTCGCCAGCAGGTCAACTTCCGGCGATGTACTAAACAAATCATCGACGCGAAGCGTGGCGCCTTTTGCCACATTTTGTTTGTCAGCCCAGGAGAAATTCTTGCATGTTGGGCCGGGTAATTCGTAAGCCATCATAGGTGAAACGTAGTGTGCGCAATGATTCTGCTTATGGTTTTTGGCAATACTAAAAGGGCATAAGTCACTTATTTTTTTATTTATACTACGATTAATGTCGGTTGGTATCTTTGACATTTTTATAACTCCTTTTAATTGGAAAATATCCGTCGTTTTTTATTGCAAATATTCTACTACTAACGAGGCTTAGTAGTAGGATTGAACTCACCTCGTTTAGCGATAACCAATAGTAAATTAAAATAGGCGCACATCCAATGCCCCAGTTGACAATTGGGTGTTTTTATAGTATTTGAGATAGTCGCTTTTTGCCTACTGAACCAAACCTAAACTCAAACGCTGCATCACGCCGTTACCATCTGCCCTGGTCAAAACCAAAAAGTTCTTTTTGTCTTTGACGAAACCGCTTATTTGCTTTCGGTTTTAACGGCGCGCTGGTCCGCTAAAACCAACCGTTTAGCCGTTAATTGCCGGTTTTTGCTCAATGATTCCCTTAATTTTCCGATAAAAATGGTGATTAACGGGAGAATATGACTTAAATGCCAGAACCGACATTTCGCCTTGTTTTTCAAGGAAAAATTGCGCCGAATGCCGATCTTGACGAGGTCAAGGGCCGTCTGCAGCAACTATTTAAGAAAGACGCCGCGGCCATCGATAAGCTGTTCAGCGGAAAGAAAGTCACCCTTAAACAGGGGCTTACAGAACTTCAGGCGGGGCAGTACCGGGAAAAAATGCAGGCCTTGGGCGTGCTGTGCGACATTGAGTCTCAGGCGCCCACCTCCAAGACCAGTCCAGCATCCGCCGCGACGCCTGTGCCGCCCCCTATGGCATCCCCTGCCAAGCGCTCCAGCGCGCCGGTGGACGCCATCGCCACGAGCGGCGTCAATAACGGCACTACGGATAACAGCGTTGCAAACATCCCTGCAACCGCCGCCGCGTTGAAGCTGGCGGATATCGATAAGGCGTTTACCGGCGCCATCCCCCAGGTTGAATTACCCAATTCGTACAAGGCGGCCGTCGTGGCGGTGGGTATTACCATGCTGTTGTTGCCGGTGATTTATGTTGGCCTGATCGCCCTGCTGGGATACGGCGTGTTAAGTCATGCGACAAGCAACGTTTCCTGGATACAGTCGTTAGGTTACAAGTTTGGCGTGGTGGCATATAGCACGCCGATAATAGCCGGTGTGACGGTAATCCTGTTTATGGTTAAACCGCTGTTTGCCCGGCCGGCCGCCGTGGCAAGTACCATCACGCTTGATCCGCTCAAGGAACCCATTTTTTTTCATTTTGTTAACAAGATCGCGCTGGCGGTGGGCGCGCCCCGGCCCAGACAAATTGAAGTGGATTGCCAAGTGAACGCGGCGGCGAGTTTTCGCAAAGGCCTGCTCAGTTTCTTTGGCCATGACCTGGTGTTGACCATAGGCATGCCGCTATTGTCCGGATTTAACGCCCGGCAATTGGCTGGCGTGCTGGCGCATGAGTTTGGGCACTTTTCACAAGGCGTGGGCATGCGCTTTCACTACCTGACCTACAAGGTTAACAGCTGGTTTTTTTATGCCGTCTACTTGCGTGACCATTGGGATGAGAAACTGAATGCGGCCGCCGAGGAAGCAGATGGCTGGTTTTCTATTATATTGAATTTTGCCCGGGGCGGCGTATGGGCGACACGCAGAATGTTGTACGTTTTTATGATGGCGGGGCAGGCGGTCAGCAGTTACATGCTGCGCCAAATGGAGTTTGATGCCGATCGTTATGAAGCGCAGATGGCGGGCAGTGAACAGTTTAAAAATACAACGCTGCAATTGCAACGCCTGGGCGTGGCGTTTCAGGTGAGCCAGGCGCAATTGGCGCAAGCCTGGGAAGACAAAAAACTGGTGGATAACTTTCCCCGGCTGATTGCGCATAACGCCATGCAGTTGCCGGATGAACTGGACCATGCCTTGTTAAACCAAATGCGGGAGGCAAAAACGCAACTCTACGATTCGCACCCCAGCGACAATGAGCGTATTGATAACGCCATGGGGCAACAGGCCAGAGGTGTTTTTGACTTGTCGCGGCAAAGCAGCGAGTTGTTCAAATCCTTTGATGCGCTGGCGAAACAGGTGTCGAATTCCTATTACGCACACGAGCTGGGGCTGGAGTTTGACCGGAATAAACTCGTTGACGTGAACCAGATAGTGCACGCCAGCCGGGAAAACGAAAAACAACAGGAATCCTACCATCAATATTTCAAGGATATGACGCCGGTGTTTGAATTGCCGGTATCGGTCAATATATTCGATACCAGTAAAGTCAACTGGGATGAGTTGCTGGACCAATATCAGTCCGTTAATGAGCAAATCGCCGATCAAGTTGGTCAGCGCAGGCAGTTAATGCACAAAGTCAATGACAGCTATGACAAATATCAAAAGCTGCTCGCTATCGATATCTTCCGCGACTGCGGTTTTGTCCTGTTCCCTGAATGGTTTGGCATGGACGAGCAGGCGTTTGCCAAATACCGCGAAAAGATCCCCAAGCTGGCGCAGTCGTGGCAGCAGGCCATGGTTCAACTTCAGCAAATGTTTGAATTGAATGACCAGCGGCTTTCAATCGCCTTGACCTTGCTGAATCATCCGGAATTGATTGGCCGCAATGCTGATCATGCTTCGCACCTGAAAGCCAGAAACCGTTGGTCATTATTGATTAATAATTTCAAACGCAACACCCGATTCATTACCGATTTTGAATTCAAACATTTCAAACTGGCCGCGTTGCTGTCCTGTGCGCCCTTGATGGAACAGAAACCCGCTCACTTGCCAGCGGTAACGCAACAGTTGTTGGAGGAAGCCAAACAGTCTTTTGAACAGCTTAGCACCGCGCTGGGCAGGCTGGATTATCCGTTCGTGGCGGAAGGCGAGCACTTGACGATTGCGGACTATCTCGCGGACTTCCTGCCACAAAGAAATCATTGCGCCAACGAGTGTGTGTACTATGTAAAGTGTGGCGAAATTATTCTGGAGAAGCTTGAAGCGATTTACGCGCGAATCATCTCCGGTTTGGCCAGTGTGGCCCTGACCATTGATCGATTAATACCAACGATCCATGACGAGCAACAGTTTGGCGAACAGGGTATCGAGCACATTGCCGATCGACAAGTGGCAGCTCAACAAACCGCGGCTGCCGGATCTTTGGCGGGCAAGCAAGCAAATCTCGGCAATACACCTATACAAGAACCAATTGTTACACCTGAGGTAACACTCGAGTCAAGCAGGCCGCAACAAACCTCCAGCCTGGTTGTCGCCAACAAATCAGCAGCGGCGGACAGTGCAATGATCGGCGCGGAACCGGAGATTAAACCGGCTAACAAGGCGGAATTGGCTATTCGGGAACCGGCCGTATCAACTGACGCCGCGCCAGAGAAAATTCCTGTTAAGACCGCTACAGCGCCGCGCGCCAAAGCGGTGTTTGCGATCGATGACCCCATGGATAATGCAGAGTTAAAAGAGCAGCCAAAAGACCACTCACAAGATCATCCACAAGAAGTGAAAAAAGCAGCGGCGCTTGTCGCTCAATCGAATGGTAAAGCGGTATTTGCTATCGATGCGTCAACAGACGCAGCACCGGCCGGCGGCGAGCCGGAAAATAATGATGGCGAGGCCGTGAGTGCGATCACTCTGGCTGCGGTAAACGTGATAGAACAGCCAGCGGCGCCGGCGATTCAGTCCGCGCATGAACAGCCGGATCCAGCCGCGCTATCGTTAGAATCACCGGGCGTGCCGGAAAGCACCCACACGCCGGCTACAGATGATGCAACAGCCATTAATCACAATGCATTGGCGGGCAAACCGGTGTTGTCCTTGGAACCCATAGCAATCACGCCGCCAATGGGATCACCCGCAGCGATTGCCGATGCGCCGTCAATTTCTTTGGCTACCGGAAGCGTAAGCCAACAGGAACATGATGCCTTGGTTATGGAAAGCAAAGCGCAAGTATTACCGCTTGCACCGGTACAAAAATCCGATCCGGCGGTAAAACCAAACCTGGCTGTTAAACCCAACGTCAAACCGGACGTCAGCGGCAAGCCGGCGCTTGAGCCGGTTAACCAGCCAAAATCACATGCTGATTCCCGTGAACAACCGTCTGATAATCACAACAAGGATTCCGACTTGCTCGCCAATGGCTAGTACTCTTTCAAGGTGATATTTAATGAAAGTAGACCACCCAAAAGGTGGTTTACGATGGCAATGTGGCCAACTGGAAAATTGAAATGACCGGTAATATAGCCAATACCGGCGGTAGTTCCTGCCGCAACGATCGAGTGATTGTTCGCTTGCGCTGGCTGGAGCGCTAGACGTGGTTCGCATCGCTCAAGAAGAAATTCCTAAGGAAGGTCTGATTAATTCGCGGCGATCAAGCAATGAATCGGCGTTCTCTCAGCCTGTGAACAAACGGCTTCTTGGTGTCCTTTGTGGCTCTGCGTTGAAAATTTTCTGTTTCCCAGGGACCCGCGGATTTTGCCGAGGAGTCCCTTTTATTTTTCTGCCCTGCGCGATTTCCTGTCTTAATTCACCTATCACGCAGCGTTCAAACAGTTAATTCGCCGATAAGTGTTTCCTGTTTTTCGTTTTTTTAAAAGTGCACTCATCTAGTGCGCTACGCCCCATCATTAATCAAAAAAATTGCGAAATAGAAAATTATTTGCGGAATTTTCCAGCTCGCAAGCCTTGTTTGTGTTTATAAGCAATTGAATTGACAGCAATATGGTTTATGACTGTAGCGTTGGCATGGTTGCTGATATAGGTAGAAAACAGTGTTAACGAACGAGGTTAGTTTCATCGAAGTTCTTAAAGTATGAAACATTGTATTTGAAGTTCTTGGTAACAACGAAATTTAAACAAGGGAAAAAATTTTATGTTTATGCGGGTTAAAAAACGAGTAAAAAATACTTTTGGTTTGAACGCTCGTACAGGGCGGATGATAAAGGTCAATGCCAGCCTGGTTTTAAGCGGATTCCTGGCGCTCGCGGTTGGCAATAGTGCTTACGCCGCCAAAGATTTGGAAAAAGAAGATCTTAAATTCGGTTTTATCAAACTGACCGATATGGCTCCACTGGCGATTGCCTATGAAAAAGGTTTTTTCGAGGATGAAGGTTTGTTTGTCAAGCTGGAGGCGCAAGCCAACTGGAAAGTCTTACTGGACCGGGTGATCGACGGCGAGCTGGATGGCGCGCATATGTTAGCGGGACAACCCCTGGGCGCGACGATTGGTTTTGGCACCAAGGCGGACGTCATTACCGCGTTCAGCATGGATTTAAATGGCAATGGCATCACCGTTTCCAATGATGTCTGGCAACAAATGAAAAAGCACGTGCCCCACAAGGATGGCAAGCCGGTGCATCCCATTAGTGCGTCAGCGTTAAAGCCGGTGGTGGATCAATACAAGGCCGCCGGCAAGCCTTTTACCATGGGCATGGTGTTCCCGGTATCAACGCACAATTATGAACTGCGTTATTGGCTGGCGGCAGGGGGTGTCCATCCCGGGTTTTATGCGCCGCACAAGGGCGATAGTTCAGGGCAGCTCAAAGCCGATGCTTTGCTGTCGGTAACACCGCCGCCGCAAATGCCGTCTACCATGGAGGCGGGAACCATTTTCGGCTATTGCGTGGGGGAACCCTGGAATCAGCAAGCGGTGTTTAAAGGCATCGGCGTTCCGGTGATTACCGATTATGAAATCTGGAAAAACAATCCGGAAAAAGTCTTTGGAGTTTCCAGCGCGTGGGCGGCGAAGTATCCCAATACGCATATCGCGGTGGTCAAGGCGTTGATTCGCGCGGCGAAATGGCTAGACGAAGATAACAACAAGAATCGTAAAGAAGCGGTAAAAATACTTGCCAAGAGCCAGTACGTTGGCGCGGACTATGAGGTGATTGCCAACAGCATGACCGGCACGTTCGAATACGAAAAAGGCGACAAGCGCGAGGTGCCGGATTTCAACGTGTTCTTTCGTTACCATGCCACCTATCCCTATTACAGTGATGCGATCTGGTATTTGACCCAGATGCGCCGCTGGGGACAAATCCCGGAACAAAAACCGGATAGTTGGTACTTCGAGACCGCGAAAAAAGTCTACCGTCCGGATATCTACGTCAAGGCGGCCAAGCAGCTTATCGCGGAAGGTAAAATGCCGGCCGGTGATTTTCCGGAATTTGACAAGGTA
>DATCIR010000176.1:0-4290 GCA_036507695.1 Gammaproteobacteria bacterium
GGTCGCACGCAGTGCGCCCGCAGGGTGTGGGCCAGGGATGGCCCACAACAACCTACAGGGACGTACTTGTGGCGTCCCCCGGCAGGAGACACCGGCGCCGCCCACGGGTGAGTAGTTACCATTAAACATCATCAAGTGTTCTAATACTTTTTCCCATGAAACATGTGCACATGAAACCAGCGCCTGATATTTTGACTTCCCACATTCCACGAATCCAACACTTAACAAGTGACCGAACATGTTGATTTTGCATGGTTGTCCCGCGTTGTCGGCGTTCCGCGTTGAAAAATTGCTGGCCCGCCTGCAGCAGATACCCGTTGAGCGTCTGAGCGCGAATTATATTCATGTCGTCAACGTCGACGGTCCACTTTCTGACGACGCGAACCATATTCTGCCGCAGATTTTACACTACGGGCCACGCTATCAGGATGAAGCGCTGCAAGGGGTGTCCCTCTATGTGTTGCCGCGCCCGGGAACCATTTCCCCCTGGTCCAGTAAGGCCACCGATATCGCGCATCATTGCGGCCTGGAAACTATCAAGCGCATCGAGCGCGGAATTCACTATACCTTGCGGACACCGGGTTCGAAACCATTGTCCGCGCGACAACTGGCGTTACTGATGCCGCTCATCCACGACCGCATGACGGAAGTGGTATGGAGTGATCTTAGTAACGTGGATCGGTTATTCCTGCAGGCGGATCCGGCGCCGCTGAATACGATCGATATCCTGCAGCGCGGCCGGGACGCGTTGCTGGAAGCGAATGCCGGCATGGGCCTGGCCCTGGCGCCGGATGAGATCGACTATCTGGTGGAAAACTTTACCGCCCTGCGGCGCAATCCCACGGATGTTGAGTTAATGATGTTCGCGCAGGCGAACTCCGAACACTGCCGCCACAAAATCTTCAACGCTGACTGGATAATTGACGGCAAACGCCAGGAGCGTTCGTTGTTTGCCATGATTCGCAACACCTATCATCGTCACCCGGGAAAAATTTTGTCGGCGTATTCCGACAATTCCGCCGTCATCGAGGGCGCCACGGCCGGACGTTTTTTTGCCGATCCACACACGCGCCAGTACCAGTATCACCAGGAACCGGTGCATATCCTGATGAAGGTGGAGACCCACAACCATCCAACGGCAATAGCGCCTTTCCCGGGCGCGGCCACCGGTTCGGGCGGCGAAATCCGGGATGAGGGCGCCACCGGACGCGGTTCCAAACCCAAGGCCGGTTTGTGCGGTTTCACGGTTTCCAACTTGAAAATCCCCGGCTATGAACAGGCATGGGAGCGGGATTACGGTAAACCCGGGCGCATTGATTCGGCCCTGCAAATCATGCTGGACGGCCCGATCGGGGCGGCATCGTTTAACAATGAATTCGGCAGGCCGAATATTTGCGGTTATTTTCGAACTTTTGAATTGCAGATCCCAACGGTGAATGGCAATGAAGTGCGTGGTTACCACAAGCCAATCATGCTGGCGGGCGGCATGGGTAACATCCGGGAGATGCATATCGAAAAGGGCCAAATACCGGTTGGCGCCAAACTGATTGTGCTCGGCGGCCCGGCCATGTTGATCGGCCTGGGGGGCGGCGCGGCCTCCAGTATGGCGACCGGCGAGAGCCATGAAGACCTGGATTTCGCCTCGGTGCAACGCAGCAATCCGGAAATCCAGCGCCGCGCGCAGGAAGTCATCGACCAGTGCTGGCAGCTGGGCGGCGCCAATCCGATTGTGTCGGTGCACGATGTCGGCGCCGGCGGCTTGTCCAATGCCATTCCGGAACTGGTTAACGACAGCAGCCTGGGTGGCCGGTTGAATCTGCGCGCGGTGCCGAATGACGATAAAAGCATGTCGCCCATGGAAATCTGGTGCAACGAAGCGCAGGAGCGTTATGTGCTGGCGGTCAGCGCCGCGCGTCTGGCGGAGTTTGAAAATATCTGCCGGCGCGAACGCTGTCCTTATGCCGTGATCGGCGAAGCCACCCAACAACGGCAATTGCTATTGCATGATCCGCAATTCAACAACACCCCGATTGACATGCCGCTGAACGTATTGTTAGGCAAGCCGCCAAAAATGCTGCGCAACGTGGCGCGGCAGGATTGCGTGATCCCTGCCGCCACGCTTAATGGCATCGAATTAAAAACAGCCGCGCAGCGCGTGTTGCGTGCACCCTCCGTGGCGAACAAAACGTTTCTGATCAGCATTGGCGACCGCACGGTAACGGGCCTGGTCACCCGGGACCAGATGGTGGGTCCCTGGCAGGTGCCGGTGGCCGATGTCGCGGTGACAGCGTCCAGCTTTGACAGTTATAATGGCGAGGCCATGGCCATGGGAGAAAGAACGCCGCTGGCGCTGATCAATGCCGCCGCCGCCGCGCGCATGGCGGTTGGCGAGGCGCTCACTAATATCGCTGCCGCGGCGATTGCCCATATCAGCGATGTAAAATTATCCGCCAACTGGATGGCGCCGGCCGGGCATCCCGGGGAGGACGCCGCGCTGTACGCTGCGGTAAAAGCCGTGGGAATGGACCTGTGTCCGGAACTCGGGATCACCATTCCCGTCGGTAAGGACTCCATGTCCATGAAAACCGTCTGGCAGGAAGCGGGCCGCGAAAAATCCGTCACCGCGCCAGTCTCCTTGATTGTCTCGGCGTTTGCCCCGGTGGAGAATGTGCGCCGCACGCTAACGCCCCAATTGCGCAATGAAATTAGCAGCAGTTGTTTGATCTATGTTGACCTTGGGGGTGGCCGGAACCGCCTGGGTGGTTCGGTACTGCTGCAGACCTATGGACAAATGGGCAACGATGCGCCCGATGTGGATGCCCGCTTGTTGCAGGCATTTTTCGGTGCGATACAGACGCTGAACAAACAGCATTTATTACTGGCTTATCACGATCGTTCCGATGGCGGCTTATGGGTCACCTTGTGTGAAATGGCGTTTGCCGGGCATACCGGAATTACCGTGGACGTGAAAGGGTTGGGTGAGAACCCGTTAAAGATACTGTTCAACGAAGAACTGGGCGCGGTTTTACAAATTGATCAAGCCAATAAAGACGCGGTGCTGGCTATCCTGCAAGAGACAGGTCTGGAGGACTATTGTCACTTCATAGGAAGTTTAAACAACCAAGACCGGATTATTATCCAGGACGCGCAGCAGGAATTGCTGGATTTTTCTCGCGTTGAATTGCAGCGCGTGTGGTCGGAAACCACGTATCACCTGCAATCTCTGCGTGACAATCCGGTCTGCGCCAAGCAGGAATTCGACAACCTGCTCGATGCCGGCGATCCTGGCATACAGGTCCATGTGACCTTTGATATCAACGAAGACATCGTGGCGCCCTCTATCAGTAAAGGCGCGCGCCCGAAAGTCGCCATCCTGCGGGAGCAAGGCGTGAACGGGCAAATTGAAATGGCGGCGGCTTTTGACCGCGCCGGTTTTGCCGCGATCGATGTGCACATGAGCGACATCATTGAGCGCCGGGTTAACTTGCAGGATGTGCAGGGCATTGTTGCCTGCGGTGGTTTTTCCTATGGCGATGTGCTGGGCGCCGGTGAAGGCTGGGCAAAATCCATTTTGTTTAACAGTTATGTGCGGGAACAATTTCAGGTATTTTTTTCGCGTGGCGACAGTTTCGGCCTGGGGGTCTGTAATGGCTGCCAGATGATGTCCAATCTTTATCAGTTAATTCCGGGCGCGGACCTCTGGCCGCGCTTTGTGCGCAATAGTTCGGAACAGTTTGAAGCACGCTTTGCCAGTGTCGAAGTGCAAGCATCCGCTTCGCTGTTTTTTCAGCAAATGGCGGGTTCCCGTATGCCGATCGCGGTGGCCCACGGTGAGGGGCGGGTCGAACTGCGCCAGGGAATTTCGGTGCAGGATATCGAAAACGCCAATCTGGTTACGCTCAAATTTGTTGATAACTATGGCAATGCGACCGAACGTTACCCGCTGAACCCCAATGGATCACCTGGCGGTATTACCGGCTTAACCACCACGGATGGCCGCTTCACCATTTTGATGCCGCATCCCGAACGGGTGTTCCGCGCCGTGCAGAACTCCTGGCATCCCGAAGGCTGGCGCGAGGATTCACCCTGGATGCGTATGTTCCGCAATGCGCGCAAGGCGATCGGTTAGCGGTTTAACCCGCTGAACGCCTAGCCCGCATTTCTCACCAGGATCGCGGGAGCAGACGCAGGATTCGTGTTCGTAGGCGCCGCTCTGGAGCGAAAGTCATAGCCGTAGCTATGGCTTGAGTGAAGAGCAAGCCTACGGACGCGAAGACCAGTCTGAACCGC
>DATCIR010000177.1:0-9209 GCA_036507695.1 Gammaproteobacteria bacterium
CCGGCGCCGCCCACGGGTGAGTAGTTACTAGCGGACTACGCTAAAGTGTTTTGGTGAATTCTATAATTCGATTGGCCGCCTCTATGCATTCAGCAAGCGGCGCGACCAGGGCAATGCGCACATGATTGGCGCCGGGATTAACGCCATTGTTCCTGGATAAATAACTGCCGGGCAACACAGTGACATTTTGCCGCGCGTAAAGTTCTCGCGCAAAGGTTTCATCGTCCACGGGGGTTTCCGGCCACAAATAAAACGCCGCATCGGGGTGTGCTACCTTCAGCACACCCGACAGCATAGGCAGGATTCTGGAAAACTTTTCCCGGTACAGAGCGCGATTCGCGGTGACATGTTGTTCGTCCTGCCATAACGCGATGCTACTGTACTGGGTAAATTCCGGCACTGCGCAGCCGTGATAGGTGCGGTATTTCAGGAATTGCGCAATGATGGCCGCATCGCCGGCCACAAAGCCGGAGCGCAATCCCGGCACATTGGAACGCTTTGATAAACTATGAAACACAATACAGCGCGCGTAATCATGGCGCTGCATAGCCGCCGCCGCTTGCAGTAATCCCGCCGGTGGCCGCTGTTCATCGAAATAGATTTCCGAATAGCATTCATCGCTGGCAATAACAAAGTCATAGCGGTCGGCGAGTTCAATCAATCGCTGTAGATAACTGCTTTCCATCACCGCACCGGCCGGATTGCCCGGGGTGCAGATATAGATGAGCTGGCACCGCCGCCAGGTTTTCGGATCGATGCGGTCCAGGTCCGGCAGATAACCGTTGTCCACCGTGGTGTTCATATAAAAAGGTTGTGCGCCCGCCAGCAATGCGGCTCCTTCATAAATCTGGTAAAAAGGATTGGGCATCATCACCAGCGCATCGCGGCTGCGGTCAACCACGGCCTGGGCAAACGCGAACAAGGCTTCCCGGGTGCCGTTAACCGGCAGGATGTGTTTATCCGCATTAATGGATTCGGCATTTAGATCAAACCGCCGAACCAGCCAGCGGGCTATGGCTTCACGCAACTCGCCAATACCTTTTGCGACCGGATAACTGCCCATGCGGTCCAGCTGTTTCAGCATGTCGAGTTTCACAAATTCGGGTGGCGCATGTTTGGGTTCGCCGATCGACAGGGCAATGTGCGGTTTTTCAGCGGGTGGCGTAATGCCGGCCTTGAGCCGTTGCAGTTTTTCAAACGGATAGGGGTGGAGTTTTTGCAGATCCGGATTCATACTGATAGCTATTGTCTATATTTGTCAATAAGTTAAGAATTAGCAAGTTTATGCCGACAGTGGCTGTATGATCCCGTGTCAATATGATCAAAAAACAAACTACAACCAGCGGAAAATAGCGGAGATAAGTATAGTGCATAGCGACAGCGCCTCCAAACATTCTGCCACGGTTTTACCGGTCATCAGCCTGTTAATTACCGCGACCCTGTGGGGCGTTGCGTGGTATCCCTTACGTATCGCTGAGAGCTATGGCATCGCTGGTTTGTGGACGTCGTTATTAATTTACGGCGCCGCGTTGTTGTGTGGCAGCCTGGCGTTTTGGCGTAAATTCGGGGAAATCCAGCAACAACCATTAATGTTAGGGGCGATCGCGCTGACCAATGGTTGGTTGAATATTGCCTTTATCCTCGCGGTGATTGAGGGCAACGTGGTGCGCGTGGTGTTACTGTTTTATCTGTCACCCCTCTGGAGCACCTTGCTGGGCTGGCTGGTATTGAAGGAACAATTAACCGCATGGTCTATGGCAACACTGGTCGTGGCGATGATTGGCGCCATGATTATGCTGTGGGATCCGTCCTTGGGTTTTCCCTGGCCGCAAAATTACGCTGACTGGCTGGCGATAACCTCTGGTATGGCGTTCTCGGTTTCCAACGTGTTAGTTAGAAAGTTACAACAAATTTCGGTGCGCACTAAAACCATGTCCGCCTGGATGGGGGTCACTTTGGTTGCCGCGATTTGGATACTGTTGGGCGACGTGCCCACACCGCATGTTGAAGCCAGGATTTGGATTTGGACGACCCTGATTGGATGCAGCATGATTATGGTCATGACATTGGCGGTGCAATACGGGGTAACGCATATGCCGGTGTATCGTTCGGCCGTTATATTGTTGTTTGAACTGGTTGCCGCCGCGTTATCCGCGCAATGGCTGAGTGACGAAGTGATTGAAGGCAAGGAATTGATCGGCGGCGGTTTGATTATAGTGGCGGGTTATTTGTCAGCGCGCGCGTTAATGAAGCAGGGTGCGGTCAAATACTTTTCCACGATAGGTCAGTAGCATGTCATTTGAAATCAAGCAGATTTTGCATAGCAGTGTCATCGTGCGTGATACGCAGACGGCCTTGGATTTTTACCAAGGTGTATTGGGATTGCAGTGTGATAAATCCCGTCCCGAACTTGGTTATCCCGGCGCGTGGTTAAAGGCGGGCAGTCAGCAAATTCACTTGCTGGAACTACCCAATCCTGATCCTGTGTCCGGACGTCCCCTGCATGGCGGCAGGGACCGGCATGTGGCCTTGGCAGTCGATAATCTTGAGGCATTGCAGGCAAAACTCGAACAGGCCGGTCTTGAATTCACCCGCAGCAAATCCGGGAGAAAAGCCTTGTTTACCCGTGATCCAGATGGCAATGCCCTGGAATTTATTGAACATTAACCTTCAGTAGAAATTTTCGGGACAAATTTTCCGCAACCGTATCACGCCGCTTACATCGGTGGATGAGATCCCAGTGGAGCGCCGGCAATCGCGGGCGCATAGGTCTTGCGGGTTTTACTTTTGTGAACCGTTGCGCCACCCAGTGAGCAATCCCGGATACATTGAGCCAGCATGTTAATAGCTTCCATCCGGGTAAAGTTCTTGCGCCAGGCGAGGGCGATTTTACGGCTGGGACTGATGCCCGTGAAATGTTTGATGGCAATCAGGCGCTGCGCATAGCGGTCCGCGCATGCCGCCATGCGCGGCACGATGGTCACGCCTACGCCTCCGGCGACCATAAAGCGAATGGTTTCCAGGGAACTTCCTTCAAAGGCATTGTGAATATCATCCGTGGCGGCTTTATCCCTGAAACACTCCTGGCAAAGCGCCATCACCTGGTCCCGGAAACAATGCTGTGGCCCGAGCAATAAAACAGATTCTTTTGCCAGCTGTTTTACCGAAATGGAATCAGTCATTGCTAACGGATGAGAAGAGGGTACAAGAATTACAAACGGCTCTTCATATAAAATTTCGGCGTCGATTCCCGGTTCATCGTAGGGTAACGAAACCAGTGCCGCGTCAATATCGCCATTCTTTAATTTCCTGGTTAATTCGCCCGTGTAGTTTTCTTGCACCAGCAAGGGCAACTTCGGCGCGTTCTCCTTGACAACCGGCAACAAATCCGGAAACAGGTAAGGGCCTACTGTATGGATGGCACCGAGTTTTAACGGTTCAGATAAGGGGTCTTGGTCGAGCTGCGCCAGCTCCTTGATGGCTCTTACTTCTTTCAATACCCGCTCGGCCTGTTCAACAATTTTCCGGCCGACCGGTGTAATAACCAGTTCCTGGTGTTTGCGTTCAAACAACACCACGCCCAGGTCTTCTTCCAGTTTTTTAATGCCGAGGCTTAATGTTGGCTGGCTGACATAACAGGTTTTCGCTGCTTTGCAGAATTGTTTTTCTTTGGCGACTGCAACAATGTATCGAAGTTCGGTGAGCGTCATGTTCCAGATCCTTCGGTGTTATATCACCTTAATAATTGCGGTAAATTATTATGGGGCTTTAGTTGTTGATTAGAAAGTCTAAAGTGACAAAATAAGAAGATAAATAAAAATAAACATAGATTAACCACTTTAATAATGCCGTGACTTGAGTCAACTAAATAACAGCGCGTTATGCGCAATGATTGCACGAATTATTAATAGGTTCAATGACATGGTTTTAAAAAATCAATATTCTTCGCGAAAGCAGGAAGATTGAGTGCTTCAATAGTGGGCTTTGTTAAAATCAATTTTATAAATTTGCGGCTCCATCTATGATCTAGCGTCTAAGTTTGATTTGTTACAAACCATGGATAGTAAGGTACATCTATATTTATTTAAGATTTATTTTTATGGTACATCAAAAGTGTCCGATGGACTCAATCACTGGTTAATCCTTCAACTAATATAAGTTTCGTGTATTCGATATGACGGAGAGCATCACAATGAAAAAAATTTCCAGACGGCAGTTTCTAGGTTATACAACGAAGGCGGGTGCGGCAACCATGTTTACCGGTATTTTTGCCCCTTCCGCCACCAGTTTTTTCGGGTTGGGAGGTGTTGCCGAAGCGGCAACGAAAAAAATCAAGCCGTTTAATTTCGCGGTATTAACGGATGCGCACCTTTATGACATCAAGGATCATAAATTCGACACCATCCTCGAGAAGGCGGTTGCGGATGTCAATTCCCTTAATCCGGCCCCGGATTTCGTGTTATATGGGGGAGACCTCGGGCAATCCGGCAAAGAGTCGGAGCTTCTTAAGGGCAAGAAAATTCTCGACAAGCTGAAAATGAAATACCGCATCATACCCGGTGAGCATGACTGGTACCTGGATATGGGTAAATCCTGGCGGGGTTTATTCGGCGATGAAAACTGGTCATTTGACCACAATGGCGTACATTTTATTGCCCTGAACTCCATTCTGGTGCCGGATTTTTGGACCATGAAAAACCTGACGCCCCGAGAGCGCATGGGATTAATGGAAGAACTCGAATGCCATAAGTGTGGACTCTGGGGTGTCGGCAGCAAACAGCTGGAATGGCTGGCCAAGGATGTGAAGAAAGTGACGCCGGATACGCCGGTTGTGATCATGACGCATTCCCCACTCTGGGATTATTATCCCCGCTGGAATTTCCAAACCTATGATGCGCCGCAGATCCGTGATTTGTTACGCAAGTTCGACAAGGTAATCTCGATCCACGGCCACGTGCATCAAGTGGTGTACAACGAGATCGGCAATATTAAGTCCTGCGGCTTGTTATCCACCTCCTGGCCCTGGCCTTATCCTCCGGTGGATTTGCCGTACCCGCTGATCAGACAGCGGCGCGCCGATCCGGGTGACTTCGAAGATGGTCTTGGTGCTCACAATGTGCAGTTAAAAGAAGACTTTGCCGGTATGATGCAATGGCGGGCTTTCTCTGACCTGCTACCTGAAAACATCAAGCAAGGCCTTAAGGTTTAATTGTGGGAGGACAAGACATGAACAGAAATCATAAAATGATGTTGGCAAGCATAGTAAGCACGGTGGCGGCGGGTGTGCTAATCGTAACCAGTACCGTTCAGGCCAAACCGCCGCGCAGTGACGCCCAGATCGCGCAGGAGCAGGCGCTGTTGATGCAAGCGGTAGCGAAGGGTGATGGGCTGTGGCATGACGGCAGCCTGGGCACAAACGGTTTGGCGTGCGGCAATTGCCATCCGGATGGTTCCGCGAGTAATCCCCATACGTTTCCCAAGTTCCAGTCCAATTTGGGCAAGGTGGGAACCCTGCGGGACATGATCAACTGGTGCATTATGGTACCCATGCAAGGCAAGGCGCTTGCTCTGGACAGCGATGAAATGACCGCCATGGAAGCGTACTCGACCTTCACCCATCGAGGCCTCGCCATAGCACCGGCGAAAGATGAGCAGCATGGCGCGATACCCGTTGCAGGTGGTCCGGGTTATCCAAGCCAGTAATTAGTTCCACATCTTGTAAAGATAAGCGCCCGCATATATGCATAATATATGCGGGCGCCTGTTTTATCCTGCGCATAATTTCAAAAAACTGCTAAAATTTCCAGTATCGTATCGGGTTCTCAACGCTGGTGCTTATGAAAATCCCTTCAGTGTTACTTAATGCAATTGTTGTCATTGTGCTTTGTTCGGTCCCTTTTTATGGTGTTGCGCAGGATTGTGATAATGCCAAAAAAAGCACCACGGATTCCAGCCGGTTTGACATCAACGCGGATGGCACGGTAACGGACATTGAAACGGGCTTGACCTGGCAGCGCTGCGCCATGGGTCAACAATGGAGTGGAGCGGCATGTTCCGGCGAGGCAACGCTGTTTACTTGGGAAGAAGCTGTTCGCTCAAGCAATCAGGCCATTCCTAACGTGGGAAACGAAAAGAATTGGCGGCTGCCCCGAATGAACGAACTGGCGGGCATTGTGGATATCCGTTGTAAATCGCCCAGGATTAATTTGAGTTTATTTCCCAATACCGCGGCGAAACCGTTTTGGACCGTCAATAATGTCAATGGCATGCAGGATGCGGCTTATACCCTGAGTTTTGGCGCCGAAGGCGTAGCGCGCACACCAAAATCCGAAAAGCACTATGTGCGCTTGGTCTTTGGACGCGATTAAACGCGCCGTTTAATGAACCAGTTGCAGAAGAATTATAGTTAGCGTGCACACAAATGTAGTGGTTTTACCCCGCCACTAGCAGCGATACCTAACACAGTCGCTAATGCTCGGCAAATCAGCGTCCATAACAACGTAAGCCGTGTTATCGGCCGCAATGACCGCGTGAGTGTAGGGCCGCGTTTTACCGAATAAACCATCTAGCCCGCATTTCTCACCAGGCGGCCGCTAACGATCAAGAAAAGACGGAAAAACAAACGGCTATGCATCATAAATCGAAGACACACTGTTCAGCTCTCTGGCCTATCGCGGTTCAGACTGGTCTTCGTGTCCGTAGGCGTGCTCTTCACTCATTTTACAGGGTCCGTAAAGGTGTCGCGAAGCCCAGGGATGATGAAATGAGCTTTAATTCTCGTGGGCGCAAATCCAATAAAAAAGGCGTGCTCTTCGATTGAAAAGCACGCCCATCTTTACTTAACGCCAGTCAGCATTGACTTGCGTGTAACGCGGCAGGCTGGATTTAGTTGTAGAATACCCCCTCCTTGCTGACCAGGACCGGTGTACCGTCAAATTTGTTGAAGGTGAAGCCGGCGAAGTCTTCGTTGTAAGTTTTAACTAATTCTCTTAGCACAGTGATGGCATACTCTTCACCCAGCACCATGCCAAGGTCTCCATCGCTGCGGTAATGAACGCCCGCGACATCGCGGCCGAGGGAGATGTTGCTGCCCAGTTTGTTAAGTTCACCTTCGATAGTCAGGGCGGGGCCTGTATAGTCGATAAGTGCAGTGCCATCTTCATTGGGCATCTTCGGGTTGGGAATAACAAAATCACCGTTAAAGAAGGCTTTCAACATAGTCACCGCGGCGCCCGCCATAACGGCGTGTCCGGCCGGATAGCTGGGATGCAGCGGGCTGCCGGCGGGTGAGGCCTGGGGCAGCAGGTAAGTGCCATAGGTATCAAAAACAATATCCAGCGCCGGAGACTCCAGAGCGTCTGCATGAATGGGATAGCTGATATCCACTTTTGTCAGATCATTGTGCACGTGTCCAAAAAACACTTCCGGCCGGGCGCGGCGGTGCACCAGAAACTTTTGATACCAGGCGACGTTTTGTGAAGGCATGGAGACACGGCCGATAAAATCCATGGCGTGGTTATTGCCAAACAAGGGGCTGCGCGCTTCGGCGGTTTTACCTTTATATGGATCATTGGGATCGTAAGCGTTAGCACCATAACCGCGGATTATACGGGTGGCGCCAAGATAGGCCTGGTCGATGAAGTCCTGCAATACGTATTGCGCCAACGCCCGGCCGTTGTATAAATAACGCGGTTCAGCCAGGGATTGAACGGTGGTGATTCCGCTTGGATTCGCGCCACGTTGAATCCGCAGCCATTCATTGTAGTTTGTCAGATGATCGTTACCCGCAACCGGGATTCTATATTTTTGTGGAATGGTTACTGCCCCATAGGGAATCGGTTGCAACAGGAACTGAGAAATATAAGGTCCAACCGATTCACCAACGCCGATACCGCGGAACAGGGTCTGCGGCGACACCTCGCTATTCGCATCTTTCGGGCCACGGAAATCCGCCATGCCTGACAGGTCATCGGCCGCTTGCGCGATCAGGGAATCGTTGTCGTAATTGGCGAACGGCACATCACGGGTTAATGCCTGCCACAATACTTCGATGGCTTCCGAGGCCTGCCAGGCACTGTTAAACGCAGGTGCGGCGGGCATGGTGTAGCTGTGGGGATCCTTGCCTTCCATCAAGTAGGTATAGGCGGCTTGTGGATTACGCAGGCCCAATACGTTTTCATCGGCCATGATAATGGCGTCGAAGTCAGCGGGCTTGCCGGTGCTCAGGGCATGGATCAGGCTTTGGTACGCGGCCGGATCCACAATGCCGTTATCATCATGCGGCAGGCCTTTGGTATAGCTATTGATCATGTTGGCGTAGGTTGTTTCGTCGCCGTTATCCGGATGCGCCGGCAACGGTTCCAGAAAGTTGCTTTGTGCCGCTTCCGTTCTGAGTTTGCGTGCTTCAATGGACCGTTGCTGGGGGGCGAGCGGGCCAATCGCCTCGGCATAGGCGGCGCCTGGCAAGCTGCTCGTTACCAACGCAGTTGGTGCAATAACCGTGATGCCAAACGCGATGCTGCTGCTTAGCAGTAGTGTTGAAGCCTTGCTCAATGTTGTGCGCGGCGTTGATGTAATATTTGTCCTACAATTTTTTAATCTTATTCCTGTCTGTTTTGAGTGCATGTGTCATGTTCCTTAATATTAATTGTTGATAGTGGCTGCAGCGATACAGTGACTACATCGGCAGGACAGCAAGCGGGTTTTGGTGCTGATAAATCTAACGACATTTACTCCCTGCCTGAGCGGCAACGTAACTTATCAGGATTGTTAGCGCAAGGGAGAAAAAAGAAAAGCGTGTTTGTAATGTCAATTTTCAATCTGATTGAGTAAAGGCTGGACAAGGCAGATTAATTCATAAACGAATGTAGACTAAATAACGCTAAATCATGACTGGCTTTAATTGAAACAGATAAAGATAAATAGGGGATGTCAATAAAATGGAGTGATGCTATTAGTCCAATATGTATGCAAAGTGCGCAGTTGTACGTATCAGTCCATGATGACAGAAACTACTGGATGCCATTAAACCATTACCGTTGTGTGGTGTTTTTCTTAAACCTAGGTTAAACCTAGAATCCGCAGTTGGACGCGGTGGAGTGTGCGATTTTCAGAGTGCAGGGCAAGGCGCTGCGCTCTATGGAAGGGAATGCGGAATGGTCGTTCCATTCCAAGGAGTTGCAACGCCGCCATGCGCTTTGACGATCGTG
>DATCIR010000178.1:0-8527 GCA_036507695.1 Gammaproteobacteria bacterium
CCCCGCCGATAACGATAATGTCGTAAAATGCTTCAGCCATCACAACGGCTTTTTTGAAAATCCGGCGCCGCTAACAATCCGCCGATGTCATTGGTTTCGATGAACGTGGCGCCCTTGGCAATCCATTTTTTCGCCGTGGCAGGATCATCCATCTCATACACCGCCCAGCGCCAGTTCGCTTCCGGCAGCATGGAAAGAGTATCCGGAATGCACTCATGATCCACGAACATATAGTCCGGTTCCAGTTGCGCGGCCCGCGTCAGGTTCTCTGTATTCCAGTGGTCGATCACCCAACCGCTGCGCAGCCCGGTATGCGCTTTCACCCGCTGCATAATATCAAAATCAAAAGAAATAATAATGACCTGATCGCTCACGGCGCTGACCCTATCGACAATCGTGTTAAATACCCGCTCGGCGCCAAATCTTCGAATACTGGCGCGCTTGATTTCCACAAACACCTGCCGCCGCGGCCAACGCTTCATTAACGCCAGCAACTCCGACAATGACGGAATGGGCACGCCGCCGTGTTGTGCACCAAACCTTGGCGCATAGTGCGCACTGATAGCATCCAATTGCGCCCGGCTCATATCCGTAATATTTCCCGGTACACCGCAGACCCGCTGTAATTCCGAGTCATGGAACAGCACCGGCACACCATCCCGTGTCAGTTGCACATCACACTCCACATAGCAAGCGCCTGCCCGAAACGCCTGCTCGATACTCAGCAAAGTATTTTCGGGGTAGCGCGCGCTAAAACCGCGATGCGCTACCAGTTGCGGAACCGCCGTGTGTGGATTTATACGTTGCGCCATAAAATACTCGCCCGGTTTGTTAGTAAGACGGAAAACGTTTTAGTTCTTCCTGCATGGCTTCATGCCAGCGGGCGAAACGTGATTGAATCGCAGGTTCAGGTTGAACCTGAAACCAGACACCGGCTTCAGACGTATGCCAGGGTTGCGGCATTCCGGCAGCCAGATACGCAACACCCATTGCGGTTGCTTCCCGTTGCAGCGGGCGATAGACCGGCACTTTCGCCAGGTTCGCCAGTTTCTGGCACGAGCCATCGCTATTGGACAGTCCTCCGGTCACTACGAGCGTTTTCACAGGCGCGTATTGCGCCTGCAATACGTGTAAATTCACCGCAATGAGAAACAAAATACTCTCCGCGACAGCCACGATTTTTTCTTCCGCTGTTCCTTCTCCAATAAATTTGCAGGGAAAATCCGGCACCCAATAGGGCGATCCAAGTCCCCCAACGCCATTCAGGAACAGCGGCGGATTGGCATGGCGTTGCAGCCAGTCGTCAAATTGCCGTTCCGCGTCTGCTCCGGAAATTCCCAGCGCGTCCTCCACTTCCATCAGTGCATTGGCCGCGCCATTCACCGTGCACTCAATAACATAGTGGCTCTGCCGCTGCGATTGGTACACTACACTACACAATAGACGCGGAATATCTATTTTGCGAGTTCCGGTTGGACGCTGGATGAATACCCCGGTACCCATATTAATATAGACCGTTTCGTCCTCCGGCTGGCCAAACGCATACAGTGCCGCCGACTGATCGCCCGTCACCACGGTCAAAGGCACTCGATGATCCCCCATCGCTATGTCACCATATAACGCGGTCGTGGCAACACAGCGGGGCAGGCAGTGGACAGGAATATCAAACAAGGATAACAGTTCGGGGTCCCAGTCTTTGCTGTCAATATTCCACAACAGAGTCCGCGATGCATTCGCGGGATCGGCCAGGTTTAGCGGTTGTTCCACCAGACGATACACGAGATAACTGGCTAGCGGGCCGAACGCCAGGCGATTGAGCCGGTAGGCTTCCTGGACATCGGCAAGATTATCGAGACACCATTTCAATTTACTCACGCCATAATGCGCCGTGATTAATAGTCCGGTTTTCTGGCGCACCCGTTGACGCTGCGGCTGGAATTGCTCAATCCATTGATACGCCCGCCGGTCTTGCCAGCTGATCGCCGGTGACAGCGCCTTGCCGGTGCGATTATCCCAACAGACAATATTGGACCGCTGGGTAGCCAGTCCGGCTGCACACACCTGGTCTATCTTGGCCTTCAATTGGCCGCCAATCTGGTCCAATACACGGCGCACCGACACCGCCAATTCTTCCGCATCCTGCTCAACCCAACCCAAGCGAGGATGCTCAACGCCTACCGCTTGTTGTGCCTGGGCGATAATATTGGACTCAGCATCATAAACAATGGCGCGCGTCGATCCGCCACCCTGGTCAATCGCCAAATACCATTGCTGTCTCGTCATGGGAATTTAATGCCGCTGCCATTGTAGGATTTTGCTATTTCAGCTCAGAATTTCAGATTACGCCTTGTTTTAGGTTTAAGTGTAGTTCTACTTTGTTACTTTAAATGGCCGTATGCACGGCGCGGGAGGCGGAGGTGTCTGGCAAGACCGTTGGCGGCAGGGAGAAGGTGAGACCCGGAACGGGTCGAGAAGCTGGCCTGGGCCATGCCGCCATCGAGCCTGCAGGGATGCATTTACGGCGTGTCTTGCCAGACGCCTCCGCTTCCCGTGCGGGATTGTTCATAAACATAAACTAAAGTAACAAAGTAGAGTTAGTTAAGACGCGTTCTCACTACCGTGTTCCCCCCAAAAATATTTGCGCATTTACAGCCACTTAATGTAATTCGCAGAAATACCCTGGCCTTACACCGCCCATGGCGAATCCCGTTGACCGCACTGAATTTTTCAATCGGAACGTGATAACCGGTTGAATAAAATATGGAAAAAGGCGGAAACAACAGGCCGGTCCGACACCGTGGAGCATAAAGATCTGCGTTAAAGCGCCGTTACATAATATAGTCGTAAACCCGTTTTCCGCGTAGCCGCCACCCTAACGGGTGGCTGCAACGGCAAGTTGAAGCGTTGAGCAAGGCACATCATGTCTAACCTGAATATTAAAATTTCCATTGATGACGAGATCATCACCGACTATCGGGAAAACTTCGCGGACCAGTATGAGGTCGCGGCAAACTGTATTTTGCAACTGGAAAATACTCCAAACAACGCGGAGGCGATTCACGCCATGTTCCGCGCCCTGCATACCATCAAGGGCAATTCCAATCTATGCCGCCTGGATATCCTGACCAAGTTTTCCCACGCCGTGGAAGAAATCACCGTGGCTATTCGCCAGAATGAATTAACATATACCCCGCAGCTTGGCGAAGTGATTTTATTGTGCCTCGACAAAATCAAGGAAGTCAGTGAGGACCTGTTTAATCGCCGTGATGTCGACACGGAATTATTGGATGAAATTGAAAATATCCTGTTATCCGTCAGCCAAAATCCGCAAAAGAATATCGACCAAAAAGCATCCCGGATTATTTCGCTCATCGCCAACCGCGCCATTATCGGGGATAATCTGGCGGTATATGGCGTTGAGCAGCTTGATTCCAGCCAGCCAGCGCAAAATTCCGATACCGAAATTAAACCGCCACAGGACAAAATAAACAGCCTGGATTATTTCCAGCAACTTACGCTGTTGCTCGAATCCAAATTTCCTTACTGGAAAGGCCGCTCACGGCGCACCATGCCATTGGCGATCGGATTAAACCAAATGATGGGCAACGCCGAAGATCCAATACAGCTTAAAGCGGCAATCTATATGCATGACATTTCATTTGCATTCCTGGACGAGCAAATGTGGCAAAAGCAGGCCAGATTCGACGCGAATGAAATGGCCCAAATGCGGCAGCACCCGGTACTTTCGGCAAAGTTGCTGGAGATTATTCCCGGATGGGAAGATGCGGTGCAGATCGTGCTGCAGCATCATGAACGCTGGGATGGCACAGGCTACCCCAATGGCGTCAAGGGAGATCAGATCCGTGCCGGCGCCCAACTGCTTGCCGTAGTGGATGCGTTTGAATCCATGACCCATGCGCGTCCGGATCGCCATTACAAACGCTCAACACTGCGCGCCATGACGGAAATAAACAACTGCAGTGGGGCCCAGTTCTCACCCCATGTTACATCCTTGTTCAACGCAGTGGTCAAGGATACCCTGGCGCAGCGCAAGAAAACATCGTAAAAAATTTACCCGATTAACGCCTGAGGCAACAGCACCGCCAATCCTGCCGCAATAATAGTTATTGATCTAATCCCAGCAAACGACAGCTAACCTGCGGGTATCACCGGTCCCTGCGTATCACGAATTTGACGTCAGCAGATTGTTCGCGCTCTGCATGTATTTCGTCATGGCGCCAACAACGGCATTGATGGCCCGGTCCAGCAAAGGCAATTCTTTGACTATGGCCGCGCCGCCACTGTCCAGGCGTTTGATCAAATCATCCATCGCAATATCGGCAACCAGACGATAACGCCGGTCCACAAAGGTATAGTCGCCGGTAAAATCACACCTCCAGGACAGTTTGCCGCGCTTGGTTTTATCGTCATTAAAAAACTCAACCCAGGTTCCCATTTCCATATCGCGAACCACCGGGTGATTTATACTGCGTTTGGCTTCGGCTGAAAGTTTGATTTGCGTAAAATCATCACTTACTGAGAAATACTCGAAGTCACCCAACTCCGCTGCAAATGGATTACCTTCGGATTCGGACTCAGGATCCTCGTCATTGGCATCACCCTTGACCGGTGCTTGTCCTTTAGTCCGGGGTGAAAAGTCCGTGGTCCCCTTCAGGCATTTCAGGTGCAAGGTTTCTAACTGATCCAGAAATTCCTGAATAAACTTCTGGTCAACGGAAATCAGTTTCAATCCTTCCTGCAGCCGCTTAATAATCCTGGGAATCGACCGCGTCAGCGCCTGTTTTTCACTGGTCATCAGCTTTGGCTGGACGCTCCAGACCAAGTCATTAATAACGTCCAGGCACGCCGACCACATAGGGCCCTTACAACCATGACGCATGCCAACCATGGTAAGCACGTCTTTCCATTTGCCGACCAGCAGATCATAAACCAGCTTGGGTACACGATATTCACGAATGCGGGACTCAATTTCGTCCGAGACTTTTTGTTTGGTCTGTTCCAGCAGTTTTTCCGAGCGCCGGTTATCCTGCAGTTCCGTATCCACGAAGTTTTTGAACTCTTCCAGCAGTTCATCAAATATACCCACGGTGGTCTGGAACTCGGCCAACACCCGGTTAACCACATATTCCACTTTATGGAATATTAAATCGTCTTCACCCTGTTCCGAGGAACCAAGTGCCGTTCCGGCGTAAGCCAGCTCGTTTAACAACAGGCGTGCCGGGTGACTTTGCTGGTCGAAAAATTTCTTGTCGAGAATGGCTACTTTAATAACGGGAATCTGCAGGCGCGCAATCTCGGCGCGAATCCTGTCAGACAGGGTTTTGTCTTCCAGGATAAACTCAAACATCATGCTGACAATGTCGATGACATCCGATTGTTCATTTTCAATCGCCTTGCCGTGCCCGTCTTCCCGGTCTTTGCCCAGGGCGCTGAGTAAATTGTTCTTGATCTCTTCCACCGATGCATATCGGGGTAAAGCTCCTACATTGAGAAAGTCGCTCTGTAGCGCGGTAAGACCGGACAACACATCATCAGCGACATAAAATCCGCCACCTCCGCCGCCACCCGGACCAGCCGCCGCCGGTTGCGCGCCGGTATGATCCAGACCCTGCGGATTAGACTGGCCACGATGCATCGAAAGCAACTGGCGCAACGAATCAAAGGAGACTTCCTGGGTGGTTTCCGCGCTGGTTTGGCTATGTTTTGGAGCTGCGGCAGCTTGTTGCGGATTGTCCTGCGCCGGCCTTGTTTTGGCTTCCTGAGCCTGTGACTTAACCGGCCCCTTGAATTTAAGGGTTGGAAGCACGCCTGCCGCAAGCAACATATCGTTGATTTCGCGGTACATCGGTTCCAACTGACTGGCAACCTGCTTTTCAAACAGCTTGTAGACAATCAGCTTGATTTCCAGCGCGATACTGAGTTTTTCAACACACTGCGCAAACGCGCGGCAAATATTATCCGGTGATACGGGATTGCACTCCGACGTAATTTCCGCATTTTTAACGACATGATTTATGCGCTGCACAATCGCGGATAGATATTCGCGGTACAGGCCAGACGACTTTTCAATCGTATTAGTCACCGCCAGTGACTCTTCAAGGTCGTCTTCTTCCACAAGACTCAGACTAGAGAATGAAAAATCCTGAGCCGCGGCCGCAGCGCTATTGTCTTTATTAACTCCTTTCAACGCATCGCTAAAATACTTATCAAATGCCTGAAAGTAGTGTTGGGCGGCGGCTTTTTTCTCCAGGCGCAACTGACGCATGGCGTCGAAGTAAAGGGTTTGCTTCTCATTACTGTCCGCTTTATTCGCGTACTCAAACATATTGTCATCAATACTGGAAAACAACGACTGAATATGTTTTTGCAAGTGCTTGAGACTGATGTCCCTTACTGACTGTATCAGCGGCGGCATTTCACCCGCTGCAGATGGCACATTGATGGTAAATTCTTCCGCAAGATTTTTTTTCTCTGACATATCGTTGCAATTATTTTTGATGTAAACGCCATGGCTGGTTTGTTCAGCGCCTGGTTATCCGTACTTAATAGCCTGGAACACACTGTTAGATTAATCAGCGGCCACAAACCGGAATTTAGTGTGATGTGGTTCTCAAAATCGGCCGCTCACCGCGGGAAATCAAGCAGTATTTTTAGTAATATATTCTTTAGTGAAATGAAATTTGCAATTTAAGAGAAGGTGGCACGGCGCCGGAAGACATGCCGCTCAGCTGCAAAACCGTTGGTCAACAGTCAAAGCTGGAATTTACAGAATGAAAATTAACTACAACTAACGCGCCTGGCCCTGCCTGGCCCTGACTACATACGCGATTTCTTCTTTTAAGATTTCTTCATCCACCTTTTTTTCGAAGTTCTCGCGCCAGCCTTTCGGGTAGTCTTTTAACATGGCGTGTTTTGAAGTTTTGCAGAGGTCCATGGAATCCCTGACGATTGCCTCGGGATCGCGGTTCTCGTTAATCCGCTGGCTGGTCGCTTTAGATACGCACTGCTTGTAAGTATCGACCGCGGAATTACGAAGCTGTGTATCCGGTAAAATCAGTTCTTTTTCGGTAGCGCAGGCAGTTAAAAATACCAAACCACATACGATCACCCATTGCCTGGAAATATTCGCTATAAAACCCATCAAACCACCTCGTTCTTTTCCGGTTATTTCTGCGAGAAACTCACGCGGTAAATTACCACAATACACTAGCTATTGAATCCGTAACGCGCTATTAATCCTGCAACGCGAAAATGTCACTTTGCAGTTGCGGCCCCCTTGCATAACCCGGCAGCGAGCAGCCGCGGAAACCCCTCTCTAGTCTGTTTATTATTTGATCAACTGAATAATAAACATCTTAAAAAACTAGGAGCTTTATTTCCATCTCCAAATTAGCAGCCTGCCGACTATTGAGAGGGATTTCCGGCTAATCCATATAACCACTTGTTTATACAGTTAATTATTCCAACAAGAAAATGCTGGAAGCCGGCTCGTTGAAGCGTTTATTGCAATTTCAACGTCGCGCCAAAGCCGGAACCACGCTTAAATTTCTTATCCGTATAAATGATAACTAGCAGGTTTTATTGAACAATCCAATAAATTAACTATAGTTAACTCAGTGAGTTAGTCGGAAATAAGACTTAAGCGACCCAATGCCCTGATGAGAACGCGCCTTAGTTCAACCAGGACAAGTAGCCGTTTCAGTGTAAGGCGGGGATTACTTCTACCATGACCCAGGCAACAGCTGTCAAACACAAACGCAGCCTGCTACGGCGAGTCACATCCGCGCTGACAGGCTCAACTGACAAACGTACGCCTCCCCACCAGGCAGAACCCGCAACCATTAACCAGCAAATCGACATCCTGACCAATCAACTTAAGTCGCAAGAACTGCAACTGAGACGGAAAACACAGCTTTTGCAGCGCACCACGTGGGAACTCAACCGGGCTTATGAAAAATATGCCGAGCTTTATGAGCTGACACCGGTTGGTTACTTTAATTTATCCCGCAAAGGTATCGTGCTAAATGCGAATAATAGAGCGGCAACCTTGCTTAACTGGGATGTGGAACAAATCATTGGCAAGCCGCTGTCTAACTTTGTTCATCACGGCAGTTTAAGTACTTATTATGAGTTCATTACCAATCCAAAAATATTACGCCCGCCTTCCGTCTGTGAACTTAAATTTGTGCGGCAACGCGGACTGCCCTTTGATGCATTAATGGAAGTGTGCTTCCGGCGCAACAAACACGGCGCCATTACTGAAATCATGGTTCTGTTGAGCGATAACACAGAAAGCAAGGAATATGAAAATGCCATGTTTGCGGAAATGGATCGCGCGCAGGTAACCCTGCACTCCATCGGCGACGGTGTGATTACCACGGATACCGACGGAATTATCGACTACATGAACCCGGTTGCCGAGAACCTGACCGGCTGGTCTACGCAAACAGCCATTGGCAAGCGCTTGCAAAGCGTTTTTCAAGTAGTCAACGCCAATTCAAATCAA
>DATCIR010000179.1:0-2956 GCA_036507695.1 Gammaproteobacteria bacterium
CCGTGGAATCGTTGCCATCCTGTAAAGGCGCTGTGAAAAATCCGCCACTGCCATTGGAAAAGCGCGCGTCACTGTGACCCGCGACGGTATCGATGACCGGCGCAATAGCGTCCATGAATATCGTGGCCTGAATGCCGGTCCGGTTGCTTACATTGTCAATCACAGTAATGGCGATAATGTTTTCACCGGGACTGATAGTTACTGGCGCTTCCCAGTTGCTATTGCCATCCAGTGTGGCGGCTTCGCCGGCGACGATAATCGTATTGACGCCGGAAAGGTTGTCACTATAAGTGCCGCGTATGAGCGGCGTTGCGCTATTGGTGATCGCGGGCGATGTAACCGTAATAATTGGATTAGTGTTATCAAATACCACCGCCAACTCGGCCGTTGCCTCGTTGCCCAGGGCATCCGTGGCGAAAAGGTGAATAACATGCCTACCGTCTGCAAAACCGCCCGCCGTATCAATCACAACGACCGGATTAGCCGGGTCAGCCAAAGCAACGGGTTCACCATCGTCAAGTCCTGCGCTGACGGTTTGCGCCCCCAAAAAGCCTCCGATGCTAAGCGGGATCGTCGCCACGCCGCCATAGACCGGTTGCAGGGCTTGGGCGGCTGCGGGTGTCGGCGCCTGACTGTTTATATCGAGCGTGGCCTGATTCGCAAATAAACTGCTGGTTTTGGTGGCGAGATCCGCGGCGACCAATTGTAAATCACTGGGTTTAAGGTTGGTGGTATTGCCGGGGATACTCGACACGGCCAGCATATGCAGTGAAAACGCGGCGCGATAGGTTTGCGTATCCAGTGGCACTATGCCAATCGCAAGCGACATCAGGTTGTTCCGGTCAATATCAAATCCGATGCCATCAAGCTGGCCATCGGATTGAATGTCATTGTACATCGTCTGCGAAACGCCAATGGAATGGTAAACAGTGTGCGCTGTGACTTTGTTCCTGTAGCTGGCCCAGGCACTCCAGCTGGACAAACCGGCCAGCTGAAATCCATAGACTGCTTCACTGCTGACGGTGCTGATAGTGCCGCCGCCATTGGTAATGTCGATGGGAATTACAGCCGACGTATCGAAGGTGAAAAACGCGTCGATGGCCGTTTTAGCTTCTGAATAGGCTTGTAAAAGCGGCGTGCCGTTTTGGGCTTTATAGGCCGTTAAACCGGCCACCAGCTGGGTCAAAGGTGTGACCATGACTTCAATTGCCTCTCCCGACGGATAATTGGCAATTGACCGCAGCACATGGCCATCTGGAATCATTATCACGGTACCGGTTGCCTGTTCAATATATTGCCCGCCGGTCGCTTCGATTAAAATGAGCTGGCTGGGCGCCTGAACCTCGATGCTATAGTTGCCATTCTCATCCGTGGTGGCGCCGGCGATCCGCTTGCCGCGCGCTCCATTGGTAAAACTATAGAGTGTAACCTGTGCGCCCGCCACAACGCCGTCGACGACTTTGCCGCTGACAACACCGACGGGACGTTCCGGCGGCAGGCTGGTTCCATTGCTGCACGCCGTTATAAAAATTGTCAGCAGCGGCAGAATGCCAACCCGCTTTAATCTGTGTGTTAAGCAATTATTGTCTGACACATTCTGTCCTGTTGCCGGATGCAGCGAAGCTCATGTTAATACCGGTAGAGCAGCACCAGCGCCGCAGTAAATTGCGAAATGTCCGCGCTGAGCGGGATAGACTGTTCCAGCTTTGCCGCCAGCGACCAATCCGATTGCAGCGTCCACTCGTTGATGATGTTGAATAAAAACGCAATGCCGGTATCATCACGGTCTTCGAAACTTTGCAGTAAAAAGCCCTCCGCATCCCTGGTATGGCGCACGGTATAGCGGGTTCTGGAAATGTCAACGCCCGCTCCGAACCAGGGCGAGAAGGAATCGGTGAAGCGGAAGCTTTTTTGCAAGGAGAATCGGATACCGAAACTTTGCACGTCCTGCCCGATGTTATTGTCAACCGCATCCAGTGATGTTTCAAAGTAAAACACCTCCGTCCATTGTTTTATATCGCTGAACAGCTTTGAATTGCTAAACAACCAGTCGGTATAAACCAGGTTGAGCGGTTGAACCGCCCCTTCATCCTTGCTGTTCCCGTCAGGATCATCGACGGATACGACTGCATAGCCAACACCGTAGCCAATTTTTGCGGTATTGACGGGTAATCCAAACGGCGCGCAATGGCTGGGGTGCGCGGCCCATAAAAGATACGCAACCGCAATAATTCGGGAAATATTAACGCCATTGCCGATCTTGTTTTTAATAATTTTTGTCAAAGCGGGATATTCCCTATCCACTGCCAGCGTGATTTAGTTGTTATAGTCGTAGTCGAGTTGTTTGATGACAATAGTATTCGATTCTTTGACGACCGCCAACCGGATTGTGCCTTCGTAGGTTGTATATTTGTTGGCGCCTTTCTCACGGACCCGCACCTGAAAATCGCCTTTACCCAGCATTTGTCTGTCACGCTGCGACCAGGAGATATCGTGAATGTTCAGTTGGCGTGTATCCGTGATGTTGAACAAGCGTCGAAAATCGTTTTCCATTTGGTGGCGGCCGGTACCATCGCTGCTGTAAATGTCTTCGGCAAATGTGCTGACTAATTGCTGCAAATTGCCGTTTTCATACGCGTTGGCGAGAGTGGATAACAGGGTATTTAAATCGGTTCCGGAAATAAACGTATCCTCACGCGTGTCCGTGACGGCTGGTTCGGAACCGATGGTGAGCCGTGATGTGTCCGTCGTATACGCGGGCAGGGTTTTCGGATTCGCCGACGCGCTATCCGGTGCCAGGCTTTCTTCCAAGGCGAGCGGTATTCCTGTCGTGGGGGCGCGCAAGGGAGCCGAAGCTTGTTCACTGCTGGCGCTCTTGCCCTTGGGATTTTCGCGCCGCGCTGATTGAGTCTTAGGCGTAACAATTTCAACCGTTGACGTTAAACCCGTTGGGGAC
>DATCIR010000180.1:0-5090 GCA_036507695.1 Gammaproteobacteria bacterium
CTGCGCGCCGGCGGCTTTTTCCCGCAGTGTACGCGTCCGGCTCTTCAAGCTGGCAGCAGCGCTGCGCAGCCGGCCGATTTCCGCCGACCTTGCCTGCCGCCAGGCGATCGCCTCTGACACCGACGGTCCAGCGGACCGTGTCCATCTCGGTGACCTAGCGCTCGCCGATTGAATCTGGATCGGTGTGGTCGGTAGGGGTTCGGTGAGCGCTTTCACCAAATCGCGGACCGCTTCGACGTCATCACGCAGCGCCGCGGCGGCCGGATCAGGGGTATAAGTACGCTTGGCGCGTAATACTGCTTGCCCGACGGCGCGCACTGTGTCGCGGGTTTCGGGTTTCAGGTCGTTGGCTTGTGCGGTGGTATCCGCATACGCGGCGACCGATAGCAGAACAAGACCGATAGTCAGCCCAAACGCTATTGTGCGGCGGCTGTGACTCGCCCGCCTTTGCAATCCCTTGTCGTTATTGAACACAAGTAGTCCCCTTATATGCTTAAGCTTGAAGTGCTTCGCGCCGATTGGCACGCTGCCGCCGGGCGGCACTGATGAGCAACAACGCCGCCATGATGATCACACCCCATTCCGGTAACGTCGGGATGTCCTCGTCCACGCTGGCCACGACGATGGGATTACCGTCGAGCAAAACCGCCGCCAGTTGGGCCAAGCCATCGATGGGCGACGTCGAGGTGATGTTGTTATTGCGCAGATCCGCGGTCTGCAGATTGAGCGCCCACTCAAGTCCGGTGAGATCGCTGATCGACATGCCGACCGCGGACAGGTCGGTCAGGCGCAACAGCTCGCTGCGATCCAGGCTGTCCATGGCGTTGCGGCCCAAGGCGTAGTTGACCGCGGCGCGCAGGTTCTTATCGGGAATCGATACGGCAGCCTGGTTGGCGGCGCTGTCCGTTCCGTCCGCCGCCGCCAAGGCGCGCATCGCCAGGGCCGTGTCGTAGATCCGGCCCGACCAACTGCCATCGCCTCCCTGGCCGCTGACCAGCATCGCCAGCCAGTTCTGCGCCGCCGTTGTATTGCCCGCCAGCAAGGCTGCGTGTGCGGCCAATGCCTGCAGGTACGCCGGCGAGCCGCTGACTACTGAGGTATTGAGGGCATTGAGGCCATTGGCGATGGGTGTGGCGACCGTGGGATCCTGGGCTTGCAAGACGGCCAGCGTGCGCACCACGAGTGCCGTTGCGAAAGCATCGCTGACCGTTTCCGATGCCACCGGCCATCCCGGGTTGGCGCCACCGAGTTGAGCGCTCTTCAAATAATCGATGCCCGCCTGCACGTTGGCGTTCGTCGGCAGAGCCGACAGACTATTCAGGACGATGGCGGAATCCAGCGGGGACTGATGGTAGCTGTCACTTAGACCCCAGCCGTCGCGGCCAGTCACTGCCGTATTCTGTTGCGCATCCAAAAGTGCGATTACACTGCTGACATCGTCACCGTGCGTCGCGAGCGCCAGTGCGCGGCGCGCACCGTAGTCCGCATTGTCCGCCGCGTGATTTTCCAGCCAGGTAATCCCCTTGAAGTAGGCGCCGTTGCGTTGCCCGGCCGCGCGCAAGCTCTGCACCGCTTCAACGGTATAAAGAAAATGCTCTCTTGCATTCGCGCCCCAGCTCCCATCCGTATTCTGTTGCGCACTCAACCACGCTGCGGCCTGGGTATTATTGACTTCGTAGGCAGCGAATACGATTGATGGAAATAACAGTAGGGCTGCGATCGTGAACAGACAACGGTGGCTCATACCCTCCATGGTTTTCTTCCTTCCTCTTGGTTGTATTGATATTCACGGCTGACAATAACAACAAGATATGAAGAAAATGTGACTGACGTATGAAAAGAATGTGACTGCCGGACGGTGCCGTTAGGTTGATACCCAAAAGCGCTGTCAATGAAGGCGGGGTAATACGCGGGCTATCGCTTTGTAATACAAATGCGACTATTTGCCGCACGCCAAACGGCGATGGTGAGAGCCGCGGCGATCAACGACAGGGCAAGCCGCCCGCCGTTGTTCATGATATGCATGCCTTGTACGAGGAACGACGAAGACAATAGTTCCTCGTCGAAGTTGAACAACACTAGGTCTTCCAACGCCCCGGCCAACACCAGTGGCACATCAAGCATTTCAATGAATAACAGCATCGGGATAGCCAGGACGATGAGAACGGCGCGCTCCCACCAATGTCGAACCGGCCACAACAGAATCGCGGTAAACAAAACAATGACGTGTTGCAGCCCATGGCCCGCCAAGGTGGAACTTGAAACAGGCACACCGCTTTGCACCGATCGCCCCGCCAGTTGGCGAGCGCCCGCCGTCTGTGCGCGAACCTTGATGATCCGTTCTCCGTTTTCCTGCTCGAGGCGCAATGACAGGACACTATAGTGAGGCGTGAGCGTTTCAAATGCCCATTGGTAGACTGGTAATAGAAGCCGCGCATAACGATCGCCGCACAGCCAGGCAGCGGCGTTCAGGGCGATAAAAACCGCCATAACGGCGATTATGCGCGCGGTGAGGCGCTTTGTTCGGCTGTGTTCCGTTGCGGCCACTGCATCCACCATAAATAATATACACAGCCCACCGCGATTATCAGGGTGGGCGCAACATAGCCGTGCAACGCGGAAAAAAGCGCCGGGTCGCTCTTGAGCGCAAAATACAAAGACACGATACGCGCCTGATTGGCGAGATAGATGAGGATCACGCCCAATGCCAGGCCTGCCAGTTTATGCCGCCACGGGGCGCGAAACGCCAGAATCGCCGCCATGATCAAAAAAAGTGATTCCGTCCCCTCGCAGCCGTTGAGCACCGACAACTTCGCGAAAGGCGATACCAAACGATGCCCCTCCGCGATGACTTGCTCCATGGGGTTGATCTGATTGATCATGAATGCACTTGGGCGAACCGTTGCCACATCGATAATCGCTTTTTCGATTACCGTGCCCGACGCTTGCTGGTAGCCCCACTGAAGCGCGAAGAATACGCCTGCAAATACGGCCACCAGGCGTAACAGGGATTGGTTACTCCAATTTGCAGTGTTCATCGCTACAACTTCCTCGGGTACCTTCTAATTCCTTGCTCGGCACTATAACCTACCCATTTTATGCGCATCAATCCGATGGATGACCGGCGGTCTATATAACATAAAATGTTGTCATTCGTTGCATTTGCCAAAGTTTGAATCCTGATTTGTGTTCATGATCCCAGCGCGTTGAGTATGCGCCCGATAGTGCGCAAGGGGGAACCCTCTTCGCCGGGATAGATAATAGTGCCGATAACGTTGTTGAATGGCGCTAACACCACTGTAGAATTCGTGTGGGCCGTGCTCCAGTTCCTGGTGAATCCTACTTACACGCTTGCACGTCGTTTCATCCCAGGTACGGCCATGGCCCTTTGGCCAGCCTCGATTATCCGCTTCCAGGTCCTGATCGGTTGTCTTGGTCCAGTTAATCACAAATTGTTTATTCAATCCGGTTTGACTGGCAATCTGTGTTTTTGAAAGTCCATTTTCTAAATACAGCACATGCACTCGCTTGCGTTGCTCGATAGCCTTTTTTTGTCCATTTTCTGTCTTCCCAATGGTTGCACTGACTGCATATAATGGTAATTTTTTTCCATCGTAAACCACCTTTTGGGTGGTCTACTTTCATTTGGCCATCAACCGGTAAACAGCCGCATGAATGCCGCAGTTGCAGCGACGATTTTTAAACAATGGTGAAGTCAGTATCCACTGCTAGCTATTTTCATCCGTGAATTTCCACCGGCATAGCAATCCATTTTAACTCCGTTACCTTAGTTGTAAAACCAAGCTCTGCATGGTAATCCTTAAAAACCGAGGTTTTTGTTAGCTATACCATAGTTACAGGGCGTAACTGGTTTTCGACTGGATGGCAACTAAAATGAACTGAATACGCGGATACATGACTATCGGTTAAGTGAAAAAAAAACCGGGTATTGCTGGCGCAATACCCGGTTGACAGAGTGAAACAGATAATGTCCGGGTTACCAGTTCTTATTGCTGGCTAAGAAAACCGCCTGCCTTTTATTGAATCACGCTTTCCGGCAGCAGGCATTCCCGTAACATTAGTTAGCTAGTACTAACCCTTTACAGCTGTTCAGTTCGTGAGTAGCGCGAGATACCGGGAACACGTTACCGGCGTTGTTCCAGCCATTTACGTTACCGGCAGGACCGACGCCATTGATGGCGAAAGCACCTACCGGAGTACCAAACGCATCAAACAGCGTCTCGTCGGTACCGGCGTTTTGGGCAATAAACTGCATTGCGGTCAAACATTCGTTGACGCAGGCATTGTTCCACATGACGGCGTTTTCATAAAAGAAATCATACGCGCCATCGGTAACGATGTTGTCAACTTTAGCAGTATCGACTTCGCTGGGACGATCACCGTTTACCTTGATGAAACCCCAGTGATCATAGTTCAGCGCACCCCAGGCAACGCTATGGTTTGGTTGCTTTTCAGTAGACTGTACACCTATGGCGCCACGCTTGGTCGTGATTCCAAAAGCAGCCCCGTTGAAAGTCACAGGATCAAACATGGCATCCATACAATCCATGACTTTACCGGAAGATGAGTTTTCCACGGTTTGGAAAAAGCCACCACCGCCAGCGGATTTCATGGGTTGCGCACCACTTTGCAGGGCATTTTTGGCACAGGGATCATCCATGAAATACGCGTGATACGCAGCCTGGTTTCCGGAACCTGACACACGGCGGCAGATACCCATAGTACCTCCAGCAACACCAATCGGTGTACTGGCCTGGTTTAGCAGCTCTTGCCAACGATCCATGCTTGCGTCTACGCGCAGCATGGTACGAATTTGCGCTTTGGACATGCTGGGTTGTGCGGCCAGGGACCAGTCGGTTGGTTGAGTAATATAGTCATAGGGCTTGATAGAATAGGTGCCAGCTGCCACCGTGCCTTGCAGTTCCTGCAAATAGCGGTAGACGTCTTCCGTCACGATAGGCTGGAACACCACACCAAAGCCCGGGGCCTGGTTCAAGTTGGGGAAAGTGGCTTGTGGTGGAAACTCCGGTGGAATACTGGGCGCACCATCAGCAAAAATCGCAGCTTCC
>DATCIR010000181.1:0-3923 GCA_036507695.1 Gammaproteobacteria bacterium
ATGCGTTTAGCGAAAGAGTTATAGTAAAAAATATTGACCTGCTTTGCTTTAAGCCCTGTATATTTTTTAATATAAATGTGTAAATTCACTGCAAGTATAGGTACACTTTGCCAGTTACGAAGGGGTTTGGAATAGGGTCATCGGCATGCGTTGGGGTTTCTTATTCCAGAATATCAATAATCAAAATAACCGAGGTAATTAACAATGTTTTACACAGCCACCAAAAGAAACTTATTCAATATCGTCACCAGCGCCGCCCTGGCGATTTCTGTTATACATGGCGGAAGCGCGCTTGCTGACGATAACGATGAAGATAAAGTCAAATTAACGCCACAGGATGCATTGGTCACCACCATTATTAACAAATCCGTTATTTCCGGCGCAATCCGCAAGAATGCGGAAGGAAATATGGTTCCTGATGCCAATGGCATGCTGTCATTTGACTACACCGGTGATGTGTATTCCGTCAAAACCGATAAAAAAACCGGTGTGCTGGAGAAATTGGACCGCAAAATTGGCAGCATCACGGGTACCGCGGCATTCCCCGTTGATTTTGCTTACCTGTCCGCGGGCTTCAAAGCCATTATGGACCTATTGATGACCGGACTTTCTTTCGAGCAGGCCTTAGCGGCAGCTGGTTTTACCGGTATGCCCCCGGTTATTCCCTGGACCTGCAGCCATTGTGAAATGGTGATTGGCGATAACGTTTATGTATCCATCGTCGACGCATTGGATCCCGTTAATGGCAGCCCGGAAATGATTGCTAAATTTGACGCCATGTTGATTGGTGGCGCCGCCGGCGCTTTGGATTCCATGCGCCTGGATGGCCGTGCATTCTCAGGCCTCACGCCCGCGTCTTTTGATCCTGTTAACAAGACCATGTCGATCCGTATGGCCGGTTGCTCCGCGGTGGTTGGTGTGGCGGGTACTGACGCCGGCAAAGTGGGTACTCTTTGCCTGAACAGCACCGCAACATTTGATGTCAGCGCTATGGATACAACCGGCGATGTCATGACAAACGGTTCGGGTATTTCAGCGCAAGGCACATCAAACTGCACCACCGTTTTACACCAGCCAACCTTGTAATCACCGGCAAGATACTTATATTGGTTACAAACATAAGGCCCCGGGGGCATCCCGGGGCTTTTTCTCCTTCCTGCTATTGATAAGCGCTTCATTGCACTAAACGAGGACGTGTAGCTGTGAATCCATCACGCAACTGGCATGCTTTAACGCAGGACCAGGTCCTGGCCGAGCTTGAGACCACGCTAGATGGATTGAGCGAAGCGGAAGCGCTAACACGGCTCGCGGTCCATGGTGCAAATCGTTTGCCGGAACCCCCCAGGCGCAGTGTGTTAATCCGCTTTTTGCTGCAGTTCCACAATATCTTGATTTATGTACTGCTCGCCGCCGCCGTTATGACTGCGTTGCTAGGCCATCTGGTGGATACACTGGTGATTGCCGCCGTGGTGTTGCTCAATGCCATCATTGGGTTTGCGCAGGAAGGAAAAGCCGAAAAGGCCCTGGATGCCATCCGGAAAATGCTGGCGCCCCATGCCTCGGTCGTGCGGGGCGGGTTGCGCCACACGATCGATGGTGAACAGCTCGCCCCCGGCGATATTGTTCAATTGGAAGCGGGCGACAAAGTACCGGCCGATCTGCGCCTGCTGCGTGCCCATGGTTTGCAAATTCAGGAAGCGATTCTTACCGGCGAATCCTTGGCGGCGGAAAAGAAAATCCACGCAGTGGCGGCTAACGCGGCGTTGGGTGACCGCACCTGCATGGCTTTCAGTGGCACAACAGTCACCAGTGGGCAAGGTAAGGGTGCGGTGGTAGCCACGGGAAGCGCCAGTGAGATCGGGCGCATCAGCGGGCTGCTGGCCGAAGTACAAACGCTGACAACACCCCTGGTATCGCAGATGGCGATTTTCGCCAGGTGGCTTACGCTGTTTATTCTCGCCATTGCCGTTCTGCTGCTGGTCTTTGGTTATTTTGTGCTGCAATGGGATTTTTCCGAGTTGTTCATGGCGGTAGTAGGCCTGTCGGTGGCGGCGATACCGGAAGGATTACCGGCCGTGCTGACGATCACGCTGGCGGTTGGCGTTCAAGCGATGGCGCGCCGTAACGCAATCGTTCGCCGGTTACCGGCCATTGAAACTATCGGCGCGGTATCGGTTATTTGCACGGATAAAACCGGTACGCTCACTTACAACGAGATGAATGTTGCTTCGGCCGCCACCGGGGATGAGTTATTCAGCATTGAGGGCGCCGGTTATGAACCGGCGGGTACGATAACGCGGAATGGCGAAGTTATTGCTGCCCGGGGACACCCGCTGTTGCAGGAGTTGGCGCAGGCTGCCGCACTCTGCAACGATGCCGAGCTGAAAAAACGGGAGGACGCGTGGATTGTCGAGGGCGACCCGATGGAAGGCGCGCTGCTGGCGTTTGCCGGCATAACCGGCATGGACGGCCACGCACAGCGCAAGCAATGGCTACGCACCGATGTAATACCGTTTGATTCCCGGCACAAATTCATGGCGACCCTGCATCATGATCACCAAGGGCACGCCTTTATTTATGTAAAAGGCGCGCCGGAAAAACTCCTGACGATGTGCAGTGAACAACGCTGTGCTAAAAACGGCGCCGCGCCGCTCAATGCTGCTTATTGGCATGCACAGGCGGAAAAAATCGCCTCGCAAGGCCAGCGTGTGCTGGCTTTTGCGGCAAAGGCGGTGCCGCCGGAGCATACGGTGCTTGAACAAAGCGATGTGCATGGCAACTTGATGTTCCTCGGCATGGTTGGCTTTATTGATCCACCGCGTCCGGAAGCCATTGTGGCGGTGCAGCAATGCCATCTCGCCGGCATTCGTGTAAAAATGATTACCGGCGATCACGCTTTTACCGCCGTGGCGATCGGCCGGCAAGTCGGCCTGAAAAATCCGGACCAGGTGCTGACGGGTGTGGATCTGGAGAAGCTCGATGATGCCGCGCTTGCGGCGGCCGTTCTGCATACCGATATCTTTGCCCGCACCAGCCCGGAACACAAATTGCGGCTGGTGACTGCGCTGCAAGCGCATGGCCTGACGGTGGCTATGACCGGCGACGGCGTGAATGACGCACCTGCACTGAAACGCGCGGATGCCGGCATTGCAATGGGTAAAAAGGGGAGTGAAGCCGCCAAGGAAGCCTCAGAATTAGTGCTAGCGGACGACAACTTCGCTTCCATTGCCGCTGCCGTGCGCGAGGGGCGCACGGTGTACGACAACATCAAGAAGGTGATCAGCTGGACCTTGCCCACCAACGCGGGTGAGGCGTCAACCATCGTTGTGGCGTTGCTGGCGGGCATGACCTTGCCTATAACGCCGGTTCAGATTTTGTGGGTGAACATGATCACCGCTGTGACCTTGGGTATTGCGCTTGCATTCGAGCCCACGGAGGAAAACACCATGCGCCGCCCTCCGCGCGCACGTAACGCGCCGCTGCTGACCGGCGTTCTGGCATGGCACATCGTGCTGGTGGCCCTGCTGTTCCTGGCGGGTGTGTTCGGCATCTATACCTATGCGATTGGCCGCGGCTATTCCGTGGATTTGGCCCGTTCGATTGCCATGAATACCATGGTCGTAATGGAAATATTTCATTTGTTTTTTATCCGCAATATGTACGGCACTTCGCTGACGTGGAAGGCGGTACGGGGTACGAAAGTGGTTTGGATCGCGGTGATCGTGGTGACCATCGGGCAATTCGCGATTACTTATCTGCCGCCGCTGCAGGCAGTATTTGCCACGGAAGCGATTTCGTTCCAAGATGGCGCGATTATCATTGGAATTGGAGTGGCGTTGTTTACCATCATCGAAATTGAAAAACAGGTCCGTCTGCGTTTATTGGGATAAGCGGGTATCAAGGGTGCGCTCCTTTGGGCAGAT
>DATCIR010000182.1:0-5861 GCA_036507695.1 Gammaproteobacteria bacterium
GCGAATTCGAAAACATCATCCTGCGCGCCGGGCCGGATGGCTCGACACTGCGTCTACGGGACGTCGCGCGTGTTGAATTGGGTTCTAAGGACTACGAATTTATCGGCCGCGTGAACGGCAAACAAGCCACGCTGGTTGGCATTTTCCTGGCGCCGGGCGCCAACGCGCTCGAGGTCGCCGATAATGTCACGCGAACCGTCGGCACGCTGGCGCGGCAGTTTCCCGATGGCATGGCCCACTCGGTGGTCTATGACACCACGCGTTTTGTCAAGGTATCGATCCGCGAAGTGGTGAAAACCCTGGCTGAGGCAATGCTGTTGGTGTTCCTGGTGGTGTTTGTATTCCTGCAGAACTGGCGCGCCACCTTGATCCCGTTTGCCGCAGTGCCGGTATCGTTGATCGGTACGTTCGCCGGCCTCCACTTACTGGGCTACTCCATTAACACATTAACGTTGTTCGGCATGGTATTGTCGATCGGTATCGTCGTGGACGACGCCATCGTGGTGTTGGAAAATGTCGAGCGCATTATGCACGAGCAAGGCGCGCCAGCGCGTGAGGCGGCGGTCAAAGCGATGCAGGAAGTATCCAATCCCATTGTCGCGATTGTGCTGGTACTGTGCGCGGTGTTCGTGCCGATCGCCTTTCTCGGCGGCCTGGCTGGTGAACTCTACCGCCAGTTCGCGGTATCCATTTCCGTCGCGGTGGTGATTTCCGGTTTCGTGGCGCTCACACTGACACCTTCGTTGTGTGTGCTCATTCTCAAGCACGAGCACAAGCGTCCCGGACGCGTGTTTTCCTGGTTCAACCAGCAATTCCAGCGCGTTACCCAGCGCTACGCGGACGGTGTCGCCTGGATGATCCGCCGCGGCGGCATCGCGGCCGCATTATTCTTGACCATGGTGGCCATTACGGCAGGCCTTTGGCAAATCACACCCGGCAGCCTGGTTCCGGATGAAGACCAGGGTTTTTACATCGCCGCGGTTATCCTGCCCGACGGCGCGTCACTCGAACGCACCGACAAGGTCGTCGGCGAAGTGCTAGACGCCATCAAATCCAATCCTGTTAACGAAGACGCAGTGGCGTTTACCGGCTTCGATTTTCTCGCCGGTTACTTCCGCAATAATGCCGCGACCATCTTTGTCACCCAGAAGCACTGGGATGACCGCGACGCGGGTACGCAACAAATGGTGGGCGATCTGTTCATGAGAACCGCGCATATCAAAGAAGCGCTGGTGTTCGCGTTCGGTCCGCCGGCGATTTTCGGGCTCGGACAGGCCGGTGGTTTCGAGCTTTACCTGCAAAACCACGGCGAAGGCGGGCCGCAGCGGCTGGCCGAGGTCCTGAATCAATTCCAGCAACGCGTCGGCAGCGATCCTATGCTGGCTTTTGCACAGACATTGTGGCGGCCAAATACTCCGCAACTGCACGTGGACGTAGATCGCGAGAAAGCCAAGGCGCTCGGCGTGTCACTGCAGGAGTTGTACGGCGCGCTCGCGGCGACACTCGGCAGCTACTATGTTAACGACTTTAATAAGTTCGGGCGCACCTGGCAGGTGGTGATGTCAGCCGAACCCGCCTACCGCAACAAGCCCGGCGCGGTTGAGGATATCTATGTGCGCTCCATCGATGGCAACATGGTGCCGTTAAACGTATTAGCACAAGTGAAGTATTCCTCCGGCCCCGACCTGCTCACGCGCTTTAACAATCTGCCGGCGGTGAAACTGTTCGGTCAGGGCGCGCCCGGCGTATCGTCCGGCCAGGCGATCGAGGTCGCGGAACGCATCGCCGAAGATGTATTGCCGGCGGATTTCAGTTTTGACTGGGGCGGCGCATCGTATCAGGAAAAACGCTCCGGTGGCACATCGGTACTGGCGTTGGGGCTGGCGGTGGTGATGGTGTTCCTGATACTCGCCGCTCTCTACAGCAAGTGGTCACTGCCGTTTTCCGTGTTGCTGGCTCTGCCGTTCGGCACCTTCGGCGCGCTCGCCGCCGTATGGCTGCGCGGATTTAATAACGACGTTTATTTCCAGATCGGCCTGGTGACCCTGCTCGGCCTCGCCGCCAAGAACGCCATCCTGATTGTTGAATATGCCTTGTTGAAATACAAGGAAGGCATGTCCGCGTCCGCGGCGTCACTGGAAGCGGCGCGCCTGCGTTTTCGTCCGATTCTCATGACTTCACTCGCCTTTATTCTCGGCGTTCTGCCGCTGGCGCTATCCACTGGCGCCGGCGCCGCGGCGCGCCAATCCGCCGGAACCGGTGTCATGGGCGGCATGCTGGCGGCGACTTTCCTGGCGATTTTTTTCGTACCGCTGTTCTTCAAGCTCGTGACCGACCTGCATTGGAAAGAGCGGCGTTCCACAGCGGAACTCAAAACCGAGATTGAACAGCACAAATTGCAGGCGCGCAAAACAGCACTGGACATGCAATGAATTAACAGCGCATAAGCTCTGATATTTTTTTAAGAAGGAGGTCCAGCCGGTCCCCTGTTATTTTAACTTATCTCCTCAGGGGCAGATGGTTCACTGGTTACCTCTAACGAATTTAAAGCAAAACCAGTTTGGCGATCGATGCAACCACGTTTACAATGGACGGCGCTATGGATTCAAGCGCCTTAGCAGCCTCGGTGAGCCCTTTGGTGGTGATTTCCAGGAACGACCGGTCCGGTTTTGCCTTGGCGACTTCAGACGCGACCAGATCGGCGGTCTGCGCCACGCGAGCCGCGTCTTCCGGCTTGGTTTTCTCCGCCCGGGCGAGTGCCTCTTCGAGCTGCTTGAATAGGTTCTGTAACTCGGAGCGTTGTGCTTCCCCGACCGCCGTGGCGCCTTCAATCTTTAACGTCGCATTTTTTAACGTGGATTTAACATTTACTATGCCACCGACATTGCTTACGTTAATCGTATCTTGAGACATATTGAACTCCTTGGCCTGGATGTTGTAAATAGTCGTTCTTTCCGCCACCGGCAGCGATTTGTTTTGAGTGCCATTCTTTTCCCTTCCCCATAACACGGTCGGATCGAGTATGTGATGCTCGGTAAAGATCCGGTCGGTATCGTCATACTCCGACAACACCTCGCACGCGCCAAAATAGTGGGCAACTTCCGTCTTCAGTGCGCCGCGTTCGGTGGAGATGTCATTGGGATTGGCCAGGTCCAGGAAATGACTCACGACGCGTTCATCCTTGCCGTCGATAATGGCCACCCATATATCACCGTCAAGATAGCGCGCCCGTGAGATAGGTTGGACCATGGTCGGGTCAGAGTCACCGGCACCGTCGATCTGCAGCGCGAAACGTGGCATCAACCCATCGACTGGCGCGTCCTTGAAATAGTCGTAGAGGCTGATGTCGTGCAGAAACTGCATAACAAAATTCTCGGGCATGGGCAGCAGCCGGCCTATAATCGCCGCTTCGATGACGTCCTGGCTGGATGTATTATGCAACATGGCATGCTCAATCACTTTGTGATAATACGTTGTCTCGACAAATAGCGGAATGGCGTTGCGCACGATGCTGTGATACAGGCCCAGGAATACATAGGGCATCTCATCGGGCGATAGACGAATGACCATTTGCCCCGCACTGAATGCCAAAAAGGCGTCAAGGGTCGTTGGACTTTCTGAACGCCCCGACTCCTGGATGGATTTCTGGATTTTGTCGTAATTGCGGCGAATGTACCGATGAATATCGCGCTTGCCCCAGGGGTCCCCCGGCAACACCGGCGCAAATGTCGAGATCGCCCCTCTTATCGCGATATATTGTTCCGGCGGCATTTTGGGGTTCCAACGACGTGCCGCCTTCCAAAAGTCCGTTATGGTTGCAAATTCGGTTGTTTGAATGTCCTGATCGACATAGCGGCTCTTGATTCTGGCCGTAGAGTTAATATAGGAAACAAAGTGTGAAAGATAGCTTGTTACAAAGCCGGACTTTGTAGCAGCACTGTCTTTGGCATCGGTTTTGGTATCCATGTCATCTGACATTTATATATGCCTTTTACTCGTATCTCGATCGGAAAAAGAAAGGAAAAAGGAGACGCTTCCCTTTTCTACCGGGTGATGTGGTGGGGGACTCCGGCTGAGACATGCCTGGCTTGTCTGGGCGTGAGGCAAATCTACCTCACATGTCATTAAAAGGGAAGTGTCCCCTTTTACCAAACAAAAGAGTCAAAGCCTATCGTAGAGTCCGATAAACTTGTCGAATACTGCCGGGATAAGCTTATAACCGCAGAACGCCTTTATGGTTGCAAAGATATCAATATCCCCGTATAACCACAAATGCCTAACTAAATCACCCTTGAGTTAATTTTGAGCGCAAATTTCACATATTCTATTATCGCTATCGATAAGGAACGGAATGAAATAGGTGCCGCTGTACAGTCTCATGCATTCTGCGCCGGTTTGAGCGTACCCTGGGTACAAACCAATATTGGCGCACTGGTAACGCAAGCCTCAGTTACACCTGAGTTAAGGGCAGCGGCGATCGAATTGCTTGAATCTGGCGACTTAACTCAGCATAACCTTGAAAATATTGTGGCAAAACATCTCACCGGTGCTGAAACACAAATCGCGCTGATGGATGTCTCTGGCAATATTGCGGCTTACACCGGGCATGACTGCCTTGCGTTTGCCGGTCATTATATCGGCGACAGCTGTTCCGCGCAGGGTAATCTCCTGGCACAAGACCAGGTTTGGAGAGCGATGGGAGAAGCCTACAGCGATAGCCAGGGAAAAGACCTGGGTGAGCGACTATTAGTGGCACTGGATATAGCTCAAGACTGCTCGGGCGATTTCAGGGGAAAACGTTCAGCTGGGTTACGAATTGTGCAACTGAAATCTGAAAGTAAGCCAGGACGATATACGGACAGTATTCATGATTTGCGCGTAGACGACCATGCCGAGCCGCTAATCGAACTTCGCCGCCTGTATAAAATATCCTGCGCATCCAGAAAATGGTATAACGCCATGGAAATACTCACGGTTAATGCATCACCAGAAGATCAGCAGGATTCCAGGCCTGCTGATTTAAATGCGGTATATAATCAATCTCTCACGCTTTATCAGCAAGCCCTGACCGATTTTAATTTGCTGTCAAAAGATACTGAATGGGTACAGTTCTGGTATGCCGTACAGGTAGCAAAATCAGGTAAACTGGCTGAAGCGGAAAAACTGATATCAAAAGTGCTTAAGCACAATTCACGTTATATTGAGCTACTTAACCGTTTACAAAAAAACAATAGCTATCAGTATCTAAACAAACTGAAACTGCCAAATTAACTTGAATTGATTTTAATTCTTGTGATAAATCAAATTATTCCTTCTTCATACTCCTCTTCTACTATCTCAGTTACTCCACGCGCATCAGGGTCATTGACGTATTCGTCGATTAATCTCGCTACCTCCGATACGGTACGTAATGAAAAGAGCTTTTCTATAGGTATTTCTATTTGAAACTCTTCCTGGACATGATTCAATATTTTAATTATTACCCGTAAACCTTAATCTCTAGGGGGTCAATTTTATTGGCCAAAAGTGGTCAATTCTGGTGGCCATTGACACCCATGGATCTCGGCAACTGCTCCTGCGTTGCTCTCGGCACTTGCTCCATGTATACGCCACTCCAAACCCGCGTTAACACTCCAGGCAGTGCTCTACCTCCTCCATCCGTGGAGTCGTACCTCCTGCATCCATGCAGTCGTCCCAAGTTCTCGAATGCATCTCTTCATACATGCCACAGTTTAAGGTGAACTCCGCCGGTCCTTCACATCCTCGCCACTACCGGATGATCTTGTGTCGCCTACATGGATGTAGGCGAGGGGCGATAGCAGGACGCGGTAGCTTTGCCTTCGGCGTACGTTAACACCCTC
>DATCIR010000183.1:0-23109 GCA_036507695.1 Gammaproteobacteria bacterium
GTGCAGCATAGGTTAAAGCGGTGCCGGTGTCTCTTGCCGGGGGCGTCTGCGGCCAGGGATGGCCGCAGTCGAGCCTACAGGGACGTACTTGCGGCGTCCCCCGGCAGGAGATACCGGCGCCGCCCACGGGTGAGTAGTTACGAAACTTTAACGTTGAAACTTTAGTTATGAAACCCTGTTGCAAAAGTAAACGTGAATTTAAATTCAAATTTAAAGTGCGGGCGCCGGTAAGCTGGGCATGTTGTTGGCGGTGATTGAAAGGTTTTCCAGCGCTTTTTTACCTTCTTGTTCCAGTTTGTAACGATCGATTTTAGTATCGCCTTTAAGGTCAGTGAACCAATTGCGGCTCTTGGCTTTTTTCAGGAACTGGATCGCCTGTTTGTCGCCGTTGTCCGCAGCGCGTTTTAACCATTTAATACCGACACGTACATCATATAGGTTTACGCCGGTAGTGACATAATGCAGGCCAAGAAGAAATTGGCCGGAAGGATTATTACTTTCCGCCGCGCGCATATACCAATTGGAGGCTTCTTCGAGATTTTTCTTTACACCCCATCCGTTGGCATAGGCCAGCCCGACAAACACCTGGGCCTCGGGTTGGCCATCGTTGGCCAGTTGTTGCCATAGCTGCAGCGCTTTGGTGTAATCACCACGATTAAAAGCGTCCTGACCTTCGGATAAGGATTCGATTTTTTCTGCATAGGCCATTGGCACAACAAGCAGTAACATCGCGGTAGCGATTGTTACTTTGGCTAACTTCAACAACTTATGCATACTTAACGACTCCGGAACTGCAGCGACTATAGCAACAGTTTTATACACGTTGAAAAGATATACAGTGAATTAAATCACAGTACTTAAGTCGGCTACAAGCCCCGCTGCATTGAATTCTTTTCTGTGACGTAATTCATTTGTTATCAAAAACTTAAAGGGCATAATTTGAGCAAAATAGACGAATTACTCAGTATAATGAAAGACTTACGTCACCCGGAACATGGCTGTCCTTGGGACCTCGAACAGACGTTTTCCAGTATCGCCCCGTATACCATAGAAGAAGCTTATGAAGTGGCTGAGGCCATACAGCGCCGTGACATGGAGGAGTTACAGGAAGAGTTAGGCGATCTTTTATTCCAGGTGGTTTTTCATGCTGAACTGGCCGCCGAGCAGGGGTGTTTCGATTTTAGCGGCGTGGTGGATGGCATTGTGGAAAAAATGCTGCGGCGTCATCCGCATGTATTTGGCAATGCCAGCATCGATGATGCCAAGGCGCAAACGCATGCCTGGGAACAGCACAAACAGGCGGAGCGTCTGCAAAAGCGGCAAAAGCAGAGTGGTACTCTGGAACCGGGCCTGCTGGATGGCGTCCCGCTCGCGTTACCTGCGCTTACGCGCGCGGTTAAATTGCAGCGGCGTGCGGCGCGGGTAGGATTTGACTGGACATCGCTGCCGCCCATATTCGAAAAAATTGCCGAAGAGCTCGAGGAAGTCAAACAGGAAATTGCGCAGCCCGCAAATCGTCAGCATCTTGAAGCAGAGATCGGTGATCTGTTTTTTGCCGTTTCCAATTTGGCGCGGCATCTGGAGATAGACCCAGAAACTGCGTTACGCTCTTCCAATGCAAAATTCGAACGGCGTTTTCGAACCATCGAAAGGCTTGCCAAAGACCGGAACCGGTCAGTGGACACAATGACGCTTGATGAATTGGAAGCACTTTATCAGCAAGTCAAGCAGACAGAAAAAGCCGTCCGCAATGAGGAGACCGGATAATGTCCCGCTTGCCAGTGAAACATCTGTATTTTGCCGGTTGGCTGATAATTTTAGTTGGTTGCATACCGTCGCCCGTTGAGAAACCGCTGGCGATAGAGCCACAGGCCGCTTTTGATGTGCAAGAAACCACGATTGCCAAAGTGCATGCGGCGTTTCGCGCCGGCACGCTTACTTGCGATCGGCTGGTCAAAACCTATGTGGATCGAATCAAACAGTATGACCAGCCATCCGGGTTAAATGCGATTGTGATGCTCAACCCCAATGCCGAAAAACGCGCCGCGCTGCTGGATCAGGAATTGGCAAACACCGGACAATTACGCGAACTGCATTGCGTGCCGGTCATCTTAAAAGATAACTTTGATACTGCGGATATGCCGACTTCCGGTGGTTCCATGGTCTTGAAAGATTCACGCCCGCCGGATGATGCGTTTATGGTACAGAAGCTGCGCGCAGCAGGCGCGATTATTATCGCGAAGTCCAATATGGCCGAATGGGCGTTCAGTCCTTATTTCACTATTAGTTCAACGCGCGGTGAAACACGTAACGCCTATGATCTGGAAAGAGTGCCGGCCGGCTCCAGTGGCGGCACTGCATCGGCGGTGGCCGCCAATTTTGGCCTGGTGGGAATGGGAACCGATACCGGTAATTCCATCCGAGGACCGGCTTCACATTTAGCGTTGGTAGGGATTCGTTCCACGATCGGCGCCACCAGCCGTGACGGCGTAATACCGTTATTGGCAAACCGGGACATCGCGGGACCGATGACCCGCACGGTAGAGGATGCGGCCCGGGTATTTAATGTCATTGACGGATTCGATCCCGCCGATCCGGAGACGCAACAGAGTAAGGGAAAATTACCGGACGATTACCTCGTATATCTAAAAAAGGACGGCTTGCACGGTGCACGCATTGGTGTGCTAAGGTCTATCAGTGATATGCCGGATGCCGATCCCGAGGTAATAGAGTTGTTCGATCGCGCGCTAAAAGACCTGCGGGCAGCGGGAGCGGAGACTATCGATTCATTTGATATAGCGGATTTGGAGCGGCTGACCAGCGCGACAGGATTTTGCAGCCGGTTTCGCTACGACATTAATAACTATTTTGCTTCGCTGGGTCCGGCCGCGCCGGTCAAAAACCTAAAGGAGATTGTGGACGCCAAGCGGTTTCATGAGTCAAGCCAAGGTGCAATGCAATGGGCAATGTCCCAGAACGTAGCCCCTGATCAACAGGAAATACCCTGCGTGGATGTTGACGGTGACCCGAGGCGTAAGGCGTTGCGCGATGCAGTGGTGAATGCCATGGAGGAACAGCACATTGACGCGCTTGTTTATCCCACCTGGAATAATCCACCGCGTTTGCTAGGCGACCTCCAATCGCCGCACGGAAATAACAGTCCTATTATCGCACCCCACAGCGGGCAACCGGCGATCACGGTGCCCATGGGATTTACCGGGCAAGGATTGCCGGCGGGCCTGCAATTTTTGGGCAGGCCATTTAGCGAGGCGGATTTATTTAAATTCGCTTACGCTTATGAACAGGCAACCTATCATCGCAAACCACCACCACGCTTTCCTTGAGGGGCGAGAATTATGAGTCGCACGTTTAAATTGTGTTATTGCTTTGGCAAAGCGTGCATTGGAACCGGGCAGAAGCAAAAAATCAGGAACATTGAACTATGGAAATAAACGAAAAGTTGGTTGCGGCCAAAAAGGTGGTGGGCTTAAAAATTTCCACCTCCAACACGCTGGAATCAGATCCCGAAACCGCGCGCATTCCGGCGTTGTGGCAGCGGTTTTTTTCTGAGAGTGTTGAAGAGCAGATTCCCCACATCATTGAAGAAGGTGTATTGCTAGGCGTATACACAGACTACGATAATGAGCAGCGCGGGCATTTTGCATTGATTGCCGGCCGGCAGGTATCAGCCCTCGGCGCCTTGCCTGAAGACTTCACGGCAATTGAAATCCCGGAAGGTTTATATCTCGTGTTTTCCGATGAGGGCGACATGCCAACGATAATTTATACAACCTGGCATACAATCCGGGAATATTTTTCCAACACCACCGATTATGTCCGGACCTACACGGCGGATTTTGAATTCTACGACGACGACAATCCGGCCAGGATTGAAATCTACATTGCCGTAAAAAAGTAAAGCCGACGGGCAAGAGAAAAGACGCGAACACCTTCCTGATCGACGGTGATCTTCGGTAAGCGGAGTCTTGATCATCGCGTTTGAATTTTTATCATATATTTGACTCAGCTCAGAATATTTGATTTATCTCCATGGAATATACGTTAGAATGACCATTATTAATAAAAAGTGAGGGTGCTGCATGATGCGGATTCCAGGCAGGCAAAATTCAAGCAAGTATAATGCGGATATGATTGTTGATGAGCGCGCATCACCAATCAGATTGTTGATATGCTTGCTGGCAACGGCGGGATTGTTATGGTCGGTAGTTGCAGTGGCCGAGAAGAAAATCGTCGAAAAAAAATATACGGCTGTGGCGCGCAAGTCGATTGAAATCCCCGGCGACGGCATGCCTGGAAAATTGGAGTTTCGGTTTGATGGCGCCTCTGTCTGGTTAAAGGAGAATGGGGAATTTGGCCTGGAAGCGGAAATCAAACATAGTGGCTTATTGTGCGGTGACTATGAGGTTGGTATTCGCTTTGGTATCGGCATTCCCGCGTGCGCCAATGTATCGTGGATAACGGAACCCTATTATGTTTCGAAAAAGAAACAGTGTAATAACGCCTGGATGGTGCATGGCGGTACAGGCGAGATTTCGATTGTGCCCGAGGATTTTGCCCAGCTTAGCTGTGCTCAGCTTATTATAAAATGTACTGGCAAATGTGAATAACCAATGTTGGTATGAGCTGGCTTAATCGGCGCCAAAACTACTCCATATTCACAGGTGCGGAGAATACGAAAGTTCGATAGCCATTTTTTCCGGTACCGGCTGCAAAAATACAACCGGCATTTGGTCCAGTGAACGGTAATTCGCGCTGAGAACTTTCTAGTGCGGCACAAGGTATTCCATTGGTCGTTTGTAAAATGAAAGGGTATTTTGCCGTCAATCGGGGGGAATCAGTAAATGCGCGGGTGCTGATATGGATCAAGCGGCGCACCTTGTGTTAACCTTTCCAAGCTAGCGGGACATTAAATCGAAGCCATAGCTAGTAAATATTACACAAAAGAAAGGAATTAATCGTGTCAACCAATCAGCCTGCGCCTCGCTGTGTACATTTTTCGTTTTTGCCCTTGGGTCAACGGACCTTGTTTAGCTCCGCCATCATCGTGTTAAGTATGGGCTACCTGTTCGCGATGATCTATATTTTTGAGTCGCACGCCGGCCGGGATGGCAATCCCATGTTATCAGTGAATGACCTGATGATTGCGTACAGCGGCAGTAAAAGTGACACCCGTCTCGAAGCGGCGTTAAAGGGGCCCATGTCCAATATGCTGCCGACGAACGAAAAGGATGAAATTATTGCCTGGGTGCGGCGCGGCGCCAAGCAGGCAGACTTTGCTACCGTGGAAAGCATCATCAGCCAACGCTGTAACATTTGTCACGATGGCAAAAATCCGCATATTCCAAACTTGACAGGCCACGCCAACGTGGCGAGTACCGCCCAGATGGATACCGGCATGGATATTTTTACCCTGGTCCGGGTGTCGCACATTCACCTGTTTGGATTGACCTTTATTTTTTTCATAATGGGTACGATTTTTTGCCATGCCTACCTGAAACATAAATGGTTAAAATGCCTGATTATCGCTTTGCCATTTTTATCAATTCTGTTTGATATCGCGTCCTGGTATCTCACCAAGGTGTTCCCGCCGTTTGCCTATGTGGTGCTGATCAGCGGGGGCGTTATGGGCGTTTGCTTTGCAGCGCAGATGGTAATTTCGTTATACCAGATGTGGTTTTTCAAACCGGATGAAAACGTGATGTACGATGTGTAGTAACAGCGCTTTGACAATTGTTTAACGTGATAACCTGCAGTAATCCGCAATGCCGTTGACGCAAACCCGCAACGGTATTTTTTTTGGACTGGATTGGACTGGAATGGGCGAATTACCACCATTCGCGGGGGCCAGGAAGAGTGTATGACATCTGTCACCAGCCATGCTAGTATCGGCGCGGACTCTTTGCAAATTAAACCTCAATCGCCAACGTTACTAAAAAAATAGCGGTATTTAACGGCATGTTTAGACCCCTGGAACTGTTTATTGGCTTGCGTTATATCCGCGCCAAGCGCCGCAATCAATTTATTTCATTTATTTCTTTTTCCTCCATGGCAGGTATTGCGCTCGGTGTAACGGCGTTGATTACCGTGCTGTCCGTAATGAACGGATTTATCACCGAATTGAGAGAGCGCATATTGGGCATGGCGTCGCATGTTACGGTGAGCGGTTATGACAGCGAACTTAAAGATTGGCGTAATGTCGCTGACCAGATAGTGAAATCGCAACCTCGCATTGTGGGTTTGGCGCCATACATCAGTGCGGAAGGTATGTTGACCTCGGGTCAGGAAGTCAGCGGCACGCTTATTCGTGGCGTGTTGCCCAGTGATGAGCCTCAGGTTTCCAATGTTTGGGAAAAGATGCTGCAGGGGCAATTGTCGGACCTGGAGTCCGGCGCATACAACATTATTTTGGGCAAGGGTCTGGCTAGATCGCTGGCCGTTGGCTTGGGGGATAAAGTTACCCTGGTGACGCCACAGGCGATGACCACGCCTGCGGGTATATTACCCCGGCTGAAACGCTTCACGGTGGTTGGCGTGTTTGAAGTAGGCCATAACGACTATGATACGTCGATGTCGTTTATTCATATTGACGACGCCGCCAAACTTTTTCGCATGCAGGATAACGTCACCGGAATACGCTTAAAGCTGGATGACCTGTTCCAGGCGCCCTGGGTGCGGCAGGATCTTTCCAAAACCTTGCCCGGTTTATACTGGCTTAGCGACTGGACTTTGCAACATGCAAACTTTTTCCGGGCGGTGAATATTGAAAAGCGCATGATGTTTTTTATTTTGATGCTGATTGTTGCCGTCGCTGCTTTTAATATCATGGCGTCACTGGTGATGGTGGTCACGGATAAGCAGGCGGATATCGCCATTCTGAGAACCTTGGGCGCCAGGCCCCGCAGCATTATGGCGATCTTCCTTATTCAAGGAGCGGTCATAGGGGTGATCGGCAATTTACTGGGCGCAATAGGGGGAGTGTCTTTGGCATTAAATGTCGACACCGTGGTGCCGTTTATTGAAAATCTTTTTGGGGTGGATTTTATGCCGGCGGATGTGTATTACATCAGCGATTTCCCCTCGGAACTGCACTTGGATGATGTTATACAAATCACCTCAGTGGCATTTTTGTTGAGCCTCGTGTTTACCATATACCCGGCATGGCGCGGCGCGCGCACCCAACCGGCGGAGGCCTTGCGCTATGAGTAATGCCGTCATTGAGTGCCGGGATGTGCGTAAAATATTTGCCGAGAGTAACCTCTCGGTCGAAGTGTTAAAAGGCGTCAATCTTACAGTGAATCCGGGTGAACAAATTGCCATTATGGGCAGTTCCGGTTCGGGCAAGAGTACCTTGTTGCATCTCATGGGCGGCCTGGACGATTGCACCAGCGGCACCATCTGTATCAATGGCCAGGCGATTACCAAGCTGGATGAAACCACCCGCGGTCAACTACGCAACCGTTATCTGGGCTTTGTTTATCAATTTCATCATTTGCTGCCGGAATTCACCGCACTGGAAAATGTGGGCATGCCGTTGTTGATTCGCGGCGAGCCGGCAAAAGTGGTGAAGGAAAAAGCCAGTGACATTCTGGCCAAGGTTGGATTGGGCGGGCGCTTGCAACATAAACCGGGTGAACTGTCCGGCGGGGAACGCCAGCGTACTGCAATCGCGCGGGCCTTAATTACCAATCCACTGTGTGTGCTGGCGGACGAACCCACCGGTAACCTGGATAACAGAACGGCCCATATCGTGTATGAATTGATGTTGTCACTCAATAGAGAACTTAACACCAGCCTTGTCATGGTGACTCACGACAGTGACCTGGCAAAGCATATGGAGCGTATTCTGGTACTGGAGGATGGAGTGTTGAATCCGGGGTGATTCAATCTAATTATTTAAGTTTTGGGACCGGTGTGATTGGACAAAGCTTGTAAACGTTTCGCCAGCCGTTTTTCCTTCCGGTCATTCCAGTTCTGCACCACTTTCAATCGCCAGAGAGCCCGGACCGCAAGCGTTCCCAAAACGGAACTCACAACGCCAAAAATCAGGCTACCCAGTAAAAACGGTTGCCATACCGTATGCAGGCTTTGGTTTAACCATTCCATGCTCATTTCAAACTGGATGTTTTTCGGTTCTTCACCCAGTACCCAGGAGCCAACCGAGTAAGCGAGATAAAACAAGGGCGGCATGGTGAGAGGATTGGTAAGCCATACCAATGCCACGGAAATGGGTAAATTGACCCGGACAAATATCGCAATAATTGCGCTAAGCAACATTTGAAATGGAACCGGGATCCATGCAATGAATAATCCAACCGCGAATGCGCCGGAGACGGAGCGGCGGTTCAGGTGTAGCAGATTGGGATCATGTAACAAGGTGCCGAGTATTTTAAGATTCTTGTGTTCACGGATTTTATCGTGGTGCGGTAAAAAGCGCTTAATAATTCGTTTTGGCATAGGATGTTACTTTATATACTACTTTTATAATAAATATTAAAAACTGCTTCGGTCATCGTATCGTATCTTACAACGGATTGTTACTTATGATGCAGTTAACAAGTATAGGATTTCTCGTTGGAGTCCTGGTTTGTCACACACTCGCGGATTTACCCTCGAAGGAATGGGCTTGGCTACTGATAATCATTATCCCATTGGCTTTTTGTTGCAAAATACCGCGGCCATTTTTCTTTATTATTATCGGCTTTTTATACTCTGTTTTAATAGCCAATGACAAGATGACCGAGCAAATATTCCCAGACATGGAAGGCAGGGATGTTCTGGTTACGGGAACTATCGCCACATTGCCAAACAAAACGCCGGAGCGTACGCGCTTTGTGTTACAACTAACGAAATTAAGCGAATTACCAGACATAGAATCCAGTCAACCTCCCGCAATAAGTAACCGGCCGCCACGGCGAATCCAGTTAAGCTGGTATGCCAGTCCGCCGGATATTGCGATAGGACAACAATGGCAGTTGGTGGTTCGTTTAAAACGTCCGCATGGGTTCAGCAATCCCGGCGGTTTTGAATACGAAGCGTGGCTGTACCAGCAGGATATCCATGCCACCGGCTATGTCCGGGACCATGCCAAGACGCAGTCCCTTAATGTCTTGCGGGGCGTTGATGACAGTTTCTATATCAAGCTTAACCAGTTACGTAGCCGGTTAAGCGAAGCCATTGCCACCCAATTGCCGGCAAATCCCGCGGCGGGAATGGTTGCGGCGTTGGTGGTAGGGGACCGGCAAGGCATCGATAGCGAGCAGTGGCGGATATTGACCGGTACCGGCACCAACCATTTAATGGCGATCTCCGGTTTACACATTGGCCTGGTTGCCGGGTTGGCTTTCCTGCTGATAAGCCAGCTGTGGCGCCGCCTGCCCAACGCCGCCCTTTACCTTGCGACCCCCAAGGCCGCGGCGTCCGGCGCGATCCTGGCTGCACTGGCATATTCAGCGTTAGCGGGATTTGCGTTACCCACGCAACGCGCACTCATCATGGTAAGCGTCGCCATGCTGGCGATTTGGTCGCAGCGGCCTATTGTGCCTAGCAAGATACTGGCAATCGCCTTGTTTGCGGTATTACTCTATGATCCCGTGGCGGTGATTAGTGGCAGTTTCTGGTTGTCATTCGGCGCGGTGGCGATAATTTTCTATACCATGGTTGGCCGTTTATCCCCGTCCGGCTGGTGGTGGAAGTGGGGCCGCATCCAATGGATGATTGGCATCGGCCTGGCGCCGATATTGCTGTTCTGGTTCCAGCAGGTGCCCCTGGTTTCGCCTGTCGCGAATTTGATTGCAGTTCCTTGGGTGAGCTTTATAACAATACCGCTTAGCCTTCTGGGTGGTGGGTTATTACTGTTGTGGCCGGGGCTGGCACAATGGATCCTGGTTCTGGCGGCATGGAGCCTGGAATTACTTTGGCCGTTGCTGGACGGATTAAGCCGGCTGGATCAACTATTATGGATAGGGCCGCAACCACCCACCTGGACCTTGCTTCCCGCCGGTATCGGCCTGTTGTGGTTGATGGCGCCGAGGGGCGTGCCGGCTCGTTGGGCCGGCGTATTGTGGATGTTGCCCATGGTGTTTTTCCCTGTACAGCTAATTGAATTCGGTATGGCCCGGTTTACGTTGCTGGACGTGGGACAAGGATTGGCGGCCATCGTGCAGACCGCCCATCATGTCATGCTCTACGATAGCGGACCCCGCTATAGTGAACAATTTGAGGCGGGCAGCGCGGTCGTGGTCCCCTATCTACGGAACCAGGGAATTGCGGTGGTCGATCGGGTCATATTGAGTCACAACGATGTTGACCATATCGGCGGTTATGAGGCAATAAGCCGACAGGTGCCGGTGCGCAATGTGATGCAATCTTCGAACGTTCCGGTGGTTAGACCCGATGCCGAATTTTGTACAGCCGGTGCGCAATGGCAATGGGATGGCGTCGTTTTCAAGGTATTGCATCCGGCAGCGGATTACCGGGATGAGCGGGACAACAATATGTCGTGTGTTGTTCAAATATCAACCCAAACCGATAAATTGTTGCTCACGGGTGATATGGAACGTCCGGTTGAGACAGAATTAGTTAAATATTTTTCCCCCGATGACGACAATCTGAGAGCGGATATTTTGGTTGTGCCCCATCACGGCAGCCGAAGCTCCTCCAGCGAACAGTTTGTGCGGGCGGTCACACCGAGATATGCTTTGTTTCCGGTAGGCTACAGAAACCGTTTTGGTTTGCCCAAGGGCGACGTGGTGGAGCGATACCAGCGGGTGGGCGCGACAGCGTTGAACACGGATGCGGCCGGCGCGATCACTTTTTTGCTGGGGACTGGAGAGCTAATGCCCCCAGATTTATACAGAGCGGAGCGCCAGCGCTTCTGGTCGAAAATAAACCATTAACGATTAATTATTGAGTTTGGCTAATTGCTAACACACTATCAGCGTGTTCAGTACTTTGATACAGTTATCGTAACTACTCACCCGTGGGCGGCGCCGGTGTCTCCTGCCGGGGGACGCCACAAGTACGTCCCTGTAGGCTCGACTGCGGCCATCCTTGGCCGCAGACGCCCCCGGCAGGAGACACCCGCACCGCTTTAACCTATGCTGCGCACGGGGTGAGTAGTTACCAGTTATCTAACTTTTCAGTTCACATAAGGAAGGATAAAGCAGTGTTTGAAATCGTGAAAGCGGGTGGATGGGTAATGATCCCCATTATTCTGTGCTCCATTGTGGCGGTGGCTATTATTGGAGAGCGGCTCTGGGCGTTACAGCGCAAGAAAGTCATTCCAAAACATTTAGTGGCGCAGATCTGGCACTGGTACAGCACCGGGCAACTTAAGGAAGAGCAAATCACCCAGATCCGAAAAAGCTCGCCGTTAGGGCGTGTGCTCGCAGCCGGGCTGAGCAACATGAATCACAGCCGGGACGTGATGAAAGAAAGTATTGAAGAAATCGGGCGTCACGAAGTGCATGAGTTGGAGCGCTACCTCAATTCCCTCGGCACTATCGCGGCGATTACCCCATTGCTTGGCTTGTTTGGTACAGTTATTGGCATGATCGAGGTGTTCAGTGTCATTACCACGCAAGGGGTTGGTAATCCAACCGTACTGTCCGGTGGTATATCAGTTGCGCTGATTACCACCGCTGCCGGTTTGTCCGTCGCGATTCCCAGCTTAATGTTCTATCGTTATTTACGCGGCCGGGTGGAAGAATTGGTCGTTAGCATGGAAGCCGAAGCCATCAAGCTGGTTGAAGTGATTCATGGGGAGCGGGAGAGCGATGATTCTGCCACGAAGCAAACCCAAAGACCTGCCGCGGCCAAACCCAGCCTGCGGCCGGGCGGTGCCGGTACCAGCGTGAAAGCAGGTGGTGCCAAGTGAATATGCTGAAAAACAGGAAAGAAGAACTTGATGTCAACATGACACCGCTGATTGATGTCGTATTCCTACTGTTAATTTTCTTCATGGTGTCGACAACATTTGACAGGGAATCCAAAATCGACGTGACATTACCACAAGCGGCAGTCGAAGCACCTAATCAACAAAATGAGATTATCGAGATTACTATCAGTTCCGACGGGATGTTTTATATTAACGGCAAACGTGTCATCAACAAACAAATCACCACCTTAAAACAAGCCCTTTTGAAAGTGGCCAACGGCCGTGAAGACCCCCCCATTCTCATCAGTGCCGACGCAAAAGCCACCCACCAATCGGTTGTTACGGTAATGGATGCCGCGCGCCAGCTGGGTTTTGTACATCTGAGTTTCGCCACTTCTCAAATCAGCGAATCACAATAATTTTCTACTAGCATTGAGTTCGATGACGGCAACGCTAGTTGCCGTCAGCCATACCGCAAAACAACCTCATAATCCATTTTTGTTACACCCCGGTACACGCTATAATGCGTACCTGACAAGCGTACCAGCGATTCATTGTATTCACCTATGCCCGATACCAAACACCAGGAAACCAATCCGGAAATTGTGAGACGGTTTCTGCGTTACATGCTGCCCTATAGCTGGGGTTTTGCAATTGCAGTCATCGGTATGGCAATGACAGCCGCCACCGAAGCCAGCCTGGCCGCGATCCTTAAACCGCTACTCGATGGTGGTTTTGTGGAACAAGATCCCAACATCGTTCGCTGGCTACCCTTTGCCTTGTTGGGAATTGCATTGTTGCGCGGCGTTGGCGGGTTTACTTCAAGTTATTATATGACGTGGGTATCACGTAGCGTTGTGCGGGATATGCGGCGGCAAATTTTCGCACACATGATGGATTTACCGGCGCGATTTTTCGATACCAGTTCCTCAGGGCATTTGGCCTCGAAGTTTATTTATGATGTCGAACAGGTGGCGGCCGCGTCCGTCAGTGCTATTACAACCATTGTGCGCGACAGCTTGACCCTGCTTGGGCTTATCGGCTGGATGTTGTACCTGAACTGGAAATTGACCATGGTATTTGTTGCGGTTGCCCCGCTGATCACCTTCCTGGTGACGTTTGTGAGCAAGCGGTTCAGGAAACTGAGCCGGCGTATACAACATTCCATGGGTAGTGTTACACATTCGGCACAGCAGGTTGTCCAGGGACAGCGTGTGATCAAGATTTTTAACGGTAAACTACAGGAACTCGAATCATTTCATCAAATCAACGAACACAACCGCAAGCAACATCTGAAACTGGCCGCCACATCGGCTGCCAATGTGCCGATCAACCAGTTTCTGGCTTCCGTGGCGTTGGCGTTTATCATTTATATCGCCACCAGTGATGTGCTGCTCAATACACCGTCCGTAGGCGAGTTTACGTCGTTTATCACAGCGGCCATGTTATTGTTGCCGCCACTCAAACGCTTAAATGAAGTGGTAGTCAACTGGCAACGCGGCATGGCGGCGGCACAAAGCGTATTTGAACTGCTGGATGAGCCGCCGGAGCCAGATGAAGGTACAACGCGGGTAATACGCGTCAAGGGCGAAATCGAATACCGTGACGTGAGTTTTAATTACAGTAATGAGCGTCACCCCGCGCTGAGCAATATCAGTTTCAAAGCGCACGCCGGAGAAACCGTGGCTATCGTTGGCCGTTCCGGCAGTGGTAAATCGACACTGGTCAATCTCTTGCCGCGCTTTTATGATTTTCAACAAGGCGTGATATCCATTGACGGTATTCCGATCAAAGATATCAGGCTGGATGATTTGCGGCAGCAAATTGCCTTGGTAAGCCAGGAGGTCACCTTGTTTAATGACACGGTGGCCAACAACATCGCATATGGTATCTGCAAGAATGCGTCCATGGATGAAGTCGTGCATGCTGCCGAGGCTGCGCATGCGATGGAATTTATCAATGAGTTGCCGGATGGCATTAATACCGTGGTCGGTGATAAAGGTATGCTGATTTCCGGCGGGCAACGTCAGCGGCTTGCCATTGCCCGCGCGATTTTAAAAGATGCCCCGATCCTGATTCTCGACGAGGCAACCTCGGCATTGGATACCCAATCTGAACGGTATATTCAGGATGCGCTGGAAAAGCTCATGGCCGGACGCACCACCCTGGTTATCGCGCATCGATTATCAACCATCGAAAACGCCGACAAGATTCTTGTGATGCATGATGGAAAAATCGTGGAAGAAGGTAATCACAGTGGTTTGCTTGCCAGCGGCGGACACTATGCGGCATTGCATAATATGCAGTTCCGTGACGCCTCAAATGGGCAAAACAGTTCATCAGTAATACACGGCGAATAAATAACGAATAGATGCTAGCGCAGATTATACAGCGTAGTTGGTATCGAAAATCCGGTTTAATCACCTTATTGTTATTGCCTTTGAGCGCCGTTTTCTGTGCGATTTCACAGCTGCGGCGTTTTCTCTACAGAAACAATATACTTCAATCCAGCCGTATGCCGGTACCGGTCATCGTCGTGGGGAACATCACGGTGGGAGGCGCTGGAAAAACCCCCTTGGTCATTGCCATAACCCAGTACTTGAAAGCCAATGGTTTTCATCCCGGAGTCATTAGCCGTGGTTATGGCGGGAAGTCCGTGAAGTGGCCGCAAGCGGTGACCGTCGAGTCAGACCCGGTCCTGGTTGGTGATGAGCCGGTGTTGATTGCCAACCGCTGCCGTTGTCCGGTCAGTGTCGGGCCGGATCGGGTCGCCGCGGCGCGTAGCTTACTGGCAGCACACCCCTGTAATATTATAATTTCCGATGACGGCATGCAGCATTATGCATTGGCGCGGGATATTGAGATTGCCGTGATCGATGGGGTCAGGCGCCTGGGCAATAACTTGTGTCTTCCCGCGGGACCACTCAGGGAGTTGTCATCAAGATTAAAAAGTGTCGATTTGATAGTAGCCAATGGTAGAGCGCGAAGCAGCGAATATTCGATGGAACTCAAATCGTATGCCTTTCAGGGTGTCAATGATGCGGCGAAGCTTAAATCCCTCAATGAGTTTGAGGGGAGGCAGGTGGAAGCGGTGTCAGGCATTGGCAACAACGAGCGGTTTTTTCAGCAATTGCAGGCATTAGCTATCCGAATTAACAAACATCCTTTTTCCGATCATTATCAGTTCCGGCTTAAGGATTTACTGTTTAATGGCGGAAACCCGATTCTAATGACGGAAAAAGATGCGGTAAAATGTAAAAAGTTCCCGCTGCACGATACATGGTATCTTCGGGTGGATGCGCTGTTGGAAAACCGATTTTATGAACAACTGAATACTCAACTCACGAATCTATTAGGAAAACACAATGGATAGGAAATTATTGGATGTTTTGGTGTGTCCGGTATGTAAAGGCCCGCTGGTTTACGTGAAAGACGCCAATGAATTGATCTGCAAGGGCGATCGTCTGGCGTATCCTGTTAAAGACGATATTCCCATTATGCTGGAAGAAGAAGCCAGGGAACTGGCGCCGGACGAGGAAGTCAGCTAGTGTCGTTTATTGTCGTCATACCTGCGCGTTATGCTTCGACCCGCTTGCCCGGAAAATTATTAATGGAGCTGGCGGGAAAGCCAATACTGCAACACGTCTATGAACGGGCAACGCAGAGCAGGGCGGAGCGGATTGTTGTCGCGACAGATAGTCCGGAAATCATCACCGTGGCGCAAAAATTTTCCACGGATGTCGTGTTGACGTCGAAGGAGCATCATTCTGGTACCGACCGCATCGCGGAAGTGGTGGAAAAGTATCAGTGGCCGGATGACACGTTGATTGTCAATGTGCAGGGTGATGAACCATTGATTGCGCCGGAAAACATCAATCAAGTGGCGGAAAATCTCCGGCATCACCGTGATGCCAGTATCGCGACATTGTGTACCGTAATGGATAACCCGGAAGAAGTGCTGAATCCGAACATGGTAAAAGTGGTGACTGACGACCAAGGTTACGCGTTGTATTTCAGCAGGGCGCCCATTCCCTGGGACCGAGAGCAGTTTGCCGGACTGTATCGCGAGCCCACCAAGCCCGGGAACCTGCCGCAACTTCGCAGCGTCTACTATTGTCATATGGGTATTTACGCCTATCGGGCGAGGTTTTTAAAATCCTATGTCCGTATGCCGCAAAGCCCGTTGGAAAAAACCGAAGCGCTGGAGCAACTGCGTGCGTTAAGCAATGGCTATAAAATTCACGTAGAGACGGCCCGGTGTGGCAAATCAATAGGGGTTGACACCCTGGATGACTACCAAAGAATAAAAGATATGATAGAGCGCTGCTGATTATTGGTGGCTACTGCTGTAATGAATTCCATAGAGTCGTACGATGTTACCCAGATTTTTTAAAAGATCCCGTCCCAAGGAGTTACTGATGGTCAATATCCTGTTCGTCTGCATGGGCAATATCTGCCGTTCGCCGACGGCGGAGGGTGTATTTACCCGCCTGGTGGAAGAGGCCGGTTTGCTGGATAAAATTGCTATCGACTCCGCCGGGACTCATGCCTATCATGTGGGAGAACCACCTGATCCAAGAGCGCAAAAATCCGCGCTGGCGCGCGGTATTGATATTAGTCATCTGCGCGCAAGACGGGCCGTAGCGGAAGATTTTGAACGCTTTGACTATGTACTGGCGATGGATTACGACAACTTGCAAAAGCTGCAGTCTTTTTGCGAACCACGGCACGTCTCCAAACTGCATCTGTTCCTGGCCTATGGCAGTCATGATGATATCAAGGAAGTGCCGGATCCCTACTATGGCGGACCCTTGGGATTTGAACGGGTACTGGATCTTATTGAGGACGCATCACACGGCTTACTGCAAAACATCCTGGAAAAACACGCCAACCTGAAATAACCAAGCCGCGCCAGCCTGACAGTTATCAGGCTGTGCAGCTGCTAATTGGTCCTTACAGCTCTTATTTGCCTAGGAAAGCCCCTGCTCAATTATTCGAATTGTTGACTTTATAGGGATTGCTTTCAGTACCGCCAGAGGGAGCCTGACCACTTTTTTCCTCATTGGTAGACTGCTGTTCCCGGGTACCTGCTGAATAGGGTGGATGTTGGGTGCTGGCCGGTTGATTTGCTGGCGCATTACCGGATGGCGTTTCACCCGCTGAATCCCGATTCTCCCGGTGTGATTCTTGCGATGCGGGAGTATTCACTGTGTGACTGTTACCCTGTGGGTTCGGGTTGCTACTGACAGCGGCTGCATCCGCCAGGTGTCGAGACGCTGGCTCGCTGGATCCTGCTGCCGGACGGCTAAACGGACGCGCCTGATCGCCGGCACTGGCACTATTGGATGGTGTTTCCATTGCGGATGATGGCGAATCCTTGCTATAGGGTTGGGTACCGGCAAAGGTGGAAGCAGACTCGTTAGCCTCATGCTTTTGTTGTGGACCACTGCTGCTTTCACTTGATGCGCTGGAGTGATTGGCGGTGCCTGGTTGAAAAGTCCCGCTGGTGGATTGAGATTGTGAGTCACCGCCAGGCGTAGTGGTTTTTGACCGGTCGCCGCTGTCAGAGCCACCTTCGCGGCGTCTGCGGCGCCCGCCACGGCGCCCACGCCGTACATTCCGGTTACTTTCCCGGCTGGCAGTGTCAGTCCCGGCTTCTTTGGCTGTGACAGCTTCTGTTGCTGGTTCTGTTTTTGGTACGGTTTCGTCAACCACCGCCGGCGGCGCACTCGCGATTGGTTGAGGCGCTCTGGCATCTTTTAGCGGAACGCCGGTTTTTTTGTCCCGGCCTGCGAATTCCTGGCGTCGGGCTCCTTCGCTGCGGCGTGGTTGTTGCCGCTGCTGCTTTCTTGAACCTTGTCCGGGTCTTTGGCCATTGCGGGGCGCGCCGCGTTGTTGACGTTGTGCTGACTGGGCGGATGAGCTTGCAGCGCTTCTTGCTGGCTTTTCTTTCTCATCGGCGGAGCCAAACAAATTACTAAATAGGCGCTTGAGGAAACCGGGTTCGGCCCGGCTTAGGCTTACTTGTTGCGGTGGCGGCGCCGGTTGTGAAGGTACCACCGATTTCACTGCCGGTACTTCCGCCTGTGCCTTTTGCGTTTCGGCCATGGATTCCGGCGCTTCTTCACGTTCAATTGTCAGCTCATAACTGGACTGATCAGCGCTTGTCTGGCTGAGTTCGCTGACTTTAATGCGTTGGATGTCATAGTGCGGTGTTTCAAAACTTTCGTTCGGTAAAAGTAACAGGGAGATTTTTTGCCGCGTTTCGATCTCGAGTAGCGATTGGCGTTTTTCATTCAGCAGATAAGTCGCCACACTCACCGGGAGTTGCACCACGATTTTAGCGGTGTGTTCTTTCATCGCCTCTTCTTCGATGATACGCAGGATCGAGAGCGCCAGAGATTCCGTGCCGCGGACAGTTCCCTGACCCTGGCATCGCGGGCATACTATCTGGCTGGATTCACCCAACGACGGCCGTAAGCGCTGGCGCGACATTTCCAGTAGCCCGAAACGTGAGATTCTGCCGATCTGCACCCGGGCACGATCCATCTTGAGCGCTTCTCTCAGGGTGTTCTCGACCTCACGCTGATTGCGGGTGGATGTCATGTCGATAAAATCAATAACAATAAGGCCACCGAGATCACGTAACCGTAACTGACGGGCGATTTCCTCTGCGGCTTCGCAATTGGTATTGAGTGCCGTTTCTTCGATGTCACCACCTTTGGTGGCTCGCGATGAGTTAATATCAATCGATACCAGCGCTTCGGTATGGTCCATCACGATGGCGCCACCGGATGGCAAACGCACTTCGCGTTGAAACGCGGTCTCAATTTGAGATTCAATCTGGAAACGGGTAAATAAGGGGACCTTTTCCTGGTACAGCCTTACCTTATCCAGGCTGTAGGGCATCACCAGCTTCATGAATTCGCAAACGCGATTGTAGGTTTCCCGCTCGTCGATGATGATTTCACTGATATCACTGCGCAGGTAATCGCGCAGAGCGCGGATAATGACATTACTTTCCTGATAGATGAGAAAGGGAGCCGGGCGCTCATTGCCCGCTTTTTCGATCGATCCCCACAGCTGAAGCAGGTAATTGAGATCCCACTGCAATTCTTCGGTGTTGCGGCCCATACCCGCGGTTCGCACGATGATTCCCATGTCCAAGGGTATATCCAGATCGACAAGCGCATCGCGGATTTCCTGGCGGTCTTCACCGACAATGCGCCGGGAAACGCCACCCGCACGAGGGTTATTAGGCATTAGCACCAGGAAACGGCCGGCCAGGCTAATAAAGGTGGTTAACGCCGCACCTTTGTTACCCCGTTCTTCTTTCTCGATTTGAACGATTACTTCCTGACCTTCTTTGATGACTTCCTTGATGTTGATTCGGCCACCGCTAAGATCGACAGAGGGATCAAAATAACTGCGGGAGATTTCTTTCAGGGAGAGGAAGCCATGGCGCGCACTGCCATAATCGACAAATGCCGCTTCGAGGCTTGGTTCCAGTCGCGTGATACGACCTTTGTAAATATTCGCTTTTTTCTGTTCCCGGCCAGCTGATTCGATATCCAAATCATAAAGCCGTTGGCCATCCACTAGGGCAACACGCAACTCCTCTGGTTGAGTTGCGTTAAACAACATTCTTTTCATTGTTTTTCTCTCTCGGCGCTCATACCTTGCATCCCTTCCATCCGGGATAGCACTTGCTGAGAATTATTCGCCTGTTACTTGTGCTTCTTCTTTATGCGATGTACTAGGCGTATGGAAGAAAAAGACTATCCACTCAGCAAGCTCACAAGCACGATGGTTGATCCGCAAGGGAGCGCACTATGTTAAGTTTATACGTTAAGTTAAGACGTTAAATTACAACGTTATGTTAACTTTCTGACAACTGCTTGATTACTGTATAATTTGTACCCGTATTGCGACGGATACCTGAAATCCTATTGGAATTCACTTTCTTACGTAATATCAATGCTATCCTGCTTGTATTTGTTGACTATAGCAGTTATATCAGGCTTCGACAATGTTAACAAAATTGATATTAATGCAAAAAACTCATACGAAGCCAAAATATGGAAAATTCCGTTGAAAGACCTTTTATTGTGGAGATTAGTGACGAACGTTCTGGTCAGAGGATTGACAACTTTTTACTAACCCAATTAAAAGGCGTACCCAAGAGCCGCATCTATAGACTGTTGCGTAAAGGCGAAGTTCGCGTCAATAAAGGCCGCATTAAACCTGATTATCGCTTGAAAGCCGGGGACCAGGTAAGAATCCCGCCAGTGCGTGTCGCAACTCGGGAAGATTCGTCATCGACAATGCCCGGGCAGGGATTTTTAGCGAGCGTGGCATCTGCCATTATTTTTAATGATGACAATTTGTTGGTGCTTAATAAACCGGCGGGTTTGGCCGTGCATGGCGGCAGCGGTATCCAGTTTGGTGCCATAGAGGCGTTGCGAACATTATTCCCTGAAGAACACCATTTGGAGTTGGTTCATCGGCTGGACCGGGACACTTCGGGTTGTTTACTGGTCGCGAAAAAGCGTAGTGTGCTCAAACAGCTCCATGATCAGCTGCGCAATACCGATATTCGAAAAATTTATGTGGCATTGATTAAAGGGAGTTGGCAGGGCGGAAAACAAACCATCGATGTTCCATTACGGAAAAATACCTTGAAATCCGGCGAACGGGTAGTGCGAGTGGATTCAGAGGGTAAGCCCGCGCAGAGTATCTTCAAGCCGATAAAATTCTATGCTGAATCCACGCTAGTCGAAGTGGAACTCATTACCGGCCGTACTCATCAAATACGGGTACATGCCACCCACGCCGGCCATCCAATTGCCGGTGATGAGAAGTATGGTCATCGAGGCTTTAATTTATCCATGAAAGCGCTCGGCTTGGATCGCTTATTTTTACACGCAAAATCCATTACTTTTTCCCTGCGGGACGGTAAAGACCCTATCACCGTGGTTGCGCCACTGGGACCGGAATTAGAGCAGGTACTGGAAAACTGTGAAAATGCGTTAAATCGGACTGCAGAAGGTGGTTGAAAAGGTAGTGAGTAGTGCAACAAATTGAGCTTGTTATTTTTGACTGGGATGGCACCTTGATCGATTCACAGGCAAATATCGTTCAGTGTTTACAATGGATGATAAATGATCTTAGTCTACCGGGACGAACCGACAACCAGCTAAGCAACATTATTGGCCTTGGTCTTTATGAAGCGTTGCACAACCTTTTTCCTGATTATGATTATGATGGTCAGGTCTATCAGCAAATGGTGGATCGCTACCGTTATCATTTTTTAAGTAGTGAACCTTCGTTGCCTTTTCCTGGTGCTGAAGAAGTCTTAACTCATCTCGCTCATAATGATTATCTATTGGCGGTTGCCACGGGTAAAGGACGTGGGGGGTTGGATAAGGCGCTGGACAGTACAGGCTTTCGGCAATGGTTTCATGCGACACGCTGCGCCGACGAAACCCGGTCCAAGCCACATCCGCAGATGCTGGAAGAAATCCTTGAAGAACTGGGCGTCGAACCACAACGGGCGGTGATGATCGGCGATACCGAATATGATTTACGAATGGCCAAAAGCGCCGGTGTGCATGCCATTGGTGTGAGTTACGGCGTCCATGATACCGAGCGATTGCGCCAATGTGAGCCGCTGGCGGTGGTTGATGAGATTCGCGCTTTACTTCATTGGCTGAATGGCGAGAAAATTGCACTTTGAAAAATTATAAGTCAATGGCGAAAATTCCATTCCGCTGCACTGTTTATGTAGTTATGTTGGCTGTCTAATGTATTGCATCCCCAGCAAAGGATTCTGACCTGATGAATGAGAATGATAAGAAAGATTCAACAACTGGCTCAACTAACCCGGTAGAAGGCAATCACGCGGGGACGGAGCACAAGGCTGCAGTTGATGTAAATACTGAGGGTCAACCAATGGAATCCTTGAGTTCGGCAAGTAATAAAAGTGATACGCAGGATCCGTGGACGCAGTCGCCACAGATCGATGAAAAACACACTCCCACATCAGCATCGTCCATTGACGAACAGCAGGGCCAGCCAAAATCATCGGGTTTTTTCTCCGGTAAGGGAAAAGGCAAAGTTAATTTGTCCGGCGAGCATTGGGATCGCGATATTCTTAACCGGCTGGCGTTCGCTGCGTTAAATGAACAACGCCGCGCACGGCGCTGGAATGTGTTTTTCAAGGCGCTGGCATTTATTTATGTAGGTGTTTTATTGTTTTACATACCATCGGATATCGGTCAAAAAGGTATTGCGGGGGGCAAACATACGGCGCTTATCGAAGTGGAAGGCGCAATTGGCGCGGATACCGAAGCCAATGCGGATAACATTGTCGGTGGCTTACGGGCGGCATTTAAAAATAAAAACACCGCCGCGGTTATAATGCGAATCAACAGTCCAGGTGGCAGCCCCGTGCAGGCAGGTTATGTGTACGATGAGATTAAACGCCTGCGGGCAAAACACGCCAACATCAAACTCTACGCGGTGATCACCGATATTTGTGCTTCAGGTGGGTACTACATCGCGGCCGCCGCCGATGAAATTTACGCGGATAAGGCCAGTATTGTCGGCTCCATTGGCGTGTTGATGAATGGCTTTGGTTTTGTTGAAGCCATGAAAAAACTGGGCGTTGAGCGCCGGCTGGTTACCTCGGGCGAACATAAGGGTGTATTGGATCCCTTTTCACCGGTCAAACCGGATGAATTGCGGCACGTGCAATCATTACTGGAGGGTATCCATAGACAATTTATTAATGTCGTGAAGGAAGGACGTGGTGACCGCCTGAAAGATTCTCCAAAATTATTTAGCGGTTTATTCTGGAGCGGTGAAGAAGGCGTAAAGCTTGGTCTGGTGGATGGACTCGGCAGCTCAAGCTATGTGGCGCGGGAAATCATTGGCGCTGAAAATATGGTGGATTTTACCGTGCGTCCCAGTTATTTCGACCGGTTCGCAGAGCAGCTGGGCGTGGGGTTCGCTAAGATGATGGCGACCAGCTTGGGCGTGAGTCCAACACTTATTCAATAAATCGGGTAACTACTCACCCCGTGCAGCATAGGTTAAAGCGGTGCGGGTGTCTCCTGCCGGGGGCGTCTGCGGCCAGGGATGGCCGCAGTCGACGGATTCGCCGGGAGCGAATCCGGTCGCACGCAGTGCGCCCGCAGGGTGTGGGCCAGGGA
>DATCIR010000184.1:0-3973 GCA_036507695.1 Gammaproteobacteria bacterium
TACCGCCGGGCAGCACCAAAGAACGCTTTTTGCATTTTGCGCTGCTGACCCGTTTTGATAAGCCGATTGGCACCTTTCTATTGTTATGGCCAACACTCTGGGCCTTATGGATCGCCGGCAGCGGTAAACCGGACAGTGACGTCACTATCGTCTTTGTATTGGGGGTAATCCTGATGCGGGCAGCGGGCTGTATCATTAATGATTACGCGGATCGTGACATTGACGGTAAGGTGGCGCGCACCCGGCAACGGCCGCTGGTTACCGGTAAAATCAGTAAAAAGGCGGCGTTGTTATTGTTCGCGGGAATAAGCCTGATGGCCTTCGGTTTGGTGCTAACCCTAAACTGGCTGACGATAGGCTTGTCCCTGGTCGCCGTGGTGCTCGCGGTTATTTATCCCTTCATGAAACGCTATACCTATATGCCCCAGGCATTCCTGGGACTGGCGTTCGGCTGGTCGGTGCCGATGGCGTTTGCCGCGCAATCCGGCAGCCTGCCCGATGTGACCTGGCTATTACTCACCGCGACGGTATTATGGGCAACCGCCTATGACACCTTATACGCCATGGTCGACCGTGAAGACGACCTGCAAGTCGGCGTGAAATCCACCGCCCTATTATTCGGTGAAGCGGATACACTCATCATCGGCGTCATTCAAGGCACGTTTATTCTCACCTTGCTGATCGTCGGAAACAAATTGGATCTGGGTATGTTCTATTATCTGGGCCTGGTAGCGGCCACTGTATTACTGATTTACCAGCAGTTCCTGATTCGCGACCGCGAACCCGATCAGTGTTTCAAGGCATTCCTGAACAATAACTGGGTGGGATTGGCCATCTTTGCGGGAATCGTTGCACATTACATCGTCAAATAACGCTGGCGGTGTGCGCCGCTGTTGCCTAGCGGCGTTCCTGGCCACCGCTCCGCCGTCATTATTTTTTCACGCAAACGTCATCGTTATGTCATGCCGGTGTTTTAGGCTTTACATCACACAAAGCTTTGCATCCGCCATAGTGCAGTCATAGTTTTGGTTGAATAAACCGGTCACAGGAAACGCTTTTATGCAAATTGATGTCAGCCGCGAATGCTGGAAAATAAAAGTCCATGGCGGAGTTGCTGAGTTCCTGAAACACCCCAGCGCCGCGCGCAAAATCCAGTTGCTAACCGCGCTGACGGAATATGAAAAAATATTTAACCATGGCGCCGATTGCAACAAAAGCAGCTTCAGTGAGCTGGAGCTGGCCATGAATGATTATTGACGACGGTTATTATTTCTGACGAACCGCAAGGCAATAAAGTTGTTACGTCAAGAAACAAACACAACGCGAAAAACCGATTTCTGCAGTACTCACAGGGTGTAACAGCCATCCGTATCAGGCTCGCCAATACTATCAGCCGGGGTCCGCGCATCCGCATAATGATAGGCGTCGAATCGCATGCTTTCATCGAGGGACGCCATGAGATCCATCACCAAGTCATTGGTATCAAGAATTTCTCCCAAATATTCACCCATGATTATTTCTCCTTTTCCTGTTTTACTCTGTTTTGTCCCTTACAGGGTAGCCGGCAGTTGTTACAGTGCGATGAATTTTCCAGGACAAATGTAGTATGAAACAAACGACGCATTTTTTGTTGATACAGCATGTTGCGCGTTATTCCGGGTAATAGCCTAATTGCTGAATAAATATGCTGCAATTCCAATGCCCTGCGGATTTCAAATTCAGAACGGGTGATTTAGCCGGCAACTAAAATAAGTATTTGCTTATTCGAACGTCAGGTGGCCAAAATTGCCGGCCGGCATGAATGTACGGTGTAACTTAAACGCGGGCAAATATAAAAATCCGTAGTGACGGGATGAAACCAGTTTATTTGTGATTCGGCATTGCTTGACGTATAGATACTAAAATGACTGTCCATCGACTAAGCCTGTCTGATAATTACCCGCGAACACTGACCTCCGGTACTACGTCCGTGTATAAAATACTATCCAACGTTATTTTGTTATTACTGGGAATCGGGATAAGCCTCTATGGCGCGATTCACGGTAACTATATCATCAGCGCTTTTTTGGTTCTTGGCCTACTGCTATTGCATATTGCCTGTTGCAAACAAGCGATAATAGAAACGTGCGTGATTATCATGACAGGAATCGCCGGCGCTGGCGTGGAATGCATTAACGTAACTCTGGGTGTCTATGAATATGGCACCGCGGCGTTTCACTTTGCCTTGCTGCCCACCTGGGTTGTTTTCGTGTGGTTCGTAACGGGCGCCGCCATCCGGCACACTTTTCACTGGTTGTCCCGGTATTTGTTCTTTGCGCCCGTCATGGGCGCCATCATCGGCAGTTTAATTTACTACACGGCTTCCAGGCTGGGCTTAATCCGTTTTCACAGCAATTTTGAACATTTTTCCATTGCCGCGAGCCTGCTTTGGGCGCTGGTGTTTCCAGCGCTGGTCCTGCTTGGCCACCGCATGTTCCCTGGTACATCCGTTGACTCCTAAACAGCGCGCCAAAACCCGTCAGCTGTCGGTACGGTAGATTTGATGAATTTGTTCTTTGGAAGTGACGCAAACATTGAGATCCCGTAACAGGCCGTCCACTATACTGTATATCCAGCCATGCACCGCGAGGTGCTGCCCCCGGTCCCAGGCGTCCTGCACGATGGTGGTGTGAACAACGCCTTTGACCTGCTGAATCACATTTAACTCACACAGACGATCCACTCTTTGCTGCTCGGTTGCAAGTGCGTTAATCTTAGTTTCATTTAACCGGTAAATATCTTTGATATTGCGCAGCCAGTTGTCAATCAAGCCGTGCTTTTCGTTGGACATGGCCGCCTTGACGCCGCCGCAACCATAATGGCCGCAGACGATAATATGCTTGACCTTCAATATTTCGACCGCGTATTGCAATACCGAAAGGCAATTGAGGTCCGAATGCACCACCACATTGGCCACATTGCGATGCACAAAAATATCCCCCGGCATCAGCCCGACGATTTCATTGGCTGGCACGCGGCTGTCTGAACAGCCGATCCACAAATATTCCGGGGCTTGCTGCGCGGAAAGTTTCCGGAAAAACCCCGGATGGGTGCTCTCAATTGATTTCGCCCAGAGTTTGTTATTGTCGAATAAATGATGCAGTATTTTCATGCTGATAAACTGAAAGCCTGGTTTTATAGTCAGAGTCAATAGTACTCGGGTATTCAGGATTTTATCAGCTGAACTTGCGCGATGACTACGAAAAATTTGTTTTATATGCGCATGTCTTCGCTGAATTTCAGCGTTGATTCGCTCAAGTACAGTACCTCTTCAAAAAAACTAAAAAACATGCTGAGCCAAATAGTTTACGCTATTGATCATAGCGCGTGACGGACCAGCTCGAACACTTTGCATACCTGATGGTGCGCAGTACCGTATCCGGTAGCAACGGCAATAAATTAATTTGATAATCGTGGCCACCGTATGGCGTCTACTGACCAGAACCGTTTTCGGGCCGGCCAATCGTTGCGCCATAACGGTTTTCCAACGGCTCAATGCGTGGTCACAAACGGTCTTAACACCTCGTAATAAAGTGAGATGTTCAGTTCAGATCGGCGGCAAATTCGCGCAATAATTTCAGTGGCACGATGTTCAGGGCTTTCTTGTGGGTTCGTTTTAAATAGACCCTGGGCGCCATGCCTTGTTGATGAGCCTCCAGCCAGCGCGCCGCGCACAGGCACCAACTATCCCCCGGTTGCAAACCAGGGAACCCAAATTGCAGTGCTGGCGTGGAAAGATCATTGCCCTTAAAGCGGGAATACTCCAGAAATTCCTGTGTTGCCAGTATACAAACCGTATGCGAACCGATATCTTCCCCGCTGGTATTGCAACAACCATCACGGTAAAAACCTGTCACTGGGTCTTTGCCACACTCTTCCAGCGGTTCATCGAATACATTAACCGAATCATCCATCGAAATTAGCTCCTCAACAA
>DATCIR010000185.1:0-9194 GCA_036507695.1 Gammaproteobacteria bacterium
ATTCATGGCGCGGGTGTGGCGCAGGCCGCGGCGGCCCATGGCTATTCCGTATTGTTGATTGAAAAGTCCGCGATTGGTGCGGCGACCTCCGGTAAATCCAGTAAATTGATTCATGGCGGCTTGCGCTATCTCGAAAGTTTCCAGTTGGGTCTGGTTAAGGAATGCTTGCGGGAGCGCGCGCTGTTGTTGAAGAACGCCCCTGAGTTGGTTAAATTGCTGCCGTTTTTTATTCCCATTTATCAGCGTACAACGCGCAGGCCGTGGCAGATCGGACTAGGATTGCAGTTGTATCGCTGGCTTGGCGGGTTCAACCAGGATTCGCGGTTTCGTAAGCTTGATCCGCGGCAATGGCCATCGCTGGATGGATTGCTTCAGGATGATCTACAAGCCGTATTTCAATATTATGACGCGCAGACGGATGATATTGCGCTGGCCCGGGCGGTAACGCAGTCGGCGCAACAGTTGGGCGCCGAGCTGTTGTTGCCTGCTGCTTTTGAAAACGCGGTGATTCAGCCGCGCGGCTGCGAGCTGAATGTCTGCGTAAACGGCAACCAACGCGCTTATTCCTGCGCGGTGCTGGTGAATGCCGCGGGCGCGTGGATCAATGAAATACTGCGACACTGTTCACCTCAACCATCCCTACTGGAAGTTGACCACGTGCAGGGAACTCACATCATCATTAATGAACCGGCGAAGTCCGGTGTATTTTATCTGGAAGCGCCGCAGGACCGGCGGGCGGTGTTTGTCATGCCCTGGAAAGGCCAATGCATGATTGGCACAACGGAAACCGTGTTTCATGGTGATGTTGGCGACGTCCGGCCGCTTGCCGGGGAAAAAAATTATTTGCTGGATACCTTCAATTATTATTTTTCAACACCCAAGGCGCAGTCCGATATTGTCAGTGCCTTTGCCGGGCTACGCGTACTACCGCGTGCGCCGGGTTCGCACTTCAAGCGTGCGCGCGATACGCTACTGTTGACCAATGCGGCAAGCACGCCAAGATTGATATCGATCTATGGCGGTAAACTAACGGCCTATCGTTCCACGGCGGAGAAAGTAATACAACGGATGCGCAACAGTTTGCCGCAACGCAAACCGCGCGGTGATACGCGGTCAATAACGCTGCAACCGGCCGAGTAGCTCATCAGCGCGGGTTGGTGACCAGTCCGCGCAGCTCAATAATGATCGGGTCATCCTGGCGCAGTTTAACAATCTGTTGTTGCCCGCTGTTATGACCCAGGAACGGCAGGCTTGCCGCGGCGAGGTAAGGCATGATGGCGCGCAGGTCATTGGATTCGCCCACGCTTTGAATGTTGACACTCCAGATTGTAGTAGCCGGCTTATCCGCATTGCGGTGAACCGGTATGGCGGCCAAATTAGCATAACGGTTGTAAAGGGTATAACTGCGGGTTTCATAAGTGCTGCCGATCTGTTGCACATAAGCGGGCACGTGCACGGTACGTTGCACCGACCGGGTTTGACCTGAGCTATCGGTTACGTTCTCGGTGACGGTAACCGTGTGTCCGCCGAAGGTTTCGTAGATTGGCCACGAGTAGGTTTGCACACCGGTTCGGCCATCCGAAATACCGTAGTGAAACTGGATTTCGATATCCGCGGCGTCCAGGGACTCGCTGGGTATAAATCCCTGCTTTTGCAGAGTGTGGTCAAAGAAACGGCGAAACTCCAGGAAATAAAGATCGGTTGCGGCGGTGTCTTTATTCATGTCGGTAATATTGGTGAGATAATAACGTTTTCCATAAGCGATTACCTGGGGGTCGGATATTGCATTGACGCTAACCGCAATATGTGGTGTGCAGGCATTGAGGCCGCCAGCGAATATTAATATGCCAAGCCAACGCATTGTTGAACCGGTTTTCATAATAGTCCCTCTATGAAACATGTGATTTCATGCTACGCCAAAAATCGGCTCAGCAACCATTCCTATGGACTTAATGGATTTAAGTTAAGATTATTGTGGAATGTTTTGGGAAATCGCGCAATGTTTTTGTCCGGTAAGCTTTGATTTAAATCACGAGATTTTTCACGCAACTTAAGCAGTTCGATAATCGCCTGCCGACCATTGAATCCGCCTTATTGTCCCGGAATACCGGGCGTATAGTCGCTAACACGACTATGCAACGCATCGTCTTTGCCGCTAAGTGTATTTACTATCACCGGCCTTGCCGGATAATCGGGATTATGGCGCTCATTGGTTATTCGGCAAATAGCAACGCCGATAATATAGATGATGTATGCCGGTATCGCTCCGCAAGGATTTTCCATCGCCTGCTCGACGGGATCCTGGATAGGCGGCGGCCGGGCGCAAGCTTCGCAACATGGCCATTTATTGAGCAAAGGCTATATTCGCTAAAATTGAACGCCACGTAAGCTCCTTACTCAATTATCCTTTTGGATATACATGAGTCATTAAACATTTCTATTATAAAGATTAATTGCTATTATCATCTATACTATCTAGTACTCCATAAAAATTTACTATCTGATACCCCATAATAAAGGTTATATCCCATGGCAGATCGAAGACTGCACGTATTTTATTCGGTTGCGCGGCTGCTCAGTTTCACGAAGGCGGCGGAAACCTTGCACATGACCCAGCCCGCCGTGACCTTCCAAGTGCGGCAATTAGAAGAACATTTCAATACCCGCCTGTTCGATCGAACCCACAACCGGATCAGCCTCACCGAAGCGGGGCAAAAAGTCTACGAATACGCCGATCGCATATTTGAACTTTATAATGAATTGGAAAACTCCGTCCGGGAGTTAACGGGTGAAATCAGCGGTGTGCTGATCCTGGGGGCAAGCACCACGATCGCGGAATATATGTTGCCGGCCTTGTTGGGCGACTTCAAGGCCAAATACCCGGATGTGAGTTTGCGGCTCAAAGTCTCGAATACCGATGGTATCGTTTCCATGGTCGAGCACAACGTCATCGACCTTGGCGTGGTTGAAGCGCCGGTTGCAAACAAGAATTTGTCGGTTGAAATCTGCCGTACTGACCGCTTGGTGGCGATTGTGCCGCCGGGGCACGTTTTGGCGGGGAAAGAGAAAATTTCCCTCAATACTTTGGTTGAATACCCCTATATTTGCCGGGAAGAAGGTTCCGGTACTCGTGAAGTTATACTGGATTATCTCAAGGCAGCCGGCGTGGATGCCGCGCAGCTGAATGTCATCATGGAGCTGGGTAGTTTGGAAGCCTTGAAAGGCGCCGTGGAAGCGGGCATTGGTGTGAGTATTATTTCGCGCGCGACACTCTCAAAAGAAATCCGTTTAGGCACTCTAGCGGTGCTCGAACTGGATCCTCCATTGGAGCGGCCATTTTCCTTCGTTCACCAAAAGCATAAATTCCGCCAGCGTGCCATGGAAGAACTATTGGAATTTGCGCGCAATTATTGCGAAACCCATCAGACCCCCGACATGTAGGAATTCCAAAAAAAGGCCGATGCTTTTGGCTTTAACAAACCATCCCCGGATTTTGTTTGATGAAATCCATTGAGAAAAAACTACTTAAGTATTTTTCCCGATTAACGGAAGCTCAACAGCAAACCTTGCTGCAATTCGCGGAATTTCTGGCAGCAAGAGGCGATAGTGTCCGCGATGCTGAGGTTAAAAAGGAAATACCCAAACCCATCCAAAAACAGCGGCCCGCGGAAGAAACCGTGGTGGGGGCTATTAAACGGTTAACCGCGAGTTACCCCATGCTGGGGAAAGACAAGTTATTTAATGAAACCTCGGTGTTGATGACCAGGCATGTCATGCAAGGACATGCCGCCAATCTAATCATCGATGAACTGGAAAGTTTATTCCGGCGTCACTATGAAGCGTTGATAAACGAGCAGCCGCGGAATTCCGAAGAATAAATGTTTAGTAATCACTATGCTTGAAGTCTTCAAAAACTGGTATCAACGAAATTTTTCCAATCCGCAGGCTGTCATCCTGGCGGTTTTACTGCTGTTTGGACTGTTAACCATTGTCTACCTGGGCGGCATGCTGGCCCCTATCCTGATCGCGATTACAATTGCCTATCTGCTGGAAGTTATTGTCGCGCTGCTTGAGCAATACAAAATTCCGCGGCTGGCCGCGGTTATTTTTGTCTGCCTGCTGTTTTTGCTGCTGTTGCTGTTTTTACTCCTGCTGTTGATTCCGGTATTGTCGCAACAGGTAACGCAACTGGTCCAGGAACTGCCCAAACAGTTGGATAAAGTTCAACAAACGATTTTGCATTTGCCGGAGCTGTACCCGCAGATATTTTCCGAGTTGCAAGTCAAAGACATCGTGACGGATTTTAAAAAGCAAATCACCGGTATGGGCCAGGCCTTTCTCTCTGTTTCCCTGTCTTCAATACCGATTTTATTCGCTATTATTGTTTATTGTATTTTAGTGCCACTACTGGTGTTCTTTTTCCTCAAGGACAAAGTGCTGATTATTAACTGGCTGAAAAAGTATTTGCCCAAGGAACGGGGTTTGGCGGCGCAGGTATGGCGGGAAATGGATTTACAGATAGGTAATTATATTCGCGGCAAGATCACCGAGATCATCATTGTTGGCGTGGTCAGCTACCTGACGTTTCTGGTGATGGGATTGAATTACGCTTTGTTACTGGGAGTGTTGGTTGGATTATCGGTGATTATTCCGTTCATCGGTGCGGCCGCGGTAACCATACCGGTTGCCATGATTGCCTATTTCCAATGGGGCTGGAGCGCGGACTTTGCCTGGCTGATGTTAGCGTATGGCATTATCCAGGCCTTGGACGGTAATGTGCTGGTACCGTTATTGTTTTCCGAAGCGGTTAATCTGCATCCGGTCGCCATTATCCTGGCGGTTATCGTATTCGGTGGAGTTTGGGGTTTTTGGGGCGTGTTTTTTGCGATTCCCCTGGCGACACTGGTGAAAGCGGTGTTAAATGCCTGGCCGAGTTTGCGGTCGGAAGTTGAGCCAGTTCCAATAGTTTGAAGTGCAATGATTAGAACCTAGCTCAAAATTGCTGCGCTTGGCGATACGGCGTTAAAAATGAACTCAAAATGCTCATTTACTCCGTGTAAACTTCGCTTTTTCGTTCATTTTTGCCTTGTCTCGCCTGCGCTCGCGACATTTTGAGATAGGTTCTGGTTATCGTGGGTGTCATCCTGCCGGGAAATTTGTTTTTTCGAACTTTGATGATGACGAATATTCGTCATCCTGCCGGGCGAGCCGGTCTTGATATACAACACTATCCCACGCTGTTGCGGCGAACGAAAAACAACAAAACTCACTTTGTAGGTTAAAACCGGAATTATTAAACAGCGGGGAAAAAAATCATTTCAGGGCTTGCACCGCAGTCAACACCTCATCCACATGTCCCGCCACTTTCACCTTGCGCCATTCTTGTCTTAGCACACCTTGTGCATCGATGAGGAACGTGCTGCGTTCGATACCCATGACTTTTTTGCCGTACATATTCTTTTCTTGAATGACATCGAATATTTTGCAAAGAGTTTCATTGGCGTCGGATAACAAGTCAAATTGAAAGCCCTGTTTTTCCCGGAATTTGTCGTGTGATGTAACGCTGTCGCGTGATACGCCCAATACGATTGCGCTGGCGCGTTTGAATTGGCCGTGCTTGGCTTGAAAGTCCAGCCCTTCGGCCGTGCAACCCGGCGTACTGTCCTTGGGATAAAAATACAGAACCACCTTGCTGCCGCGCAGGTCTTGCAGCGTGATCTGCTGGCCGCCGGTGGCGGGGAGCTTGAAAGCGGGAATTTTTTTGCCGATCGTGGCTTTGCTCATCACGGTTCCTTGCAAATGGAAGTGGTCAGAAGAGATAGGTAGCGCTATTAAACCTAGGTTAAACCTTGGAAGGTTCCAGGACCGCATCCATATTCAGGCCATCGCAAAAATCCAGAAAGTCTTCCCTTAACGCCGCAATGCGAATATCGGCCGGCACATTAATGATCATGCTCATGGTGAACATGGGTGTGCCGGTGTGGGCGGCGGCATAGCTGGTGGTGTTGAGTTCGCGAATGTTGATATTGCGGCTGGAAAAGAAATTGGCAATCTTGTACACGATACCCGGATGATCGATGGACACCACATCAACGGAATACGACAACAAATTTTGCGGGTGGGCCTTTTCCTCGGTGCGTTTTGAGGTGATGGTAAGGGAAAGCCGTTCACCGAGCGCCGGTAACTGATTTTCCAGTTTGGCCAGCGCATTCCATTTTCCGGAAACCAGCAGTATCAGGGCGAATTCGCCGCCCAGTACCGTCATCCGGCTGTCATTAATATTGCAACCGCACTCCAGGATCGCTTCGGAAAGCTTGTCGACGATGCCCGGCCGGTCATTTCCAACAGCGGTAATTACCAGTAGATTATCCATTGCGGTATTTTAGTGGCGGTTGGGAAAATTTACAGTTAAATTTTTTGTCACTATAACAGGTATGCGATGGTTAAAATATAGTCACGCTAGCCGATATTTTGTGTAATTGGGATCGCTGCCCTATTATGCGTTTTATGCGCTTGTTTTCCCTATGCCGGCTCAGTACCATTAAGCGGATTTGCGGGCGGGCAACTAACAACATCGCTGGCAATACCACAACACCTTTGGAGAAATGCAATGTTTCACGGCAGTATGGTTGCACTAGTGACACCGATGTTGGAAGACGGTAGTCTGGATTTCGATTCGCTGGACCGGTTGGTGGAATTTCATGTGGACAACAAAACCGATGCGATCATCGCTGTGGGTACGACCGGTGAATCCGCGACACTCGACGAAGAAGAACATTGCGCAACCATCAAAAGAACCGTACAGGCGGCGGCCGGACGGATTCCCGTTATTGCCGGTACCGGTTCCAACTCGACCAAAGAAGCGATCAACTTAACGCGTTGCGCCATGAAGGCAGGTGCTGACGCCTGCCTGCTGGTGACCCCTTACTACAATAAGCCAACCCAGGAAGGCTTGTATTTGCATTACCGCGCGATAGCCGAAGCGGTGGGCATCCCGCAGATCCTTTATAATGTGCCGGGCCGTACCGCGGTGGATATGTTACCGGAGACCGTGGCGCGCCTGGCTGAACTGCCCAATATTATCGGTATCAAGGAGGCGACGGGCAACCTGGAACGCGCCAAACGGATTCTTGAATTGTGTGGCGGCAGGATTGATGTTTACAGCGGCGATGACGCAACGGCAATGGACCTGATTTTATTAGGCGCCAAAGGCGATATTTCGGTAACCGCCAATGTGGCGCCGCGCGCCATGCATGATATGTGTGAAGCCGCGTTGCAAGGCGACAAGACGCGCGCGCAGCGGATTAATGAGCCGTTGATGAGTTTACACAAAAACCTTTTTCTTGAAGCCAACCCTATTCCAGTCAAATGGGCGTTATACGAAATGGGGCTTATCAAGTCCGGGATCCGCCTGCCGATGACCGTTTTATCGGAACAGCACCATGACGCTGTCCGTCAGGCGTTAAAACAAGCCAATATTCTTTAAATTCGACAGGTTTAAGTGAGAGCTATGTTGTTAATCCGTCTTATAGTTGTAATGTTAACGAGTGTTTTCCTGGCGGCGTGCGGGTTGTTTAATAATAAGAATGAATATGCTTACCTCAACGCCACTACATCCCGGCAATTGCAAATGCCCGACGGTTTGAGCATACCGCGAGGCAATCAACCGATGCTGATACCCGATGTTCAGGTCGACACCCTGGATTTGACGAACGATCTGGTGGAACCACCGCAGATCGTCAGGAGTGTCGACCTGGCCGAGCTTGACGCAGACCCTTCCAGGCAGAAAGCCGAAACCAAAACCAATCCCGCGGAAACCACCGAACCGGTCCGTGTCGCGCTGGCGTCAACGCCGACAAGGACTCCGGAAGGCAGGAGTATGTTACTGGTCGACGGTGATTTTGATACGGTCTGGCCCTTGGTGGGCCCCGCATTAACAGAGCTGGGATTTACCATCGATGACAGCAGCCGCGGCAGCCAGATTTATACGGTATCCAAGGAACTGATTACGGTTGAAATCGATACTAAACCCGTGCACCCTGGTGATGAAGAGCCGCCGGTAAAGGAAGAATATCAAATCCATTTGCAACAGCGTGACGCTAAAATAGAAATCACTGTGCACAATAAGTATGGTGTGCTGGAAGGCTCGGGTCTGTCCGATCACTTGTTATTACAAATACGGGAAATATTGGCAAATCCCATCCCGAAGACACAGGAAAAAAGCTGAGATAGTACCAACTGTACGCAAAGGGGATAATCTTGAGGTTTTGCGCCCTGGGTAGTGGCAGCCGTGGCAACGCCATGCTAATCGAGGCCGGGCGCACCCGGCTGATGCTGGATAACGGATTTTCCCTGCGCGAAACCGAAAAACGTTTAGGATTGTTGGGTGTTGATGCCGCATCCATTGCTGGGATTCTGGTTACTCACGAACATTCGGATCATTGCAACGGCGTGGGCGCGCTGGCCCGAAAGTACGGTCTGGCGGTTTATGCCACCCAAGGAACATACACCAGCGGGCGCCTGGACGAGTTGCCAGATGCTAGACTGATTAACAGTCATCAAGATTTTTCCGTTGGTGATTTACAGATACAACCGTTTCCGGTGCCGCACGATGCCAGGGAGCCTTGTCAATTCGTTTTCAGCGATGGCAAGCGGCGGTTGGGAATCCTGACGGATACCGGCTCCAGTACCGCGCATATCGAAGACCTGCTCTCGGGAATCGATGCGCTGGTGCTGGAATGCAATCATGATAAAGCGATGTTGGCGCGGGGTGATTATCCCTATCATGTGAAGCTGCGGGTTGCCGGTGACTATGGCCATTTGAACAACGAGCAGGCCGCGTTACTCCTGCAGTCTATCAACACATCGAGTCTGCAGCATATCGTGGCTGCCCACATCAGTGAAAAACATAATACACAGGCACTGGCGCAACACAGTTTGAGCGCCGCGCTGCACTGCCCACGTGAGTGGATCGCAATCGCTGACCAACACCGTGGCCTGGATTGGCGGGATGTAAATTAATGACCCGCATCAACCAGTGAAAGAATAACTTACAGGTAACTACTCACCCCGTGTGCAGCATAGGTTAAAGCGGTGCCGGTGTCGCCTGCCGGGGGCGTCTGCGGCCAGGGATGGCCGCAGTCGACGGATTCGCCGGGAGCGAATCCGGTCGCACGCAGTGCGCCCGCAGGGTG
>DATCIR010000186.1:0-8132 GCA_036507695.1 Gammaproteobacteria bacterium
AAGGAAGCTGACAAGCCCGTGGCAGGCAAACAAGCCCGCGCCTGACTTGTCTCACAAGCGCTCTGCGTAGACGAAAATGCGGCGCGCGCTGCGCCGCAACAGCAGTAACAGCAGTAACAGCAGTAACAGCAGTAACAGCAGTAACAGCAGTAACAGCAGTAACAGTAATCGGTTGAGGTTTTCCTATGTTTTACCAAGAACATCCGTTCGCGCAATTTATCCGCATCCTGGGAAAAGGCCGCAAGGGTTCCCGCGGGCTGACGCTGGACGAAGCGAAAACCGCCTTCGGCATGATCGTCAACAATGAAGTCACGCCGGAACAACTGGGCGCGTTTTTGATGCTGATGCGCGTCAAGGAAGAAACCCCGGAAGAAGTCGCCGGCGCGGTGCTGGCCATCCGCGACTATCTCAAGGTTCCGGAGCACGCGCCCCAGGTGGATCTCGATTGGTCATCCTACGCCGGTAAAAAACGCCAGCTGCCGTGGTTTATCCTCAGCACCCTGACCCTCGCCGACAACGGCATTACCGTGTTCATGCACGGCGCCAGCGGCCATACCAACAATCGGGTTTACACCAAATATGTGTTAAACAACCTGGGGCTGGAGCCCTGCACCTCGCTGCAACAAGCGTGCGATGAAATGAAAACGCGCCGGTTCGCCTATCTCGATATCGAACACTTGTGTCCCAGGCTGCATCACATTATTGAATTGCGTCCCTTCCTGGGTTTGCGCTCACCGGTGCATACCGTCGCGCGCATGATCAACCCCTTCCACGCGCCGTATGCGATGCAGGGCATTTTTCATCCGGGTTATCAACCGACGCATCAGCAAGCCGCCCTGATCCTCAATCAACCCCATCTCGGGGTGATCAAGGGCGACGGCGGGGAAATCGAACGCAACCCGGACATGGAGTGCCTGGTGCAAAGCGTCCACAACGGTGAAATGTCCGATGAAATCTGGCCTGCGATGTTCAAGCGCCGCCATGTGAAAGATGAAGAATTAAACCCGCAACGCCTCGGCCAGCTCTGGCGCGGTCAAATTGACGATGAATACGCCAACGCGGCCGTGATCGGCACCCTGGCCATCACGCTCAAGATGATGGGCAAAGCCGCCAACCAGCCGGACGCGGAAACCCTCGCCGCGCAACTCTGGAACGATCGCGCTAAAGACAAATACGGAGCCGCGGCTTGATCCGGCTGATCCTGCGTCACAGCATTGTCCACCGGATCCCATGAGCCATTTCTTTATCTCCGCGGCGCACAAGTCCTCCGGCAAAACCACCATCAGTCTTGGCCTGTGCGCCGCGCTCAAATCCCGAAACCTGAAAGTCCGGCCTTTTAAAAAAGGCCCTGACTATATCGATCCCATGTGGCTCGGCAAAGCGGCCGGCGCCGATTGCCACAACCTGGATTTTAATACCATGGGCAGCGAAGAAATCCAGCGCACGTTTCACCACTATTCCACCGGCTTTGATATCAGCCTGATTGAAGGCAATAAAGGTTTATACGACGGCTTGAACCTGGACGGCAGCAACAGCAACGCCGCGCTGGCCATGCTGTTAAATACTCCGGTGATCCTGGTGATCGATGCAAGAGGCATGACCCGCGGCATTGCGCCCTTGATACTCGGTTACCAGGCGTTTGAACCCGGCTTAAACATCGCGGGCGTGATCCTGAATCAACTGGGTGGCAGCCGTCACGAGAGCAAACTGCGCGCGGTGATTGATCACTACACCGCTTTACCGGTAATCGGCGCCGTGCATCATGACCAGGAACTCACCATCACCGAACGGCACCTGGGCCTGATACCGAGCAACGAAATAAGTGAGGCGCAAAGGCGTATCACCCTGCTCGGCCAACGCATCGCCCAACAAGTGGATCTGGATGCCTTGCTGGCGATTGCGCGCAAGGCAACATTTACTATTAATCCGGCCCCTGCAACACAACAACAGCCGTTTCAATTGCCCAATGCCTGCCGCATCGGCGTCGCCAAAGACGCGGCGTTTGGTTTTTATTATCCCGGTGACATGGAAGCCTTCCAGCAGGCCGGCGCCGAACTCGTCTACTTCGACACCCTGCACGACAAGGAGCTGCCGCAAGTTGACGGCTTGTTTATCGGCGGCGGATTCCCGGAAACACACATGGCCGCCCTGGAAGCCAACCGCGCCATGCGCCAATCGGTGCGCAACGCCGTCGACGCCGGCCTGCCCATCTATGCGGAATGCGGCGGCTTGATGTATTTAACCCGCAGCCTTGCCTGGAACCGGCAACGCTGCGAGATGGCCGGCGCCATCCCCGCCGATACGGTTATGCATGCAAAACCGCAAGGCCGCGGTTATGTCAAACTGCAGGAAACCGCCAACCACCCCTGGCCCACAGCCACAAACGCCAAGCAAACCCCGGAAATCGCCGCGCATGAATTTCACTACTCTAGCCTGGAAAACCTCAGCGGTGTAAAATTCGCGTACACCGTGCGGCGTGGAACCGGCATTGACGGCAGCCATGACGGCATTGTTTACAAGAACGTATTGGGTTGCTACACGCATTTGCGTGATGTTGAGCAAAACCATTGGGTGCAACGCTTTTTGCGCTTTGTGCAGCAACACCGCTCCGCAAAAACGAGCGCAATAAAGTAACGTATCAAAGGAACATCTGATTGATTCGTCATTCCGGACGAAGCGAAGCGGAGATCCGGAATCCAGTGCTTTTAAATCAACGTGATGCTGGATACCGACTTCGGCTTTGGCATCCTGCGTCGCTCTATAGGGTACATCCATGTACCCGTTCGCCGGTATGGCGAAACATGAATTAATCAGAGTTTCCCTAACAGACAAAGGTATACAAAATGATAACAGTCTCGCCCGCCGCCGCCGCGCAAATCAAAAAATCCGCGGAAGAAACCGATTCAGAAAGCCTGTGCCTGCGTATCGCCGCCCGCGTCACACCGGACGAAGCCCTGGACTACGGCATGGGCTTCGATGAGGCGAAAGAGGATGATTTGCGCAACCAGTCAGAAGGCATTGATATCATCGTCTCCCCCGCCAGCGCCGACCTGCTGCATGGCACCCACATTGATTATGTGCAACTGGAAACCGGCGAATACAATTTTATTTTCCAGAATCCCAACGACCCGGCGCACAAGCCCGCCAAGGACTAACCGGTACGCGGGATTCCCCGGCCCGGCGTGCTGGGGACCGCCCCGTAAAAATAGAGCCACCCATAGCCGGCATCCACAGCGCCGTATTCCCGAAAATTTCTGTTACACTAACGCTATTGCACAATTGCTTTTACACTGTTATATAGCGTTTCCATTGGACTTTACATAAGAGCTCCCATAACCCGGCAGAACTGCGTTAGCGATCCATGAACCCCCATCCGTCCCGATTGCGTTGGCTGCGAAAACCCACCGGTTTTTTCGAAGGTGAATTGGTGTTACCGTTAACCGGAATTGCCTTCACCCTGCTGGCATTGTTCGCCTGCAACTATTTATTACTGCTGCTCCCCGAATATAAAGTTGGCGTCGTAGTCACTGATATTCTGCTGCTGACATTTGGCGTTTATCTCGTTGTTATCAGCTACCGCCGCATCCGGCAAAACCTGCTGCAGCCGCTGGTGCAAATGCGCGACTGGGCCTACGCCATGCAGGACGGCGACCTGACCGCGAGAATCCCGCTGCCGGAGCAGGGCGAATTTCTCAAGCTGGCCATCGTCATCAATGACCTGGGTGATTCCATGTATTCGCTCAGCCTGGAACTGGACGAGAAAGTCAAAGAACAAACCCAGCGCCTGGAGCAAAAATCCAAAATCCTGGAAATCCTCTACGAAGTCGCCGCCACCAGCAACAGCGCGCATGATATTGAAGAGCTGTTGCAGAATTACCTGTTTACATTGTTCAACCTGGTTAAAGCATCCACCGCAACGGTGCGCATCATCACCGATGATAATAAACTGCGGGTGATCGGCAGCATTGGCATTGACGAAATCTTCGAAGACGAACGCAGCACGCCGATTGAACGCTGCCTGTGCGTCCAGGATTTTTCCAACCACGTCATCAGTTGCACCGTCGATCGCAACCTATGCAGCAATTTATTGAATAAATCCCTGCCGCTGCCCGACGGCACGAAAATCATCGCACTGCCCTTGCAATATCAAAACCGCACCCTGGGCATTTACCATCTTTACGCGCCACAAATCGACATTGAACAGCAACCCGAGCTGAAAAGTATCCTCACCAATATCGGCCAGCACTTAAGCCTGGCCATGGAAACCGCGCGCCTCGACAACGAATCCAAGCGCCTGCACATCATGCAGGAACGAACCATGCTGGCCCACGAACTCCATGACTCACTGGCGCAAACCCTGGCCAGCCTGCGCTTTCAGGTTAACCTGCTGGCAAAGACCCTGAAAAATTCCGGCAACGCCACCGCAAAGGCCGAAGTCGAGCAACTGAAAAACGGCCTGGATGAAGCCAACAACGAACTGCGCGAATTGCTGGCGCATTTCCGCGTGCACATGGATGAACGCGGGCTAATACCCGCGACGGAAGCCTTGATCGCACGCTTCCGGAATGAAAGCGGCATCCCGGTGTACTTTCAGAACGAGTGCCCGGATTTAAAACTGCCCCCGATACAGGAAGTGCAGGTATTGCATATCATTCAGGAGTCCCTGACCAACGCGCGCAAGCACAGCCAGGCCAATAATGTGCGCATCCTGATCCGGCAAACCCAGGATGACCATTATCATGTATTGATCGAAGATGATGGCGTGGGCATTGATGACCGGAAAATCATGGGCCATCCGGGTGAACACGTCGGCTTGAGCATCATGAAAGAACGGGCGCGGCGCATTAATGGCGAGGTCACCATCGAGTCGGAACCTGGGGAAGGCACCCGGATTGAACTCGATTTTCCGATTTCAACGGCGATATCGTAAAAAAAAGCGCCTGATTTTCAATTAAACCTGATTTTGGTGGCCCTGAAATTAACAGTCCGGCGAAAAATCGAGTATATTTAACCCCATGAAAGTATTACTCATCGATGACCATACCCTGTTCCGCCTGGGCCTGAAAGGCCTGTTGGAGCGCAGCGATATCGAAGTGGTGGCGGCGGCCAGCACCGGCCAGGAAGGCCTGGATATCGCCGGTCTACATGAACCGGAAGTCATCCTGCTGGACATGCGCATGCCGGATATGGACGGCTTGCTGGTCCTGAAAAAATTAAGGGCCCAAGGCGTGAAAGTGCCGATCACCATGTTAACCACCAGCACCGACGAGAACGATCTGGTGCAGTCATTGCGCAGTGGCGCGCAAGGTTATTTATTGAAAGACATGGACCCGGAAGAACTGGTTTCCGCGCTGCACAAAATCGTCGCCGGCGAAACCGTGGTGGCGCCGCAACTGGCCGGCACCCTGGCGCGGGCGCTGCAGGAAAAACCCGGCACGGAACGCAAAAAAACCCCGCTCTCCGATTTAACCCCCCGCGAATTCGAAATCATCAAACACCTGGCGGAAGGTCAAAGCAACAAGGCCATTGCGCGCGACCTCGGCATTTCCGACGGCACGGTCAAGCTGCACGTCAAGGCTATCCTGCGCAAGCTCAATGTGCGCTCCCGCGTTGAAGCGGCGGTCATTGCCGTGGAAAGCGGCCTCGGTAAAAAACAACTGCAATAAGCCAATGCACTGCCGCGGAAACTCTCTGCCCACGCTGCTAACTCGATGTCCGTCAAAACGGGGCAGGATCACGCTAATCCAACGGCGAAACATGTTGGCGTTTCTATCCAGGCATCGGACCTCACCGGGTTATGTAAATCGATTGGATGAGTAGCCGGCCCTATTTTCTATTGGCGATGGAAAGGCATAAACCTTAGAATAGCCCCATTCTCACCGGCGATTCGAGCCGTTATTCTTCCCTGGTAATGAGTATGAACGCTATTCCCAATCAAGAAATGCACCGTTATCTAACCGCTGCCTGGATATTCATGGCGGCGTCGTTGATTTTTATTCTTTGGCGGCAGTTGCTGATCGCGTTGTTTGCCGGGCTCTTGGTTCATGAAGTGGTGTTCATGCTGGAACCCAAGGTGTTGAAAGTCATAAAACTGAAGGGGGATATCGCCAAAGTTTCGCTGGTGGCTTTCGTGGCGAGCATTGTAATTGCTTTACTGGTGTTTCTGGGGCTTGGCATATTCAAGTTTTTTCAAGTGGGCTCGGATAACTTACCTGCCTTGCTTAACAAAATGGCTGAAGTACTCGAGAGTTCACGAAATTCGTTGCCTTTGGCGGTGCGGGAGTATCTTCCTGCCAACATAGAAGAACTGCGAACGAATATTGCGGGCTGGCTCAGGGAACATGCGGGTGAAGTGCGGGGACTCAGCACGGAGGCCGGGCGTGCGGTCGTATTGACGCTGATCGGCATGATTATTGGAGCTATGATTGCCTTGCGTAAAGCGGTGCACAAGGATGCGCTCACACCTTTTCAATTCGCACTGGCACAACGCATAGCCAAACTGGCCAGCTCTTTTCGCAACGTCGTGTTTGCACAGATTCGTATTGCGGCCATCAACGCGTTCTTTACCGGAATTTACCTGCTAGTTATTTTGCCCCTGTTTGGCATTGACCTTCCTTTTACCAAAACCATGATCGCTCTTACGTTCCTGTTCGGTTTGTTGCCGGTAGTGGGCAATCTTGTGTCCAATACCATCATCGTTGTAGTCAGTTTGAGTCATTCGCTGAATGTGGCGATCAGTTCCCTGGCATTTCTGATTATCATTCACAAAGCGGAATATTTTCTCAATGCCCGCATAATTGGCTCCATGATACGCGCCAAGGCTTGGGAGATATTGATTGTCATGGTAGCTTTAGAGGCGGTGTTCGGAATCTCCGGCGTGGTGGCGGCGCCGATTTATTACGCGTATCTCAAATCAGAATTGAGCGACGCGAAGTTGATTTCAAATTGAGCGCTCTTCGGATAAAGAGGTGAAGCCTAAACTAATACTCTCCGCCGGCATTAACGATCGCACGCAGCGCCTGGAAGGCGCCGCCGGGTTTCGCGCTACAATCCACCCGCGAACCGCCTTTCCCGCCGCACCGGCCCGCCCATCAGCGCATAACCAGAGATTGAATCAGGGAACCGGACATGAAAACTTACCAACAGCTTATCTCAGAATGCCTGTCATCCGTGGAAGAAGTTTTTCCCTGGGACCTGGAAGCCGCACTGCAATCCCCCGCCAAACCCCTGCTGCTGGATATCCGCGAACCGGACGAATTCCAGGCCATGCACATCCAGGATTCCATCAACGTGCCGCGCGGCATTTTGGAACAATCCTGCGAATGGGATTATGAAGAAACCGTTCCCGAACTGGTCAACGCGCGCGGCAAACCCATCGTCATCATCTGCCGCTCCGGCAACCGCAGCGTACTCGCGGCTTATACCCTGCAGCAAATGGGTTATCAAAATGTGAAATCCCTGAAAACCGGCCTCAAAGGCTGGACCGACTACGAACAACCGCTGGTAGACAACCACAATCAAGCCGTCGATATCGACAACGCGGACGAATACTTCACCAGCAAAATCAAACCGGAACAACTGCGGCCTAAATAACCTATACTAAGATGCAGTGTAAGAATGCTTAACAACAGTTGTGAAACATGCAAGACCGGGCCATCAGTTCACAGAATCGAACCTTCGCTTGTGACCCACTGACGACGTCCGGCCCATCCATTGTGAGCGGCAGGTGTGCAGCAAAAGCAGAAGACATTTATGATATAGTCGGCTTTCGTATAGGAGCTATCTTTGAGACGGCTACCAAATGTTCGGATTGTCCTTTTGAGGACATACGAGTACGATAATTCCACTCAATAAATAGGGAACGGCGGATAGCCGAATAAATATTACGTGCACTTCTCGATTCTGCATATTTCTGATCTCCATCGCGACCTGAGCGATGAAGTTGCGAATGAATGGCTACTTGATTCAGTCGCTCGCGATTTCGATCAATTCGACGAGCAAATCCCAAAAATAATGAGGCCTGCGCTCTGCATCGTAAGTGGGGATCTTGTGCACGGCGTCGCACCGGGCGCTAATAATGCTGATGAAGAATTGAAGAGACAGTACGCTCAGGCCGAGGAATTTCTCGTTGG